>CAZGMK010000004.1:0-176340 GCA_964526835.1 uncultured Ignavibacteriales bacterium
TCAGGTGGCGCGATCCGTCGGAATCAGATGGCGCGATGGCTCGGAATATGCACTCACAGCCTCGAAAGCGCATTTGAAGGTCTCACCCCCCGCGAAATCGAAGTCTGTAACATGATTCGACAAGGCCTGTCCACCAAGGACATCGCCGCTCATTTCGGTATCTCCCGGAAGACAGTGGCCAAGCAGCGGCAGATCATACGTCGAAAGCTGGGCATCTCGGGGCGCAAGGTTAACCTAGTCACTCATCTCAAGCAATTATAATCGCCAGATTCCTCCCCCTTTGACAGCAAACAGCTCTATCTGACCCTTCCGGAATGAGGTTCTCAGGCCCTCATTCTGCCCTCAAAAACGCCACATTGAGAGTCCGGCTGCCGAGACCGAATAATGTACAAGAGGGGCATCTCTACTTACCGTACCTTTGGGTCCCTGAGTCGTCACGCTGATACGTGACGATCCTCAGGCCTGTCGAGGCGACTCTAAGCGCTGCCCCTGTGCTATCACCACTCTCCTTGACGGGGTGAGCAAAGCATACGTCGCTCACCCCGTTTCCTATCGTCCAGGCCCCCCGATTCGCCGCGCCGAGACCAGCAATGCCTGGCCCAGCCAACCAGATTGGTGTCCTCCCCGGTTCCGATCTCTGTCGACGACAGCCCGTTTTCCGGTTGCTGTGGCGACAATTTCGGTCTATCTTGGCCACAGACGGGAGTGTTGAAATATGGTCTATCGATCCGCCCTGCCTCAGAGAATCGCACCTTTTGTCATCGCCACAGCCCTGGTGGTTGTCGGCATCCGATGCTCTTCCGATACGAAACAACCGGAGAGTGCTCTCATGGTCGAACCACCTGCATCTGTCGGTGCCTACTCGCGCTCCGATGAGCCTGAGACCTATGGTCGCGAATCGATCTTCAAGTATATCGACGGCGCGGGAGAAGTATACAACGCCTACGATTTCCGCCAGGTGGAGGTCTGGCGCTATCACAATCCGGACTCGGCCGAGATAGTCGCCGAGGTCTTCGATATGGGCAAACCCAAAGACGCCTACGGTGTCTTCACCTATGCCAGGCAGGAGGAGCGCGAGGGCCTGGGACAGGCCTACGAACGCCGGGGAGGCACCACCTGCTATTGGCAGAATCGCTATTTCGTGTGTGTGGCCACATATGAGCAAAGCAGTGACGCCCGCGACGCTGTCGATCAAATCGCCCGGGCGATAGATCAGCAACTCCCCCAGGGCGGTCAAATCCCGGAGCTGGTGCAATCGCTGCCCGATGGTGGCCTGGTCAGCAATTCGGTAAGGTACTTCCACCTGCACTCAGTCCTCAATTACCACTACTACCTGGCCCGGGACAATATCCTGAACCTCTCAGAGAAGACCGAGGCGGTCCTGGCTGAATACGAGCGCCCGGAAGGACTGGCCCTTGTAATCCGGTATCCCACTCCTTCGCAGGCTGGTGATGCGCATCAATCTTTCGTGACCCGGTACCTTGATGGCGATGAGGCCTCTACTCAGCAAGAGGACAGTGACCAGTGGATCGCCCACCAACAACGGGGCCGTCTGGTCAAGATAGTCTTCAGCGTTCCGACCCAGGATGCGGCGCAGCGACTTCTCGATAGAATCAGTCGGGCGACCGGAAAACTCGTTACAGAGGAGACCCAGTCATGAGCAATACCAGGGCTGTCACGCGACGCGACTTTGTCAAAGGAGCCGGAGCCGCTGCCATGGGCCTGGCCATTGGCTGGCCGGCGCTGGCCGAGGAAGAAGGAACGCCGATAATTGATAAATCCCGGGTCGTGCTGATTCGCGACAAAGACGCAATCGGAACTGACGGCGTTGTAAACGGTGAGGTCATCAGTCAGATGCTGGATGAAGCCGTAGTGGCGCTTTGCGACAAGCCGAATCCGACCGACTGCTTCGCGCAGATGTTCACGCCCGAGGATATCGTCGGGATCAAAAGCAACGAATGGGGGCCGTTGCCGACGCCACGTGAACTGGAACAGGCTCTGGCGACCCGAGTCGCCGAAGTCGGCGTGCCGGAGAAGAACATCGCTATTGATGATCGGGGCGTGTTACATCACGAGACATTCCTGAACGCCACCGCCCTGATCAATGTCCGCCCGATGCGCACGCATGCCTGGAGCGGGGTGGGCAGCCTTATCAAGAACTATATCATGTTCGTCGAGTACCCACCGGACTACCACGATGACGCCTGTGCGAGCCTGGGCGCTATTTGGAAGCTGCCGGTTGTGGCCGGCAAGACCCGGCTGAATATACAGGTACTGCTGACTCCGCTGTTCTATGGGGTGGGACCGCATCATTTCGATCGTGAATACGTCTGGGCCTACAATGGTTTGGCGGTCGGGTTCGATCCGGTGGCCGTGGACACGGTGGCGCTGCGCATCCTGCAATTGAAGCGCCGCGAGCACTTCGGCGAAGAGAAGACCATCAAGCCGTCGGCCCATCACATTGCCTATGCCGACACCGAGTATGGCCTCGGTCACAGCGACTTCGACCATATTGAACTGATCAAGCTCGGCTGGAAAGAGGGAGGGCTGATCTAGACGGCCGCGCCGAAGCTGCGACACGGTTGCCCGATATACTCGGAGAAGAGGGGCATTTTGATATACCTCGGTTGCCCCAATGATGCCGCGGGGCTTGTCTTCGCAGTGTCAACTCGGCCTACCGGGGCATTTCAACCCGCCTGAGAGGCGGGGCCACAAGCTGCAGCCAAATAGAAAACCCCGTAAATCCACAGACTTACGGGGCCTATAATATGGTGCGGAAGGCGGGACTCGAACCCGCACGGGCGTAGCCCACTACCCCCTCAAGATAGCGTGTCTACCGATTTCACCACTTCCGCAACAGCTTTCAATACACTCTTTAGTTGCCCGATGGTTCTTCACCGGCCGGCTGCTCCGACTCGGTCGTCTCTTCCTGCATCAGGTTAAGTCCACCGGCAGAATCGGCCGGCTGCGCCATCTGCTGCTGTTGCTCCTGGCGCTGCATTCTCTCCTCGGCTTCGCGTTGCGCCTGTCGGGTCACCGCTGAATCAGTGATGTCCTCAGGACTGACGCCGGACTGACGGTTGGCGGACATGAAAGCCAGCGCGCCGCAGTTAAGCATGAAAACAATGGCCAGGACGGTAGTCGCTTTTCCCAGGAACGTGGCCGCGCCGCGCCCACCGAATACCGCGCCCGACATGGAGCCACCGCCACCGCCGCCGAAGGCGCTGCCGGCAAGACCCTCGCCTTTACTGGATTGCATCAGCACCACCAGAATCAGGGCGACGCACACCAGAACATGAAAGATAACCCAAGCAATAAACAACCGAAAACCTCCGAACTAAACCGGGTTTATGATCCCACAAAAATCATCAGCCTTAAGCGACGCTCCGCCAACCAGGGCGCCGTCGATATCCGGCTGACCGAGCAGATCGGCCGCATTCTTCGGTTTCACCGATCCGCCGTACAAGATCCGCATCCGTTCGGCCGCGCCATGGTCGATGCCGCCGATCGTCTTACGGATCATAGCATGAACCTGCTGCGCCTGGTCGGGCGTGGCTGTTTTGCCGGTGCCGATGGCCCAGACCGGTTCATAAGCAACGACCGACCTGTCGAGCATGTCGGCCGTAAAGTCGGCCAGCGTACCATTCACCTGGGTCGTAACCACTTGCTCGGTGAGTTCCGCTTCACGCTGGTCCAGCTTCTCACCGACGCAAATTATCGGAATCAGTCCCGACGCAAGAGCCAGCTTCGCCTTGCGGTTAACCAGCTCATCGGTTTCGGCGTGGTACTGCCGCCGCTCAGAGTGGCCAAGTATAACATACTTGCAGCCAACTGTCAATAGCATGGCGGCCGACACTTCGCCGGTGTAGGCTCCTTTTTCGTGCTCCGACATATCCTGGGCGCCAAGCTCTATGTGGCTCTTGTCCAGCGACTTACCAGCCGTAAACAGCGATGTATACGGTGGGCAAATCAGTACCTCGGCTTTTGGATTCTGTGAGTTTCCGGCCAGCAACTCTCCGATCAGCCTTTCGGTATCATCGATCGTACCGTTCATCTTCCAGTTGCCGGCGATGAGTAGCTTTCGCATCAGATCGACTCCACTTTTGGCATATCTGTAAGGACAGCCACCGCCGGCAGCTCCTTACCTTCGAGGAACTCCAGCGAGGCGCCTCCACCGGTGGAGATGTGGGACAGCCGGTCTTCGAGCCCGGCCTTGTTGACAGCCGAGGCGGAGTCGCCTCCCCCGACCACAGTGGTGGCGCCGTGTTCCGTCAATTCGGCCAGTGACTTCGCAATGGCGTAGGTCCCCTGGGCGAACGGCTTGTGCTCGAAGACACCCATAGGCCCGTTCCAGACAATGGTCTTGCTTCCGGCCAGTTCCTTTTCGAACAGGCTGACCGTCTTCGGCCCGATATCGAGGCCCTTGTAGCCCTCGGGGATCTCATCAATGGGCACCACCCTGGTCTCGGCGTCATCGCTGATCTCTCTGGCCACTACGGCGTCGACCGGAAAGACGAGCTTCGCCCGTGAGCTCTTGAGCGACGAGATCAGCTCGCGAGCCATTTCGACCCGGTCCTCTTCAAGCAACGAGTCGCCGATCTTATGTCCCATAGCCTTAGCGAAAGTGAACGTCATCCCGCCGCCGATCAGCAGCAGGTCGACCTTGTCCTTCAGGTTTCGGATGACATCGATCTTACCGGATATCTTGGCTCCGCCCAGGATCGCCGCAAACGGCCGCTCCGGATTCGAGAGCGCGCCGCCGAGGTACCTGATTTCCTTCTCCATCAGGTATCCGGCAACGGCCTGGTTGAAATACGCCGTGACCCCGACGGTGGAGGCATGAGCCCGGTGTGCGGTTCCGAAGGCATCGTTGACATAGATGTCACCCAGCTCCGCCAGCTTCTTCGCAAAGTCGGGATCGTTCTTCTTCTCGCCCTCGTGGAAGCGCAAATTCTCCAGCAGCACAATGTCGCCGGCCTGCATCTTGCCCACCACGTTCGCTGCCTCCGGCCCGATGCAGTCCTCCGTGAATCTCACTTCGCGATCAAGGAGTTCCGACAGACGCCTGGCTACCGGGGCCAGCGACAATTCGGGGACGAACTTGCCCTTGGGACGCCCCAGGTGCGAACAGGCCACTACCATGCCGCCATCATCAAGGATCTTCCTGATTGTGGGCAGCGTTCGGCGAATACGGAGGTCGTTGGTGATCTGCTGTTTATCATCGAGCGGAACATTGAAGTCGGCGCGCAGAAGCACCCGGCGGTCGCGGAAGTTGATGTCGTTTACGGTTACTTTGTTCATACCGGTGAATCCCTTCGTGATGGCGTTCGCATTACGATCGCGCTACATCATGATCTCCATCATATCGACCATGCGGTTCGAGAAGCCCCATTCGTTGTCGTACCAACTGTATACCTTAACCAGCTTGCCCTGAACGCTCGTCATGGCGGAATCGAATATCGAGCCATGCGGATTGCCGATGATGTCCGTCGAGACAATCGGCTCCTCGCAATACTCGAGTGCCCTCGACAGCTCGCCTTCCGAGGCTTTCTTCATCGCCGCGTTTATCTCCTCCACTGAGGCTTCCTTGTCGAGGATGACGGCCAGGTCTATCATTGACCCGTCGGGAGTAGGCACCCGGATTGCGCAGCCGTCCATCTTGCCTTCGAGCTCGGGCAGGATCAGGCTGATAGCCTTGGCCGCACCGGTGGTGGTAGGAACCATGGACAGGGCGGCCGCCCTTGCGCGACGCAGATCCTTATGAGGTGCATCGAGCAGACGCTGGTCGGCGGTGTAGGAGTGGATCGTCGTCATGTAGCCGCTGGTGATGCCGAAGTTGTCCATCAGCACCTTGCAGACCGGGGCCAGGCAGTTGGTCGTACAGGAACCGATCGAAATCACATGATGGCTGTCGCGGTTGTAGGCCTTGTCATTGATCCCGGGAATGAAGGTGCCGTCATGGCCCTTGGCGGGAGCCGAAATCAGAACCTTGCCGGCGCCCGCCTCGATATGCTTGACCGCCTGATCCTTGCTGCGGAAAAGCCCCGTACACTCCAGCACGACATCCGCCCCCAGGTCTTTCCACGGCAGATTACCGGGGTCGCGTTCGGCGGTTACTCTGATCTTCTTCCCGTTTACCACCAGATTGTCGCCGTCGACCTTGACTTCGCCGGGGAACCTGCCATGAACCGAATCATACTTCAGCAAGTGCGCCAGCGTTCCGGCATCGGTGATATCGTTGATGCCTACAAACTCGAAGTCGCGCTGCAGACCGGCCTTGAAGACCAGGCGACCGATGCGTCCAAATCCGTTGATACCTACTTTCATATCTTCCTCCATGAGGTTTTGCGGGCAGGACTCTGCCTACCTGTACAAGTACTTGATTCCGATGGTTACAGCAATAGCGTCATAGTCTTCTATTGTCAACAGTTTGTCGGCGAAGGTAATCGGCAGATACGAAATCTGGCTTTCCAGTCCCAGCTTCCGGGTCAGAGGCCAATCCGCTCCGGCGCTGACAGCCACGTTCAGGTCGACCTCGGTCTCCTCTTCCCAATTCGTGTTGTACCAGGCATTGGTGAACTGGACCGCCCGCCTCCCGATGTAGAAGCCGCCGCCGGCGGCTATGTAAGGATGGAACTTCAACTGTGAATTGGGAAACGGGTAGAGCTTCACCTGGGCGAGGACCGGGTATATGGTGAGATTACCGACATCCGAGCGGACCGCATCGCTTATGGTCACGGAACCCCGATTGACTGTCCCAACCGATATCTGGAGCATGAAGAACCGGTTCAGCCGATAGCCGAAGAACCCCTCGAAGTACGCAGCCCCATCGTTAATGTTGGTCAGGAACATGCCGGTGCGCTCACCGTTGCTGAGGACGTCGCCCGAGTCCGGAGGGCTGCCGCCACGGTTGGCCCACACCCCCAGACGAACGCCGGCCTGGTGCTCGTAGAAGAAGTGATGGCTGCTGTCGGGGCGTTCGTTCCCGGCGTGACCGGAGCCGGCGGCCAGCAAAACCACGAACAGCATTGCTGTCGCTGCTCTTGTCAGTCGTCCGCCGAAGCACTTACCGGGATGTCTGATCGTCTCTTGTGTCATCGCTGTTCGCTCTTTCCCTGCGTTCTTTCATCAGCTTTCTTGAGCAGCACCAGCCGGCTACGCGGGTAGTCGAGCAACACGCGGAAGTTCTCCAGAACGAGATTGCCGACGTTGCCGGCCAGTTGCTGCGATCCGGCCAGGCCGGATTCGGTATTCAGCAGCAGGACTCGCAGGTCGCTCAGCAACACTGAACTCAGGTAGAACTGGTCGACCCGCGCCGACTTGCCGCTGACTGGTCCACCGATACCGCCAACGGCGGAGTCGATATCTTCTATATCGGCCAGAACCCGCGTAAGGTCATGCTTTTGCACAAACGAGGGGTGGATCAATAACCCGAATGGATTGCCCAGGTCGATCAAGAAGTCTCCTGTGAAGCCGGCCAGGTTGCCACTGACAGTCGGAATCTGCATGGTCAGGTGGAATTTGACGCTCTCGCCGCCGGCCGGCAGGGCCGCGGATGAATCGGGATGGTACAGTGTCAGGGTCTGGTTCTCGTAGTCAATGAGTAACGGGATACGAGAAAGGAAGTCGTAACCCAGGATACCCGCAAACGGCGGTGAATCGGAGGTTCGGAGTCCGAGGGCCGACAGGTCGAGGACACCGGCCTTCATGCCGAATAGGGTCAGCGCATCCAATCGCAGTGAGTCTATCACCGCCAGCGCCACTTCTTCGTAACCGGCGATGCCTTTGGCCGGCAGGGTCCCGACCGGGTCAAGGTCGAGATGCGCCGCGAAGGTCTTGTCGATCATATTTGCCGAAGCCCCGGAGTCCAGGATGAACCAGGCCGTTTGCCCGTTAATGGCGGCTTTGACCCTCAGGTGGCCCCGCTCGTATTCGAGCGGCGTGACGACCACGGCCTTGCCACCGGTGAAGCGAACATCCACCGCCTCAGAACCGGGGACGGCGAAGACATCGCGCTCAAGCGGCTGGTTCAGGACGATCGTATCATAGACGAACTCCATGGTCAGCGGCGCTCCGACCGCCTCCATGCGCACCCGTGTCGGGAAGAGCACGGTCCGCACGGTGTCGTAGTCGCCGGGCCATACCAGCGCCGGCATCTCATCGAGCTTCTGGCTTATCCGCTTCACCAGGGCGGTTTCGGTGTCCAGCCAGAGCGTGACGGTATCCATGTTCAGGGGGTAGAAGTCGACTCGGTGAAAAACGCTGCCGTCAACCGTATCGATACCGATATACTCACGTCCCCCCTCCAGACGCTCGGAGAACAGGTGGGCGAAGACATCGAAGTACAGACCCTTCTTCATCTGCTGCAATTGAAACCCCTCCGCCCGCGTCACCTGACCGGTGTGGTCACGGATCCAGCCGGAGCCGGTCGCGCCGTCATAAGCCTGCTCGAGTACTCCGATCGGCATCTCCATGCGGGTATAGCTGCGGTTCGGGATTTCGATCACCTGAACCAGGCGGCCGGTCATGGCATCGTTGATTGCCACCCTCCCGACCATCCGATACGACTCGAGCTGGTGCAGAGTCAGGATCGCCTGCGGACCCCCGACTGAGCGGGCCAGTAGCGAATCCAGGTCGAGACATGACCCCGGCCCGGGCATAGCAGCGACAAGGAGAGCCGTTATTGTAACAAGTCTTGCAATCATTATCAACATGCCGTAGACGGCCTCAGAATATGCGGCAAGCCGAAGAGCGTTTCAAGGATTTCAACAAGGTCTCGATAGGAAAGTTTCGATCAATCGGCTGCCCCCCGACTCGTGTCCGGGGCTTGTTGATAAAGCTCGTACGGCTAATCGACGCCGCGGAGACAAACCTTGCGTCTACGCGAAAAGCCCCGTTTCAGCGGGTAGAGGGCGGCCTTGTGTCGCCCGACTGATGGCAGAAGAACAAGCTCACAGCGGGCGACGGACTCTTTCAGAGAAGCCCCCGGTGTACGGCGCAGGGCGATCGAATCGGGAGGTCCCTGCTCCTCATTGACCTGTCAGTGGCTGTCAGGTCGGTGGGCTTGAGCTAGAAGAAGGGCTGCTGGATCCTGGGATCGAGCAGCCCGTAGCTCGTGATCTTCGAGTCCGCGCGCCGTCTAGGTCGTAGGCGCAGCAACATACTTACCGAGAATCGCCTGCATCCGCGATGTCATGCGGCTGTTGGCAACGACCTCGGTCGCCCCGGCCAGCTCGGCGGCTTTCATCTGGTCTTTAAGCGAGCTGGGCGAATAACAGACAATCGGGATGTTCTCCGTAGCCCCGTAAGACCGGAGCTTGTTTATCAGCGTCGGGGCCTCAATACCATTGAGATTCAGATCTATGATGATCAGATCCGGTTGCAGTTCGTGGGCCTTGTCGAAGATCTCCGCCGAATGGATGGCCTTGAGACCCTCAGCATCCATACTGTCCAGCACCGTCATGATCTTCGAAGTGAAGATCATGTTGTTGGCGGCAATAATGACCTTTCTGTTCATAGCTACCTATCCAAAACGCTAAAAGACAAACGTAGCCGGACCAACTGTCCGGATTCCTTCCTGCCGAAGCGGGCTCTTCCTGAGCCAGACAGCCACCGGCGCTTGGCGAATATAACACTTTTTTACCCCAAAATAAAGCGCGGTTGAAAAAAACTTGACAGCTCCTTTGCCTTGCTTTTCGACCGAGTCCCGTCAAACGGGCGGAGGCCGCACCCATAGCGACTTTTCACCCCGACGAGCGACCACCGGCATGTTTTAGTTGCCCGCGCCGGGGTCTGGACTCAACGTTTCTACATGCGTAAGACCAAAATAGTTGCCACGTATGGGCCCTCCACGGCCACTGAAGGCAAACTGCGACAGCTCATCGATGTCGGCGTCAATATATTCCGGGTCAACTGCTCGCACGGCGGCACCGAGGATTTCCGGCGCGCTATCCGCCTGATCCGAAAGGCGGCCGGCGGAGCCGCCTCTCCCGTGGCAATCTTGATGGATATCAGCGGCCCGAAGCTGCGCCTGGTTCGATTCGACGGTTCATTTGAACTCGAACCGGGCGACCGGATCACTCTGACGTTCGACAAGACCGATCTTACGCGCCGCCGTATCGCAGTCAACCACGCCGCCATCCTGAAGTCGCTGCGCAAGAGCCATCGGGTGTTCATTGACGACGGCAATGTGGCTTTCGAGGTGAAGTCGGCCGGCCGGGACCAGGTGACCCTGGAAGCGCTCAACGGTGGGACAATCAGTGGCGGCAAGGGGATCAATCTGCCCGATTCCGAGCTCGACTTGCCGACCATCACGGACAAGGATCGTACTGATCTGCGAACCGCAGCCGAGATGAAGGCTGACTTCGTGGCCTTGTCGTTTGTGCGCAAAGCCGATGACATCGAACAGGCCCGCGGTCTCTTGAAGCGGCACGGTGGCCGCCCCGACCTGATCGCCAAGCTGGAGAAGCGCGAGGCGATCGAGAATCTCGATTCAATCATGGATGCCGCCGATGGGGTCATGGTAGCCCGCGGTGATCTGGGCGTCGAAGTGGCTTTCGAGGAATTGCCATCGTTGCAGAAGGATATCATAAGGCGCGCTTCCAACGGGCTGAAACCCGTCATTGTGGCCACCCAGATGCTCGAGTCGATGCGATTCTCGCCCCGAGCCACCCGGGCCGAAGTCAACGATGTCGCCACTGCGGTATTCGATTTCGCTGACGCCGTAATGCTGTCGGCCGAGACCGCCACCGGCCATTACCCCGATCGGGCTGTGGCGACCATGCACCGCATCATCGTCGCCGCTGAAAGAAACGCCCGGCGGCCCGACATCAATCTGGGGCAAATCGATCTGAGCTCCGACGTACCGTTGGCCATCGCCCGGAGTGTGCTGCAGACGGCAACCACCGGGGCCAAGCTCATTTGCGTCTTTACCACCACCGGTTTCAGCGCCGAACTGATTTCGAACCTCATGCCGGCTCAGCCGATTGTCGCCTTGACCCCCGATCCCCGGGTGCGCCAGAGACTGATTCTTCACCGCTCAGTGCATCCGGTGAAGGTGCGCCAGCCGAAGTCGTTCGGGGACATGCTGCGGCTGGTTGAGAGAGTCTGCCGAGACAGGAAACTGGCAGATATCCAAGACGTCGTCGTAATCACCGGCGGAGCGCCTTTCGGCCAGGCCCGCCCGACTAATCTGCTTATGCTGCATCAAATTGGAGAAGGATAGAACCGATGCTCGTTTCCCCGAACTATACTCGCCATCTCCTTGCCATCTTAGCAGCGCTCTCGGTCTTCACAGTTGCTACAGTCACTTCGCAGCACGAAGCCGGAGACAAGAAAAGAACGCCCACCGGCTACATGTGCATCACCTTCGACCAGTTGCCGGCCACCAGCGCCTTCGCCGAAGTGGACCGTCGCTCGGTGACAGACCAAATCCTGAGTGCTCTCAAGAAACATGAAGTGTCGGCGGCTGGCTTTGTGGTCGGCGATAATATCCAGGGAGGCTTCGATCTGCTGGGAAGCTGGCTCAATGAAGGCCATGTACTGGGCAACCAGACCATGTCGCACGTCGACCTTCACGATGTCGAACCGGAGACCTTCATCGATCAGATCGAGGCGGGCGGCAATGCCCTCGAACCAATGTTGGAGGGTTTCGGCCAGAAGCGGCGGTACTTCCGGTACCCTTTCCTTCATTACGGCGCAACCGTCGAGGCCAAGCGAGATGTCCGCAGTTACCTGGCTCATCAGAACTACGTTACAGGCCATGCGACCATCGTAGTTGACGATTACCTGTATGACTTGTCGCTGGAGAATCTCGGTGAGGTTCCGGACTCTCTAGCTCTCGACCATATCGGCAATGATTACATAGACCACGTAATCGAGCGCGTGGAGCACGCCGAGGAAATGGCCATGAGAGTACTCAACCGTCCGTGTAACCAGATTCTGGCCCTGAAAGCCAACCGTCTCAACTCGATTGTACTGGATGCATTGCTAACGGAGTTGACCGATCGCGGTTACGCTTTTGTCTCGCTGGACATGGCGCTCAAGGATGACGTTTTCGAGGCACCGGAGGCCTATTTCGGGCCGGAGAGCCTGGGTTATGTCGAGCGAATCATGCGTTCCGACCCCGATCTGATGCCCGCGCAATAGCGTCCGGCATCGAACGCTGCCCGAGTTATGAAGGGCTATCCCAGCCCCAGCAGTTTCAGTTCCTCCTTCAGGCGCGACGGCTTAATCCTGATCAGCCAGCCATCGCCGTACGGATCCTCGAGCGCGGCATTGGGGTTCTCGGCCACTCGGTGGTTGACCTCGACCACAGTGCCGGTGAGCGGTGATAGGATGGTATGGGAAGTCAGGTCGCTGGAGAATATCTTCAGATACACGCTGCCCTGGCGGATTTCATCGCCCTCGTCGGGCAGGTAGAGTGTCTGTATCTTGCCGATTCCATGAAGGAATGAGTGTTCGACTCCGAGCTGCACTGTGCCGTCATCGCCCAGCATCAACCACGACTGTTTGCCAATGGTTTTGAAGGAGCGTGTCTGGAGAGCATCGGCGGAAGCGCCTTCCGATTCCCCGGGCTGAGTGTTGCGAGCCGTTGCTCGAGCGAAGTCCATGGCGCGACGAATAACCCCGAGCAATTCCTTCTTCGAAAACGGCTTGGCGACATAGTCGAAGGCGCCCAGCTGCGTAGCCTGGAGGGCGGTGTTGACGGTAGCGTAGCCGGTTATCATGATCACCGGGACATCGGCGTTGCGCTCCTTGACCAGCTTCATGAATTCGAGTCCGTCGATCTCGGGCATCATTAAGTCGGTCAGCACTATGTCGATGGGGACTCCTTCCAGCAACTTCAGCCCCTCCCCGGCCGAAAGGGCGGTGTGGATTTCGACCGGTTCGCGCCTGAGATGCTTGGAGATGCTGTCCAGCACGATCTGCTCGTCGTCGACAACCAGTATATTGAGCTTATTCTCGTTCATATCCACCTAAGATTGTCACCATAGCGCACAACGCAACAGTTTATCATCTACTGAACCACCGGGATGACGATCCTGAAGACCGCCCCGCCGCCTTCGGCTGTATCCACTTCCATTGTTCCGCGGTGGCGTTCCACTATCCCCCAACTCACGGCGAGACCGAGGCCGTTGGTGTCCTTGGTCGAGAAGAATGGCTCGAATATCTTATCCATCAGATTCTCAGGAATCCCCGGGCCTGTGTCCTCGACAGAGATGACGCAGCGTCGGGAGCCGCGTTCATAGGTCACCTGAAGGGTTATTTTACCTTTGCCCTGCATAGCGTCGGCGGCATTGAGCATGAGGTTGAGGATAACCTGCTGCAACTGACGGACATCGCCGAGTATGGGCGGCACCTTCTGCGGCGGCTCCCAGGCAATCGTAATGTTGCGGAATTCCGGCAGTTTCTTGACCAGCATCAACGCCTGGTCGACGACGTCAACCGGCTGAATCTCCTCCAGCCTGGGGGCGTCCTGTCTGGCGAAGTCCAGCAGGTTTCGGACTATGTTGCGGCACCGCAGGGTTTCCCGGATTATGACTTCGACGTCGGTCTTGAGCTGACTATTATCGGCCAGCTCCTCGGCGAGGTCTTCGGCATAGGCCAGAACCCCGGTAAGGGGATTGTTGATTTCGTGCGCCACACCGGCGGCGAGCTTGCCGACCGCCGCCAGCTTGACCGCCTGGGTCAACTGGTCGCTGAGTTCTTTCTCCGACGTTACATCACGCGCAATCGTGCACACGCCGATAGTGCTGCCCTTGTAGTCCTTCAGGGGAAAGCGCACGGTTTGAAAGTGATGATCGCGGCCATCCTGCTGATAGACTTCGTCGTAGGTATGATGCTGGTCGGTGTCGATCACCTCCTGATCGTGCCGGTTGATGATACTGGAGCGGAAGGACTCCAGCATCTCTTCAGGTCGCCTGCCGATGAAGTCCTCCGGTCGGCGTCCGAAAAAGCGGGCGCAAGCCGGGTTCACAATTATGTACCGTCCCTCCATGTCCTTGATAGAGATCCAGTCATGCGCCGAATCAATGAAACTCTTGAACTGCTGCTGCTGTGACTGAATTTCCCGCTGCAACAGGACCTGCTCGGTAATCCGATGCCAGGAACACAGGACATACTCGACTTCACCGGCTTCATTCTTGAAGGGCGTGCGCGTTATCTCCCAGTAGGCCTCATCGGGCGGCGGTGTAAACCGGATTTCGGAATGGACATCACCGGTGCGAAAGATGTCGTCAAGCGCTAACTGTGTTGCCTCGGCCCACTCCGAAAGCGGCGTGTTCTTCAACAAGTCGGTGCACACCTGACCTACCGACCCTTCGATGGTGACATCGGCGAAGCGACGAAAATTACGGTTGGTTCGCAGCACTCGCTTGTCGCGGTCGAGGACCAGCAGCAGATCGGGAATGTTGTCGACAACATTCTGCAGAAACTGCTTTTCGTTGGCCAGGCGCTGTTCCAGGCGCTCCAGCCGCTCGATGTGCCGGCGCTCGTCCTCGCGCGCCCGGGCGACATCCCAAAAGACATGAGCCGTGACATGGTCGATCACCTTGACCCCGGTCGGGATCACCTCGTAGATTCTCCGCAGTACCCGATCCTGACCGGTCAGCTCGATCACCATCTCCATTCCGGGAGTTCTCAGAGCGGAATCCATATCGGCCGTGGTAGGTATCCCGTTTTCGCGCGCAAAGAGTAACCCCGGGGCGTCCTGATCCGGATCGGCCACACACATGATCTCGAGCGGCAGTTCGGTCAGATACTCGCCCAGCGTCAGCTCGATAATGGCCCGGCAGCCTTTGCCGCCGCCGATTATGACAGTATTCACCCGGACACCGCCTTGAATCGATGCACCGCCACATTGGCCGGCGCGTCAGTATACCAATCAATCTATCCCTTGGGAAAATCCCTGTCCAGCATTTCATAATAGTCTTCAAGCAACTCCTCCACACTACCGTAGGCGGCCTTCGGCCGAATTGTGAAGTGGGCGAGAATATCCTGCAGCCGCTTCGGCAGATAAGGGTAGAGTTTGCCCAGGTTCATGATTCGGTACTCGTAGAAGGCGCTGCCGTCCTCCGGCGACAAGGATCGCTTGACTTCATCCGGGATACGATTGTCCCGAAGGACCTCGTGAAACGAGGTGATACCGTTGCCCACAACATAGTTGATGACATTGCCCAGACTCCAGACATCGAAGTCGGAAACATGCTGGTTCAGATCGAAGTCAATCCATCGATAATCTCCGGTGTCGCGCTCGATGAGAATATGGTCGTTGCGAATGTCGCCGTGGCAGGTCCCGAGCCGATGCAAATGCGCTATGGCTTCGATACAGCCGGCCAGCTTATGGAGAACCGGGCCCAGGTCTTCCTCGAAGTAGTCCCGGTGTGGTTTGGAGAAGTCGTAGATGGTCCGAAACAGGCTCTCACCATGTATGTATTCGAGGATCCGGACATTGTTGCCGAGGCTATCATAGACAGTCTCGCCCTGCATGAACCGCCGATCGCCCCGCGTCATTTCCAGGACGCGGCTCTCCTTGTCCGGATCACGATAGCAGTGCATCCGGAAGACGCCGATGTGAACATGAAACTCCTCGTAGAAGACTGTCTTGAGAATCATTGGCTTGCCTGATTCGAGGTCGACCGAGCTGAATACCCAGTATTTGGGCTGGTCGCCGATGCCGAAGCGGGTCTCATAGCGATTCCCCTTGATCAGGTAGTCGCGCCCCTGCAAACGGACAATATCACCGCGCTGTACCGCCATGGGGTCGGAAGTGTCGCTGATAATCGCAGTCCGGCCGACACTCAACCAGCCGGTGAGTTCGCGGACCCTGTCCTGTATACGCTTGCGCTCATCCATAATCGGCCCAGCCCAGCTTAGCCGATCGGCAGGGCAAAGGCAAGGCTGTAAATGAAGGTGTAGTTTTCGACAGGCGGCGACGGAGTGTCAGACCCATGATTCCGTGATCAGGCCCTTGAATAGCTTTTCGAAGTTGACATCGAAGAAACCGCGTTCTACAGTGACGAAGAAGCATTCCTCGCCGGTCGAGAGGAAATACAGCTGATTGCGTTCTATTTCTACTACTCCCTGCTCGCGAAGAAACCCATCCTGGACCTCCGGAAAAACATCCAGAAGATCGGACAGGTTGCGGTAAACCTTCTTGAAATTGCTGCGAAACTGGGCACGTGCGTTTTCAGAGAAGAACTCGCCGTTATTGTCCAGATGGTAGACGTGGCAAACCCCATCGACAGCTTTCACGCGCTCCATCATAGTCAGTGGCACGGTACGAAAATCCGCATCGGCCTCTGTGACCGGCGCAGGCGCTGTCGCCCGCTGGGGAGGGTTGGTGTTCTCCTGCAAGTCGATTGGCTGGCTCAGCGACAGATCCTCCAGGCGCTCGGCGGCGGCTCGGGCCTGCTGCTGAATGATCGCCTCGACTTCGCTGTGCTGGCGGGCCATTACTACCTCCGCCCGCCGCTCTTCATCATCCGATGCCAGGGCTCTCTTGAGCTTCCTCTCAACCTTGTGGATAACCTGGCCCTGGTTGGAGACAGTCGTAGTTATTCGCGGATACGGGTGCTCGGCATACTCGGTTTGCACCTGTATCGGCTGCGGGCCATCCTTGACCAGGGATGTTCGCCCGGTGGGTATGTACTCCGGCTTTGCCATATCGTATTTCGCAAACGGGGCCCGGCCCCCTGTTCTATATCGGCAACTTCAGCAGGAAGAATAGCCGCAGGATCGACAGAGATGGCAGCCTGATTCCGCAACCATGGGGCTGCCGCAGTCCGGGCAGAAGTCACCGGACAGGTGAGTGCTCTCATCGGAGGATCCCGAACCTATTCGTCTGCTCAAAACCTGAGCAATGGCATCAGGTAGAGACGTTACCTTTCCCCCTTTCGAGAAGACGGGGCTTGAACCGCCGATACCGCGAAGCTGACGGACGATCTGCCCGGCGGGCACGCCGCTGCGAAGAGCCAGCGAGATCAGCCGGCAAACCGCCTCGGTATCGGCCATTGTGGAATAGCCGGAATGACCGATCTGGGCGAAGACCTCGAACGGTTTGTTGTCCTTGAAATTGACCGTGACATACAGGTTCCCGTAGCCGGTTCGTATCTTCTCGGTGGATCCACGAAGGACATCGGGCCGTTCCTGCACCCGGCGCCCGGCCTGCCCTTCCTCCCGGTCCGCGTCACGCTCTCTCTTGTCGCCGCTTGAAAGCACCTGATCCGGCCGCGAACCATCGCGGTAAACCGTGACGCCCTTGCACCCCTGTTCCCAGGCGAAGAGAAAAGCATCGCGGACATCCTCGCGGGTGGCGCTCTCAGCGAAGTTGATCGTCTTTGAGACAGAGGAATCAGTGTGCCTCTGGAAAGCTGCCTGCATGCGGATGTGATCATGCGGCGAGATATCGGCGGCGGTCAGAAAAATCGCCCGAACATCCTCCGGAATCTCCTCCAAGCCAGCGATTGAGCGGCGAGAGGCCACCTTGTCCCTCAGTTCGTCCGACCAGAAACCGCGCTCTTTGGCGATCTGCTCGAACAGCGGATTCATCTCGATTAGTCGATCACCGTCCAGGACGTTGCGCTCGAAGGCTACGGCGTAGTACGGCTCAATCCCGGAACTGCATCCGGCGATGATCGAGATCGTTCCGGTGGGCGCCACCGTTGTGACGGTTGCGTTGCGCATGGCGATCTCATCCTGAGCATACCTCGATGTCGACCAGCCCGGAAACTTGCCCCGTGTCTTGGCCAGCTCGGATGAGTGGTTACGGGCGCGCTCCTCGATGAACGCCATGACCTTCTCGGCCAGAGCCACGGCCCGATCATCGTTGTAGGGCAGCCGCAGCTTAACGAGCAGGTCTGCCCAGCCCATCACCCCGAGACCGATACGTCGATTGCGCCTCGTCTGCTCCTCGATCTGTGGCAGGGGATAACGGTTCTGGTCGATGACATTGTCAAGAAAGTGTATAGCGTGTCTGACAACCGTCCCCAACCGTTCCCAGTTGACGCCGTCCTCGGGGTTGTCCGGAGAATAGTCCTCGGGCAGGGGCTGATTGACCATCCGGCCAAGATTGATCGATCCCAGATTGCAGGAATCGAACGGCGGTAGCGGCTGCTCTCCGCACGGATTGGTGGCCTCAATGGCTTCGTCGGTGGGGTCAGCTTCGTTCATCCGATCAATGAAGGCCAGTCCCGGTTCGCCGGTCCGCCAGGCGTGCTCGACTATCTGTCCGAAGACCTCGCGGGCATCAAGCCAGACTTCTTCGTTGTCTCTGCGATACGCGCTACCCGTGCGCGGGTCCATCAGCGGGTACTTGGCGCCGTCTTTGACCGCCTGCATGAATGAACTGGTCGCCGCCACCGAGATGTTGAAATTGGTCACTTCGCTGGTTTCGGCCTTGCAACGGATGAATTCTTCGATATCCGGGTGGTCGACGCGCAGAACACCCATGTTGGCCCCGCGGCGGGTCCCACCCTGCTTGACCGCCTCGGTAGCGGCGTTGAAGACCTTCATGAACGAGATCGGCCCGGAGGCCACTCCATGAGTTGAGGCAACCACCGAATTCCGCGGTCGCAAACGGGAAAAGGAAAACCCTGTGCCTCCACCCGACTTGTGTATGAGGGCAGCGTACTTAATGGCGTCGAAGATATCCTCCATCGAATCGCCGATCGGCAGAACAAAGCAGGCCGATAACTGACCCAGCTTGCGACCGGCGTTCATGAGGGTAGGGGAATTCGGCACGAACTCAAATGTCGACACGATTTCGAAGAATTCATCGGCGGTGCGCCGGACAGCCTCATCCGAGGCCCCGTAGGCCTGGTCGGCCGCGGCGATGAACCGGGCAACCCGGTTGAACATATCCTCCGGTGACTCTATCACGCGGCCCTGCTTGTCCTTGAGCAGGTACCGGCGTTCGAGAACCTTGCGGGCGTTACGGCTTATCTGTAGCTCATTACGACGTGGCATTCCTCTCATCACTCCGGGGAGCAAAGCTCCCTGTAAGTTTATTGTCGGTCGCGAGTACCATTTCTCCTATTGTAACATTATTGACACGGCGCGCGATCACATTTTATTGGGTGCCACCATGCACGACCTGAGTTACCTGCGGAATATAGTCATCATCCTGGCGGCCGGTGTAACGGTCGTCACCGTCTTTCACCGTTTGAAGATACCCGCGATCGCCGGTTTCATCATGGCCGGGATGCTGATCGGGCCCCATGCGCTCGGGTTGATCGGAGATCCCCATCAGACCGAAATGCTGGCCGAGATCGGAGTGGCCCTGTTGCTATTCTCGATCGGCCTGGAGCTGTCGCTAAGCAAGCTGAAAAGGGTATGGCGGCTGGTTGTTCTCGGCGGCTTCATGCAGGTAGCCATTACCGCTGCGGTGGCTTGGCTGATCGGTCGAGCCACGGGTCTGGCGCAACCGCAAGCGGTGCTGGCCGGGCTGGTGGTCGCGGTATCGAGCACGGCCATTGTTCTGCGAGGGCTGCAGCAGCGAGGCGAGATAGACGCCCCGCACGGCAAATTCGCGCTCGGCATCCTGGTATTTCAGGATCTGGCGGTAGTGCCGATCATGCTGGCCATCCCGCTGCTGGCCGGCGACGACGGAGGCTCGGTGTGGAAAACCCTGGTACAAGCGGCTCTCATTATCGTCGTAGTGATGGTGGCCGCCCGATTGCTTATCCCGCCGCTGTTGCAGCAGGTCGCTCGAACCCGGCAGCGGCAACTGTTTATCCTGGCGGTCTTCGTAGTCGCCGTCGGTACCGCCTGGGTAATCAGCTCGGCAGGGGCCTCGCTGGCCGTCGGCGCCTTCCTGGCCGGGTTGGTTGTGGCCGACAGCGCCTTTCGCGAGCAGGCCGTGGCCGATATCATCTCATTCAAAGAAGTGTTCTCCAGCCTCTTCTTCGTGTCGGTCGGCATGGTCCTATCACCGGCTGCCCTGATTGATGGAGCCGCAACCATTTCGTGGATGTTGGCGGCCGTGCTGGTCGGCAAATTTGTCATCATTTCACTGGTCGGCGTGGCCATGCGACTACCGTTGCGGGTTAGCCTGCTGGCCGGGGTCGCCCTATGCCAGGTCGGCGAATTCGCCCTCGTGATTATGCGCTCCGCGGCGCCCCGCGGTATCCTGCCGCTCGAACTGGAAACGAATCTTACCGCGGTTGCTATCCTGTCCATGCTTATTACCCCGTTCGCGCTGGCCTTTGGGCCGCTGCTGGCCGCGGGAGCACAGCGGATCAAGCCACTGGCCAGGATGATGGAGGTCGAGTCGGCAGCAGACGTCGAGTCGATCGCCAAAGCGCCCAGAGACCATATCGTTATCGGCGGATTCGGTTTCACCGGCCGCGAACTGGCCCGGGCGCTGGATAGCTGCGGAATGCCCTACGTTGTGGCCGAGCTCAATGCCGAAACCGTGCGCTCGTCCCGGGCGGCGGGTGTGCCTGCGGTCTACGCCGACATCACGAGTCCTGAGGTGTTGTCCCACTTAGGCCTGACACAAGCACGACAGTTTGTCATTGCGGTTAACGACCCGTCGGCCACCGAGCGAGCCATTCGCGCCGCCAGAACCATCGCCCCCAACCTGAACATCATCGCCCGCACCAACTACTTGCTGGATATCGACATTCTGGAGCAGGCGGGAGCCGACGTCGTGATACCCGCTGAACGCGAAGCGGCGGTGGAAGTGGTGCGCCAGGTCCTGCATCGTTGCGAGGTCTGCGAAGATGATATCGCTCGGCTGAGCCAACACGTCGAACGGCGTGAGTACCGGGACTGACTCACGTTTGAATAGCGGGCAGCAGTGACGGTAATCATATATAGAAGTGATTCTGATAGGAGAGCCAGTGAATACCCTGAATTACCGGTGCCCGAAATGCTCCGGCGGCGAGTACGAAATCGGTGAGTTTCGCGCCGCCGGCGGTTTCTGGGCCAAGATATTCGATGTCCAGAACAGGAAGTTTTCGACAGTCATTTGCCGCCGCTGCCGTTACACCGAGATATACCAAGCCGACAGCAGCACCCTGGGCAGCATTTTCGACTTCTTCACGAACTAGGCGCGGGTCAGCGTGATTGACGGTTGAGGCGCCGGGGTGGCCGGGGATGCTCATGTCCGAAGTGCATCATCCCATGAATCCACATGCAGTGGCGCGTCTGTCTGACCCGTATACCAGTTGTAGCTCGACGAGGGCCACTGACCCGGCTCCACCACCAGTCTCAGCACAACCGGGTTCTTACAATACTACACTATCTTCGTCGCGGCATCAATACAATCTGTGGGCTACCGAGTGGGACAACCCAAGTTCATCAGCAGGCCCCGCGGAAGCCTCTTCGCTGACTATTCACTTTCTGCCGGAGCGGTGTCGGGCGAGCCTACCTTCCTGAACACATAACCACCCTCTTCGGCGCCCCAGACCTGCTCGCCGTCAACGTCAAAGCCGCGATCCCAACTGACCAAAGTCGATTCGGTTATCACCACTTCGGACGTGGCATACGAGGCGCCGCGAAGTTCGCTGGCGCATTCCCGACCGACTGTGCTGCCGACAAAAGCGCTGTCACCATGCGCCTCCAACACAATATCGCAGCCCCTGCGTTCGAGCAGATCCTCCGACGACAGGGCATTGAACGCGAGCGGGGTCCGCCAACTCCCGACGAAATCCTCCGGCCCGGGCAGTTCATAGACCGTGCTGCGAAATCTTCCGGCGCTATCCCGCGCCACGTGGTAGACGCGTTGACGGTACGGCTGGTCCAGGTGCGAGGCCATGGCCTGTTCGACGTAGAGCCAGTAGCCGTCGCTGCGGTCGGTCCAGACGGGAGTCATCTCGAGGCGAATGTCGTAGTAGGATGAGTCTTGTTCGGCCTGGGCCCGTGACGAGAACGACCCGCTCATCCACGCGACCAGGCGCTGCAAGTCCTCCTGCCCGGCCGGTGCGGGGGTCTCCTTGCGTTTAACGCAGCCACCGACGATGATTAGCAGCGCTGCAGTGATCGCCAATACGGCGACGAATCGTATTCTCATCGGTCGCTATTCCTTTTTGCGTGCGACGATCATGATTTCATACTCATCCAGCCTGACCGGACGACGCGCCCACTCTCCGGCGGTCCCGCCCCACACCTGCTCTACTGTCAGGCCCGCCTGGCGCACTATCCGGACAAACTCAGCCGCGGTGTAGTGGCGTTCTCGCGCTGCAACCTGCTGGGAACCGTCATCGGCCTCGATGGTGACCTGGGTAGGCTCGTGTTGTTCGACAATATCGAACCTTCCGGCAGCGATGTCGTCATCCGTCATCTGGCGGATAAGGCGGCAGGCGTTGAGTGCATTGACGACCATGATTCCGCCGGGGCGGAGCGAAGCGGCCATGTTCTGCAGGACAATCACATCGCGGTCCCACGGGTCATCCGAGGCTTCGAGCAGTCCGACAGCGCCTTCGCAGAGTCCCAGGACAGCATCGAAGCTGGCGTCTCCCTGCCACTTTCGGGCGTCGTGCTGTATCCATGCGACCTCAACCCCGGCTTCTTGCGCTTTTCGGCGGGCCTCGTCGAGCATCCCCCCGGATATGTCGACCCCGGTTACATTGAGCCCGGCGGCAGCCAGGCCGATGGCATGCCTTCCTGTCCCGCAGCCCATATCGAGAACTTTGCCCCCCGGCGGCAGGTTGAGCAATTCCAGCAGGAAAGCTACCTCGCGTCTGGTGTCTTTGGTGAAGATGTTGTCGTCGTAGGCGGCGCAATGGTGATCGAAGAAGCGCTGCCATTCGTTCTCGCTATCCATAAGCCTGTAAACCCCAATAAGAAGCCCGCCCAAACAGGGCGGGCAGACATGTCTTTCGGAGAGAGAGTTATTTGAAATAAGCTCACCTTTAGGTACGGTAAAGGATTTTACAGCCACTTGCCGCATTTTGCTTTCGCTCGCCTCGTGATGAGGGTCACGGCGTCGGCGCAGCGATCAAGAAACTACCTTCATAAGCTCGGTGTTAGAGGTTTCAAATAGTCTCTCTCCATATTTCTGACTCAATATCCGGGCACATTCTATTTATTGCAACACTTTTTTTGAACTCGCGTTCGGTGTCATGCCTAATTAATCATAGATGAACGCAAACCAAACCCGGTGCCCACAGGAGGCGCGACATGGTTACTTCTACAGGTATTGACGTAGTCGAGATATCTCGCATTTCTACTGATATTCTGCGCTTCGGTCAGAGGTTCATTGATCGCATTCTTGCCCCGAGTGAGCGGGAGATGCTGAAGGGACGGCACGACGTGGAGGATTTCATCGCGGGGCGGTTCGCCGCCAAGGAAGCTATCATTAAAGCGCTGGGAGTCTATCTTGAGAACCGGCCGCCACTTAACAGGATCGAGATCGTTCGCAGCGGGCGACGGCCGCCGGAGGTGACTCTTCCTGATGATATAACCGCAAAGCTCAACGGAGCCAGATGCCTGATATCGATCAGTCACGAACGCCATTATGCCGTGGCGGTTGCGATCTTCGATGAGTAGCGATGGCCCCCGGCCGGGAAGTCAGTAGATTGCACCGGTCACATCCCGGTGGAAAGTAGAACCGGGGCGACCCTCAGACGGCGAGGTTCATCAGGCCCCCTGGCCGGCGGGACGGGTCTTGCCGAATTTCTCGGTAACCCAGACGCCCAGGCTGATCAGGACCGCTCCCACCAGCAGCCAGAGCGTAATTCGCTCATCCAGCAGGATCCAGGCGAAGAACATCGTGAACAGCGGTTCGATGTAGAGGTAGACGCCGACTTCGGCGGCGGTCTGGCGAGACAATCCGTCGGCCCACAACCAGAAGGCTATCGCTAGGCAGAATGCACCCAGAAACACCAGGCTGAGCCACGTAATCGGTTCAAGCCCGCGGTAGACTTCAATGCCGCTCGTCAGAAGGGTATAAGGGACAAACACCGCCCCGGCGATGGCTGTCATCCAGAAGGTGGCCACCAGAGGGTTAACCTTCGCCGTGATATCACGAGTGGCGACAGTGTAGAAGGCCCAGGTCACGCAGGAGCCAAGAACAATGACGTCGCCGCGCGATTCGATCCAAGCCAGGTTTGACAGATCGCCGTGGGTGACCAAGGCAAGAACACCGGCGATGGCGAGAAAGACCCCCAGCCACTGGCCGGAAGTGAACTTCTCACGCAGCCACACCCAGGCCACCAGCGCGATGAAGATCGGAGCCGTGGTGAGAATCCAGGCGGTATTAGAGGCGGAGGTGTATTTCAGCCCATTGGCCATCACCCAGAAGTGCATGAAGACGATGAAGGCTGCAAGCACCAGTTTGCGCTGCTTCGGGACAGGGTATATTCTCAGCCCCTTCAGTCGCGATATGACATAGAGCACGGGCGCGGCCAGCAGGAAGCGAAATGAGATCATCTCAACCGGCTCCAACTCGCGCAGGACGGCCTTGATTGCTATATAGGAAAGCCCCCAGAACAGTACCGCCAGGGTAAGGTAAATGCGTGATCGCCACATGAGGCAGAAGGTCGCTATCGATAGTCCGAATGGCAAGTGAGAAGACTCGCGCTCGAGGTTCCTCTGGTGAATATGGCCGGAGCTTCCCTGCTAAGAACAGTTGCTACCGACTTGACATGGCAGCCAACGGCCGCGATCATACCCCTAAGGGTTCTCATCGAAGAGCTTTCAACGGTGACTTACACTTAGCCTTAGCCAAAACGCAGGAGTACCGTCATGGGTGAGAAGAAGGTCGATTGGTCCAGCGGGCATAACCGCGAGGCGCTGATCTACCAGCGCAAGGGATTGTGGAGAGAAGACTCCCTGAGAATGTTCACCTCCTGGCTGGGCCTGAAACCCGGGATGAAAGCGGTCGATGTCGGCTGCGGACTGGGGTATCTAGGGTACACATGGTGGGAGTTTTTCGGCAAGGGTGGGGAATATATCGGGGTTGACCTGACGGTCGAACTGCTGGCCGATGCCGAGAAGGCGGCGCGGGACTGGGCCGAAGGAGGGGATGCTCGGTTCATTCAGGCCGACGCCTGCGAACTTCCGCTCGATGACAACTCGGCCGATCTGGTGATGTGTCAGACACTGCTCATGCACCTGGCGGATCCCGCCGGGGCACTGCGTGAGATGGCGAGAGTGGTCAGGCCGGGTGGGTTGGTGTTCTGCTGTGAACCCGACAATCTCTCGGCCATGCTGGCTCGGAGTTTCTCGTCTGTTCCCGAGTTTTCTTTGGACGAGGAAGTGTTTCTTAAAAAGATCGCTCTGACCCGATATCGGGGGCGCCTGGCGATGGGGAAAGGTGACCTGGCAATCGGGGTCAAGCTGCCGTACCTGTTCAATCAGGCCGGACTGACCGACATCGATGTGAGGCGGAACGACCAGGCGCCATTCCTGTTGCCGCCGTACGAGTCCGAAGACATGCAGAATCGGATCGAACAGTTAAGGAAGTGGTTTCTGGATGACGGCAGTTTCAACCAACGAATAGAGGAAGGTCGCGAGGAATTCCTGGCGGGAGGCGGCGATCCCGAGGAATATGACCGGTGCGGAAGGATTTTCGAGAAGCTACGCCAGACCGTGCAAGAGCAACTGGAACGAGGAGAGTACCATAGCTTCGCATCGTCGCACTTCTACATCGCGAAAGCCCGGAAGCCACTATGACACGCAGGTAACTTCGCTACCCGTCGACCTCGTTACTGCTGACCGTGGTCGTCCACCACGATCACCGCCGCACCCTCGAAACGCCCTTCGCGGAGATCATCCAGCGCCTCGTTGGCCTTCTCCAGGGGATAGGGATGAACCGTAGTCTGTACCGGCACCTTCGGCGCCAGAGCCAGAAACTCTTCGCCGTCACGACGGGTCAGGTTGGCTACGGAACGAAGTACCCGTTCGCCCCAGAGCAGCGAGTAAGGGAATGAGGGGATATCGCTCATATGGATTCCGGCACAAACCACAACTCCGCCCTTCCGCACGGCCCTCAGAGCCAACGGTACCAACGGCCCCACCGGGGCAAAGATGATAGCGGCATCAAGCTGCTCGGGAGGCATCTCCTTTGATGATCCCGCCCAAACCGCGCCGAGGTCGCGGGCAAACTTCTGGCCCCTGGTGTCGCCCTCACGCGTGAAGCCGTAGATTTCACGATCCTGGTAAGTAGCCACCTGGATAATAACGTGGGCCGCCGCCCCGAAACCGTAGAAGCCGATCCGTTTGGCCTCGCCGGTGAACCGCAGCGACCGGTAACCAATTAAACCGGCGCACAGTAACGGGGCCGCCTGAATATCGGGGTATCCTTGCGGGATAGGAAAAGTGAAACGCTCGTCGGCAACCGCGTACTCGGCGAAACCGCCGTCGATTTGATAGCCCGTGTACTTCGATTCATCACACAGGTTTTCCTGTCCGGATCGACAGTAGTAGCACTCTCCACAACTACCGCCGAGCCAGGGTATGCCGACCTTGTCGCCCTCTTCGAATTGTGTCACCCTCTCGCCGACCGCACTGACGCGGCCGACGATCTGGTGGCCCGGTAGAATCGGCAGCTTTGGTTCAGTGAGGTCGCCATCGATAACGTGCAAATCGGTGCGACAGACCCCGCATACGCTGACCTTGACCTGGACTTGTTTTGGGCCGGGCTGGGGCACCTCCACGTCGGCTAGCTTCATGGGCTGGCCGGGCTTTTCGAGGATCATTGCGCGCATGGGGCATCAAGAAGCAATCGTGTTCTCATTCGCCCGGCTTGCTGATGGTTGCGATGACGTCGACTTCCCAGTCGGGCTCATCCAGCCACACGCCGACGATTTCAACCGGGAGCTCCCACGTACGCACCAATTCCATGGCCTTGCGCAGGTGACCGAGGTGTTCCTCTTTGCTGACCGGGTTGCCGGCGCAGTCACCGTGCGAGACAATAGCGATTACGGCCGAGCCGTGTTTCTCGACTGAAATGAGCACCCGCTTTTTGATCGAGGAAGTCAGATCGGGGTGACGGTGGGCCAGGATTTCATCGGGGCCGGGTTCGGTGATCATATCGACATAGTCGACCCCGTATCTGCTCTTCAACCAGTCGATGACCGGCTGCTGGGTGCGTCCATCCATGCAGTTTATGGCGGTGGCAAAGGTACCTTCGGCCATGGGCTGTCTCCAATTCTGTGGTCGGTCACTCTGTTTCCTGCGACCAAGATGGCGCACGGGAGGGGGTGTGTCAATGATTTGCGCCTACACCCTGCACCCGCCTCTGCCGAAAAGCCTTTACAAGACAACCGTAAAATCGTTAACATAGCAGCGGCTTATAATAGGTATACCAGCTATGAAATTCGATCCGCTCAACAAGGACTTCTCGCTACCGAAAGCCGAGGAACAGGTGCTCGACCTATGGGACAAAAACCAGGTCTTCCAGCGCGCCTGTGAACTGGCCAAAGATCGGCCCCACTTCGTCTTCTATGAAGGCCCCCCTACCGCCAACGGCAAGCCCGGTATTCACCATGTTATCTCCCGGACAGTCAAAGACTTGATCTGCCGCTACAAGGCCATGCAGGGTTTCCGGGTCGACCGTAAGGGCGGCTGGGACACCCATGGTCTGCCAGTCGAAATCGAGGTCGAAAAGCAACTCGGCCTGAAGTCGAAGGCCGAGGTAATTGAATACGGTATCGCCGAGTTCAACCAGAAATGCCGTGAGTCGGTTTTCACATACCTCGAGCTCTGGAATCGAATCACCCGCCGCACCGGTTACTGGCTCGACCTCGACGATGCCTATGTGACTCTGCGCAATGAATACATCGAGACAGTCTGGTGGATACTGAAGAACTTCTTCGACCGTGACCTGCTCTACCAGGGCTACAAGACAGTTCCCTTCTGCCCTCGCTGCGAAACAGGGCTCTCATCGCATGAAGTCGCCCAGGGATACGCGCTGGTGCACGACCCCTCGATCTTCGTCAAAGTCAAGGCGGCCGACGATGATTTCTACTACCTGATCTGGACCACCACCCCCTGGACACTTCCATCGAATGCCGCCCTTTGCATGAAGCCGGACGCCGACTACGTGACCGTCGAGCACGAGGGCGACAAGCTCGTTCTGGCCGAAGCGCTGGTCGAGAAGGTTTTCGGTGAGCCGAAAGAAGTGCTCGATCGCAAGAAGGGCTCCGACTACCTTCGGCGCCCGTATGAGCCGCTGTTCGATACCTTTGCCGGGCAGGGTCATCAGGACAGCGCCTGGTATGTGATCAATGGCGACTTCGTGACGATGGAAGACGGCACCGGGATTGTCCATATCGCCCCGGGGTTCGGCGCCGACGACTACGAGATCGGCCAGAAATACGGCCTGCCGGTCCTCCAGGCGATCGAGGCCAATGGTATCTTCAAGGAATTCGCCGGTCCCTACGCCGGCATGTTCATCAAGGATGCCGATCCGATCATTACCAAGGACCTCAAGAAACGCGGTCAGCTCTTCAAGAAAGAACAGTACGAGCACAATTATCCGTTCTGCTGGCGCTGCGACTCGCCGCTTGTCTATATCGCGCGTCAGTCCTGGTATCTGCGGACAACGCAGTTCCGCGATCGGCTGATCGCCAACAACAACGCCATAAACTGGCACCCGGATGAGATCCGTTCAGGCCGTATGCTCAACTGGCTTGAAGGCAACGTCGACTGGGCGCTCTCCCGCGAACGCTTCTGGGGGACACCGCTGCCGATTTGGGTATGCGATGATCCTGCCTGCGAGAAGATGCGCGCGGTCGGATCGATCGAGGAGATAAAGAAGGACGCTATCGACCCACCGGAGCAGATTGACCTGCACAAACCGCAGATGGATCAGGTCAAGTTCAAGTGCGAATGCGGCTCGACCATGACTCGGGTCCCCGATGTGGTCGATGTCTGGTTCGACTCGGGCGCCATGCCCTATGCCCAGTGGCACTACCCGTTCGAGAACAAGGACGAGTTCGAGGTCAAGTACCCGGCGCAATTCATCAGCGAAGCGGTCGACCAGACCCGTGGCTGGTTCTATTCGCTGCTGGCCATCTCGACTATCCTGTTCGACAAACCACCGTTCGAGAACGTGATCGTGCTGGAGTTCATCCTCGACAAGCACGGCAAGAAGATGTCCAAGCACAAGGGCAACGTGGTCGATCCATTCGAAACCGTCGACACCTACGGGGCCGATCCGACCCGCTGGTACCTTGTCTCGACCTCGAATCCCTGGCTGCCTACCCGTTTTGACGCCGAAGGGCTGGCCGAGGTAATCCGCAAGTACTTCGATACGCTCCGCAATACCTACAGCTTCTTCGCTATTTACGCCAATATCGATCAAGTGATCGACAAGGCTAAGAAGGCTGGTGTTTCGATTGAAGAATACCTGGCGAATCTGGCCGGTGAGCCGAATGTGTTCGATCGCTGGATTGTCTCGAAGTTCAACACCCTGATTGGGAAGACCGTAGCCGATCTGGACGCCTACCAGATCACGCCACCGGTGCGGGCGATCCAGCACTTTGTTATCGAGGACCTTTCGAACTGGTATGTTCGCAACAATCGGCGCCGATTCTGGGCCAAGGGGGATGACCCCGACAAGATGCGCGCTTTTCTGACCCTGTACCGTATCCTCGTCGGGCTGTGCAAACTTGCCGCGCCGGTAACCCCGATGGTCAGCGAACTGCTGTACCGTCAGTTGATGGGTGTCAGCGACGACGGCGATGGCTCGGTATCGGTTCATTTCGAAGCGTATCCGGACATGGACGCCGACCTGGTTCATAGCGAACTGGAGGAGACCATGTGGCTGGTGCAGCGAGTGGTTTCGCTGGGCCGGGCCGCGCGGTCGCGTCATAATCTTAAGGTCCGTCAGCCTTTGTCGAAGCTGCTCGTGGCCTTGCCCGGGGAAGTCGATTTCGATCGGATCGAGGACTACCTGCCAATCATCAAGGCCGAGCTCAATGTGAAGGAGGTCGCAGGAGTTGATACCCTGGCCGACCATGTCACCTACTCCGCCAAGCTCAACTTCAAGGTGGCCGGGCCAAAGCTGAGCAAGACAGCCAAACAGGCCGCCCGGTGGCTGGCCGGGCTGGATTCGGAGGTCATCCGCAAGTTCGCCGAGGAGAAAGTGTTGACCTATACTGAAGACGGCGCCGAGTACAGGCTCACCGACGAGGACGTTCAGGTGGTCCGCAATGAGAAGGAAGGTTACGCCGTAGAGTCCGAGGGTGGCGTGACAATAGCCCTGGTGACAGAGTTGACCGGTGAGTTGATCGAAGAGGGTTTCGCCCGCGAGCTGGTCAACAAGATCCAGAACATGCGCAAGACCAGCGGCTTCGAGGTAACCGACCGGATTATGGTGGCGTTGGATGCACCCGAAGCAATTCGCAAGGCGGCTGATCATTACAGCGAGTTCATTCGCCGAGAGACTCTGGCAGATAAACTGGAATTTGTCGATACCCTTCCGGAGCAGGCTCGGGAGTGGAACATCAATGGCGAGAAGGCCAGTATCGCCCTCGCCAAAGTATAGCGGTTCCCCTAAGCGCGGAGCACAGGATGCGCGCCAGAGACCTTGAGCGATACAAGAAACTGCTTCTCAAAAAGAGGCGCGAGTTGCTCGAAGAGATGGGCACAGCCATGAAGGATCACTTTTCGAGCACATTGAAGGAGGCCAGCGGCGAGCTTTCCTCGCACACCTACCACATGGCCGACCAGGGTACTGATGCCATGAATCGGGAGCTGGCCTTCATGCATGCCTCGAAGTCCGGGCGGCTGGTTTACCACATCGACGAGGCCCTTCGGCGAATCGAGAACGGCAGCTACGGCAAATGCCACACCTGCGGCAGACAGATAAGCCCCGAACGCCTCAAAGCAGTGCCGCACGCGCGGTTCTGCATCGAGTGCAAATCGGCTGAGGAAAGTGCAAAGAAGCGCCGCTAACCGCACCTCGAATCTTGTCTGGGCAGCGGTCATTATCGTGACCGTGGTGCTGGCTGACCAGATCACCAAGATCTGGGCCATGGGAGCACTACAGCCGGGCCAGTCGGTCAAGGTCTGGGGAGATTTCTTTATGCTCACCCTGGTCTACAACGAGGGCGGGGCGCTGGGAACCAGGCTGGGCGGCTCGACCTATTACCTGATCGCCTCCAGCCTGATCTTGCTCTTCGTCCTGTACTACATATGGATCAATGCCCGGAGCCGCGTTATCAGCCTGACCCTGGCCTTTGTTGCAGCTGGTGCGCTGGGGAACATCATCGACCGGATACGGCTTGGCTATGTGGTAGACTTCCTCGACTTCGACTTCTTCGACATATCGGTGGGGGGCTTCACTGTCCAGCGCTGGTGGGCGTTCAATATTGCCGATGCCGCAATAACGTGCGCCATCGTCTTCCTGGTCATCCGCATGCTCTGGCCGCTGGAGGATGCGGGTGGCGAGGCTCAGGAGCCGTCGTCGGAACCCGGGACCAGGTAGCTTCTCAATACGGCGCCGGGGCGGCGATACGGCTTCAGACCATCATACACCTTGACGATATCCATAACAGGCGTATTTTGAGAGGCGCAGGCGCCAGTGTGGTCAGCAGGCTCCAGGGCTGTTCTGTCGGCAGAGACACACTCGCACCGGAGAGACAGCGAATACACTAGAGAATTGACATTGGTTATAGTTGTCGCGTATCAATCCTGCCCCGGTATGCGGCAACGGGAGTTCGTATCATGAAGAAACTGGTTCTGGTCCTGACAGCAGTAGTCATCGGTTCATCCGGCCTGGCCGATGTTCCGCACTTGATCTCATATCAGGGTCGCCTCCTCGACGACAACGGCGCCGTAGTCAACGACACGGTCGCGGTGGCGCTGGCCATCTATAACGACCAGCTTGCTTCCAACAAACTTTGGACAGAAGAACACCCTGATGTAATTGTGTCTGACGGTCTCTTTGAACTGCTGATGGGCTCTGTCGTGCCTATTCCGTCCTCGGTATTCGATGGCTCTACCCGGTATCTGATGGTCGAGGTGAACGGCACTCCCTCGGACAGCCTGATCCCGCTGGTTAGTGTCGCCAATGCGTATCGCTCGATTCACTCGGACACGGCGCAGTATGCCTTGTCAGGCACCGGCAGCAGCGTCTGGAGCAGATCCGGCGGCAATGTGTACTTACCGAATCTTTCGGACGAAGTCGGCATCGGCCTGACTTCACCCCAGGAGAGGCTCCATATTGATGGTAATATGAAGCTCGAAGGCGGTGGGGCCGTCAAGTTCGGCGGCGGCGTTACTCAGATCCGGAGCACGCCGACATTCGGTCAGGAAGACCTTTACATAACCAGTCAGGACGACATCTACGTGGAGCCACGCGACCAAATCCGCATTCGCGACTACCTCGGCAGCGACTGGACCTTGATTGACCCCGAAGAAGAGATGATCGGCATCGGGACGATGTCGCCGGAAGAGATCCTGCACCTGCTCAACGACAATGTCACCGGGCGGGCATTCATGAAGATCCAGGCCACCGATGCCCTCCACGGCGAGGTGGGAATCCGCTTGGAGACGCCCCAGAACCGCTGGCACTGGCGCATGGATGATTACACCAACAACAACATACCCAACGGCGCCCTCAGCTTGCGCAGTCAGAACTCCGGGACCGAGGTCATGGTCTGGACCGAGGACGGCAAGGTCGGCGTGAGGAATATTTCGCCCGTTGCCACCCTGGATGTTAATGGCGATGTCCGGGTGAGCGGCACGCTGCAGGCCGGAGGAATCTCCGGTGACTACGCCGCCAACTCGATCGTGATGGACGACATCCTGAATGAACCTGGTATCGCCAGTGCCGCATCATCAAGTCTGTTTAGCCTCTCTACCAGCTATGGGGCACTTCTGACCCGTCGAATCACCGTTCCAGCCTCCGGTTACATCCTGGCCCTAGCTTCGGCAAGAGTGTTGTTCAACCATGGTATCAGCGGGTCAAGCGAGTTCCAGATGGGCATATCAACGGAATCCGACGACATCGGATCAAGCCTGGAATGGAGACACTACTTGTCATCCAGCCTCCCCTCAGGCAGCTACGTCGCTACAATCACAGGCTCACAGCTCCTCAGTGCTCCCTCGGCGGGTGACTATACATACTTCCTGGTCGGCAGGCGTCACTCTGATAACTCGGCCTGGGTATACGATCGAAACCTGAACTTGATATACATCCCGACAGTCTACGCGAGCAAAGGTATTGACGATGCCCTGGGCAGCGGGGCGGACAACGATGGGACATCATCTGCAGTGGAGCCGCCGGAGCTTGCTGAGAGATACGGTGACGCGCCCGATGAGGTCGACTATCAGCAGCAAATTGATCGGCTTAAGACCGAACTGGAGGCTCTGAAGAATCGTCTGGAGGCGGTTACGGAGTAGTCGGAACCAGGGTTCTCCGGGTCTGTTGATAAACCTCTGTTGTCCAATTGACGCCGCGGAGACAAGCCCCGCAGCTGCGCGGAAAGAGCCGTTCAGCAACGCAATGGGCGGCCTTGTCTCGCCCGAACCATGAGCGGACAAACTGGTCGATCATTGGCCAGGGCTTTCTCGACAAGCGCGTTGGGTGGATAGGCAGAAGCCGGACCGGACTCCAATATGCCTGTTCTGTTCAGGTCTAGTTGTTCATTCCCGTCGCCGGGGCGGGGATACGTCCCCCGCGCATGATGAAATTATGCGACGAGAACTTGCTTGTTGCCTGAATCGGCGCGGTTCCCAGCAACCCCCCGTACTCGACCGAATGGCCGACCATCTTGCCGGGGACAGGAATGATACGGACCGCGGTGGTCTTGTTGTTGACGACCCCGATAGCGGCCTCATCTGCGATGATTCCCGCGATGCTTTCCCACGGCGTATCGCCCGGCACGGCGACCATATCGAGGCCCACCGAACATACTGCGGTCATGGCCTCCAGCTTCTCCAGCGACAGGGCGCCCGCCTCGACCGCCCGGATCATGCCGGCATCCTCGCTGACCGGAATGAAGGCCCCCGAGAGACCGCCCACATACGACGAGGCCATCAGGCCACCTTTCTTCACGGCATCGTTCAGCATCATGAGGGCGGCGGTAGTGCCATGCGAACCGCAGCGTTCCAGGCCCATGGCCTCAAGGATATCGGCCACCGAATCGCCCTCGGCGGGGGTTGGCGCCAGTGACAGGTCGATAATCCCGAATGGGACGCCAAGGCGTTCGGAGGCTTTTCGACCGACCATCTCACCCATGCGCGTAACCTTGAAGGCGGTGCGCTTGATCACTTCCGCCAGGGCCCCAAGGTCGCACTGCCCGGACTTCTTGATAGCACTCAGGACCACCCCTGGACCCGAGATGCCGACATTAATCACCGTTTCCGGTTCGCTCACCCCATGGAAGGCACCCGCAATGAACGGGTTGTCCTCGACGGCGTTGGCGAAGACGACCAATTTACAGCAGCCGATGGCATCGGGGGTCTTCTCGGCGACCTGCTTGATGATCTGCGCCATGGTGGCGACGGCATCCATGTTAATGCCAGCCCTGGTCGAGGCGACATTGACCGCGCTGCATACCCGCTCGGTCTCAGCAAGGGCATCCGGAATTGTCTCGATTAGCGTCCGGTCGCCTCCGGTCATGCCCTTCTGCACCAGCGCGCCGTAACCCCCGAGATAATCGATACCCAAATCGGCTGCGCATTGATCAAGAGTACGGCAAATCTCGATGAAGCCCGCGTGACCGTGGCCATCGGCGACAATGGAGATTGGCGTCACGGCGAGGCGCTTGTTGGCGATCGGGATACCGTAGTCGTTTGATATCTGGTCGACCGTCCGGACATGGTTTTCGGCCGCGCGCATGATCTTGTCGCGAATCTTCCGAACCATCTGCTTGATATCGGAGTCGGAGCAATCGCGCAGGGAGATACCCATGCTGACAGTTCTGATGTCGAGGTGCTCGACCTCGGTCATGTGGATGGTCTCGATTATTTCATTGGCGTCGTAGGTCATGGTCGTCTGTTACCTCTGAATACAAGGGTGTCCCAGCATGTGGGGAGTTTTGATAAAGGCCCGCAAGTCTCGTGTGCAAGGAGAGGTGTCGGGTTTCTCCATTCGCTTCGCTCACTCCGGAACCCGACCTACAGCGGACTGAGGTCTTGGGAGAAGCCCGAAAGCGGGAATTGAGCCCTCGCCCGTCAGCAGACAACGGTAGGTCAGGATCCTTGTGGTCCTGACACCCGATGGTCAAGGGCGTTGCCATTACAGCCTGGTTGCGAGGTTCCCACAGCAAGCTGTGGGCTACCTTATTGCCACCTCGGGCGAAAGATATTTCGCCACTACCGGAGAGGGCTCTATCTACCCGGGTGCCCCACCCCTCGGGTGGGACCAATTGATACCTCAGGGGCCGCCCATGTCGCCCTTTGACTCCGCTCAGGGTGACATGGGGAACGTTCTGGCAACTAATCCTGCTCATATCCTGTGCATGTACCCGAACGTGTCCTCGTGCACGACATATACCTTCATGCCGAGCCTGCCCTCGGTCGCCTGAAGCCTATCCCGCAGAGCCGCGAAGTCGAGGTTGGCTCCGGATATGTTCGCGATAAGGATCATCGAGAAATACTCCTGCATCAGGGTCTGCGAGATATCCTCAATACTGACATTGTGCTCTGCCAGCACTCCGGTCAGAGCGGCTACTATTCCCGGACGGTCCTTGCCAAAGGCAGCGATGATGACACGATTGCCCTCCGACTTCTCGATCTGTTCGTACAATCCGCCGCGGTCTGCGATCATAGCCTCATCGGGCGGCAACGGTTGGCGACTCTGTGCCGACTCGCTACGCGTCTGCTGAATCGGCGAGGATGGACCCTCCGGTGCGGGTTGGCTGCGCGGGACCTCGCACGTGACGCCTTCAATAGATGGGTTAGCGGGAGCCTCTTTGAGCGCATCGGTCACCCGGTCAATGACACGCCTGAGCGTCTTGGCGTCGAGTTGGGCGCCGGTGCGCCCCGCGACTATCTCGGCGATCTTGCCTATTTCGAATTCCGAAAGGGCCATAGCGTTGTGCTCCGGTGGTTTAGTTTCATCCTACTCTGCAGGGCGAAAGATATTTCGCCCCTACAGCGGGCCGTCCCGACTTCTCTCTCACGACGGCATTACCCACGCCCAAGCATACCTGCATATCGCAAGATGAGCAAGCTCCGAAATGTCTACAATATATCCCGCAGCAATTCCGGTCGCGGCGACGGTATGACCACTGTGTTCACAAGCATCCCGGCTCGTGATATCACGTCCTCGGCCGCTCCGGCGGCCGAACGGATTGCGCCGACCGGGCCGGTCATCGTGAAGAACGCTTTGCCCCCCAGCGCCATGGCCAGACGAATCTCGATCAGCTTAATCTCGGCGGCCTTGGCGGCGGCATCGGCGCCTTCAATCAGCGCCGCTACCGAGAAGGACTCGATAACGCCAAGGGCGTCGAGACTCTCGACTCCGGTCGACCCCGAAAGCGCCGGGAATACATCGGGATGGACATTAGGGATAATAAAGGTATCAATGACGGCTTCCTGGGCGAAGTTCTCGCCGTCGGCAACTGATGACTTGACCGCCTGCACATCCCCGGCCACCAGATTCATGTATTTTCCGCTGCAGATAGTCCGACTGATGACCAATTCGACTGCCGCTGCCTTGACCATGGCATCGGCGCTGCCTATTCCCTTGGCGATACTTGAGTATTCGATCAACCCGATGGCATTGTATTCCATGACTCATTCCCGGTCTATGTTTCGAGGACGGAGGCCCTGCGTATTCGGGTACCCTTTGGATGGGATCGCATGACGCAGGCGAAGCTCCCACAGCAAGCTGTGGGCTACCTTATCTACCGAAGAAAACCTATCCGAGTCATTCCCGCGAAAGCGGGAATCTACTCTTCGCCCGGCGCCCCACCCTGTGGGTGGGACCGGGTGACGCAGGCGAAGCTCCCATGTCGCAGGCCTGTCCATCACGCCTCGACCACCACATTTTCGTTCGCCTCAGTCACCTGTCCGCCTATCGAAGCATGAACATTGGCGCCGATGGCATCCTCGGGAATCTGCCCGATCAACTGGCCGAGCGTTACCCTGTCGCCCACCTGTATCACCGGCTGAGCCGGAACTCCGACGTGCTGCTGCAACGGTATCACAACTCGCGACGGACGGTAGTCATGCTCGACGTAGTCGGCATGGGTGTCATACGGGACCAGGCCCAGTTTGCGAGTCAGTTTCGTAATCGAAACCTTGCGCGCCGCCTGCATTGGGTGTGCCTTCAGCGGACGATCCGGCGGCGTATAGCCCAGGTTCTTGAGCCGGATGTTAGTCTTCGACCGGACACAGGCCTGCTTCGGGTCGAGGTCCTCCGGGCAGGCGAAGAGCGAACACAGGTTGCACTCGCAGCAGTTCATCGCAAACCGGCTCCAATAGTTGTCCTTTTCACCGGCGAAGCCAAGAGTCCGCATTACTTTGTGCGGTTCTATCTCATAGCCAAGCAGGTAGCGCGGGCAGAACTCGGTGCAGTACATGCACTGATCGCACGCCGACTGCCCGATCTTCTTGATTTCGGGGATAGTCTGGCTGCGGCGGCGAATCAAATAGTGATCGGTTGGAAGAATGATATAGCCGCCGGTGGTTTTGGTGACAGGAATCGAAAGATCGGTCCGCAGTACACCCATCATGGCGCCGCCCTCGAGGGCCGCAACCGGTCCATCGACCGAGGGTCCGCCGGCCAGGTCGACCACCTCCTGGATGCTTACCCCAATCGGAACCTTGAGAGTCACGGGCTTCTTGACCGCCCCGGCGACCGTTATCCACTTCTCCGTCACCGGAACATCCAACGCCGCCAGCGCTACATTGAGGAGCGTCTCCACATTGGAGACAACACAGCCGATATTCACCGGGTAGCCACCGTAGGGAATGAGGCGTCCGGTGGCTTCATAGACCAGGATATACTCGTCGCCGGCCGGATAGTAGTCTCCCATTTCAAATATCTCTGTACCGGTACCGCCGAAGACTCGTTTGAATTGGCCGATGACCTCGGTGTTCTTAGCCTTGATGCCGAGGATGCGGCGTGAGGCGCCGGTTGCTTCGGCCACCAACTGCATCCCGCGGGTCATCTCTTCGGGATGCAGGCGCATGATCTCTTTGTCTTTGTAGAGCAGCGGTTCGCATTCAGCGCCGTTGGCCAGAACAATCTCCGCCTTCGCAGCGTACTTGACATGGGCCGGGAATCCGGCGCCTCCAGCGCCGACCACCCCGGCCTTGCGAACCTGTTCAACGAGATTGGTCATCTATATTGAATAATCAATCGCCTCCGGGTCGTCGCTATTGCCGCGGCCCAGACGTTCCATGATCCAGCCGTTACGTGTAGCCAGCCAGACCAGGGCAACAATCGCCGCCAGTCCCAATCCTATGGCCAGCAGGTAATACCACTTGAAACTGATCGAGTAGGATTTGCGGCGCCATTTGAATAAGTCGCGCATATCTGACTCCTTTCTCTTCTACTTCTTCTTGAACGAAGCTCGCTCCGGGTCGAGTTCTCCGGAGTAATGCTCCGGTTTCACTTCGTATTCATCAACGATTGCCGACACTGCCGCCTCGATCGAGACATCGTCGGTACCCACCGCCAATCTCGCAGCGCGCCCGTAGGCCACGACGACAACTTCGCCTTCACCGGCGCCCAACACATCGGCCGCGACAATAGTATCGGTATTCGGGGCCTTATTCAGATTGTACGGCTGTATAATCAGGAACTTGAGGCCGTCTGTGTTGCCGGTCTTGCGGGTGGCCCAGAGCGAGCCTACTACTTTACCTATAAACATGGTCCTAATCCATATCCATTACGCGCTTGATAGCTTCCATTAGCTGGTTCTTGTTGGCCCGGCTGATTTCGCGGCCGGTCATCTCAATCCGATTAAGGGACCGGGCAAATCGGCGTAACTCGGCTACGGTCATACTCTTAAGCGTCTTCGCAGATTCCGGTGCGGATGGCTGCCCGGCCCCTTTAGTCGTCTTGGCCTGGCTGATATGCCGTCCCTGGCCCGCACCAGAACCCTGTCGGGGAACTATCGGCCTGGGGCTAATAGGACCAGGCATGCCGCTGCCGCCAGGCGGGGTCAGCGGCGGACGATCTTCATCCGAATGATACTTGCTGACATAGCGGAGCTGAGGCAGAATAACCGCGAGGCCGTCGTCGGGATTTGGAATGACCGTTACTGAAACCACTTCGCCGACCATTTCTGCGGCTCGAACCGCGGCATCAACCGAGGCCTGGACCGCTCCGAGTTCTCCTTCGATTCTGATCGTTATCAGCGCAGCGTCGGTCAATTCGGCCGACGATACGGCTACAGCCGCCGCCTTGGCAGCGGCATCGGCGGCCTCAATCGATCCGATCAGCCCACGAGTTTCGACCAGTCCCAGCGCCCATCGCGACATAGTATTGCATGATAACTTACCGGTCCACAAAACACAATCGGAATGTGCTCCCGGAGCAGCCGCGGAGCAAACGGCGCCGCCGAATGAATGTCCGGGCGCAAGATCGCGGCAAACCAGGACACCTTCGTGAGCAGCCCGCAGGATCGAAAAGGCAAGCATGTGAAGCAAGGCCTTGCCCACCGCTTGACTGTGCCTTGCCAAGCAGTAGATTGCGTCCTATGATTCATGAGGCGGCTAAGTGAGCAGGCCTGCGCGCAATCCGTCGCTGACGGGGTACGTATATGCCGTCACAGCCGCGTTCGGAGCCGGACTGGCATATGTCATAGGAAAGTGGAATCTCGGGGAGATATCAGCCCTTCTGCTAAGCTGCTGCATCTTCACCACGGCGACTATCGCCCTCTCTGTCTTCTGGCTGCCATTTCGCGGCGTTCGGCGGACCTTCGTACACCCAAGGAAGAGCTGGTTCTGGATAGCCATGTTCTCGATCACCTCCTGGCTGGCCATCTGGTTCATGTGGGCGGGAGTGGCCCGCATGGATCCGTCGCTGGCGTCCTTTCTTACCCGCGCGGAGGTTCCTTTTGTCATTCTTCTGGGAGTGCTGTTTCTCAAAGAAAGGTTCTCGAGGCTGGAGATATGGGGCGGGCTGCTGTCGATTGCCGGGATCGTGATAATGCGGCTGACCCTTCGAATGGAGTACTCATCGGGGTTCTGGCTGGTTCTGGCCGGGGCATTCTTCTTTGGAATAACGGAGTATGTCTCCAAGATTGCTATACGTTACGTTGAACCGATCACCCTGGCCTACCTGCGGAACCTGTTGATGGCGGGGGCATATTGGGTGGTATTTGCCGGCTCCGGCCAGAATCTGGATGGGCTGGAGAAAGTCTGGCCCGGGGTGATTGCGCTGGGACTGGTCGGGCCGATTCTCTCACGGATGATGTACCTCCTGGCCCTAAAGCACATGGATCTGTCCAAGGCTGCGATAATCAGCCAGACCCAGCCGGTCTTCGTTATGACTCTGGCTGTTCTGGCCTGGCAGCAGTTGCCGACTCTGCGGGAAACTACTGGAGGCGTGTGCCTGGTCACGGGATGTATCCTGATGATCCTGGCCCGCCATCGGGCCGACCGTCCGACGCCGCTCGAAATGCCCAAAGGGACATAACGAGTAGTTCGAGACCTTTCCGGGCGCGCCGCGATGCCGGCCGAGCCTTCTCGACAGCTGGCTAGGTATTGACAATGCCGCCTATGGTCCTTTGATTAGCGGTCTGTAGAGCAAACACCGGCTAAGAAAGGGCTGAGCCTTGTCTGACATAGCAACTGATTCAAAGAAAACCGCCTTTCATCACTATCATGTGGCCGCCGGCGCTCGCATGGTCGACTTCGCGGGCTACCGCCTGCCGGTACAGTATGACGGCATCACTGAAGAGCACCTGGCGGTGCGGAACAATGTCGGCCTCTTTGACCTGTCGCACATGGGTGAGTTCGAGGTCAGCGGTCCCGGAGCCCTCGAGTTCCTCCAGAAGATGACAACCAACAATGTCGCCGAACTGCAGCCGGGACAGATCCAGTACAGTTGCATGACCAAGCCGGACGGCGGTATCATCGACGATCTCCTCGTCTATCGCCTGCCCGATCGCTACATGCTGGTCGTCAATGCAGCCAACATATCGAAGGACTTCAACTGGCTGCGCGGACATCTGGACGGTGGCGCCGCCCTGGAGAACCGGTCGGAAGTGATCAGCCTGTTGGCGATCCAGGGACCCAATGCACAGAAGCTGATGTCGGAAGTGTGCGACTATGATCTCGACGGCATGGCTTACTATACGGCCGCCACTGCCGAAGTCTGCGGTCGCGAGGTCCTGTTTTCGCGCACCGGCTACACCGGAGAGGATGGCTTCGAGATCTTCGTCGAACCGAACGATACAGAGGCGTTGTGGCAAGGGATAACGGAGGCTGGAAAGAAACACGACCTGAAGCTGATCGGGTTGGGCGCGCGCGACACTTTGCGCCTGGAAATGAAGATGGCTCTGTACGGCAACGATATTGACGAGACGACCAATCCAATAGAGGCCGGCCTGAGTTGGATATGCCATCTAGACAAGGACTTCATCGGCCGTGACGTGATCGCCAAAGTCAAGGAGGAGAAACCCACGCGGCGCCTGGTCTGCCTTGAAGTGGAGGGCAGGGTCGTCCCGCGCCACGGCTATGATATAGTCGATGGCGAGGAGGTTATCGGCAGAGTCACATCGGGAACCCAGTCGCCATCCCTGCAGAGGCCCATCGCCTTAGGCTATGTTCCCCGCTCGCGGGCCAAGGCGGGCTCGACGGTCCAGATCGCCGTACGCGGGAAGACCTTCCCGGCTACCGTCGTCAAACCGCCCTTTTACAAGAAGGCCTCCCACCGCTGAGTAGATTATGAATGTCAAGCTGTTCTTGACCCCAGCCCCCTTCCCGGAAACCGGACTGGGCGACCGCACCGCGGTCGTGATTGATGTTCTACGCTGTACCACATCGGTGTGCGCTGCCCTGAAGGCCGGGGCTCGCGGAGTGATCCCGGTGTTGGGACCGGGCGAGGCGGTGGAAATGTGGACCAAGGTCGGGCAGGACATGGCGGTTCTGGCGGGCGAGCGCGAGGGTGTCCGAATCGAGAACTTCCAGTTTGGTAATTCCCCGTTCGAGTTCACTGAGGAGTCGGTGGGAGGACGCCTGGTCATAATGACCACAACCAATGGCACGGCCGCGTTTCTTGAGGCCCGGAAGGCGGCGCTGATACTCTCGTGCGCCCTGGTGAATGTATCGGCAGTGGTCGAGCGGGTCGTCGCGGAAGGACGTGATGCGGCAATCGTCTGCGCCGGAAGAGAGGGGGGATTCTCTATTGAGGACACCCTTTGCGGAGGTATGGTAATCGATCTGCTCAAGACCCGTCACGGACTCGATGTCGACCTCAATGATGCCGGATCGCTGGCTTTGTTGCTGTACCGATCCAGCAAGACGAGCATCAAACAATCAATTGCCCAGGGCGAGCATGGTCGCTTTCTGGCCAGGATCGGCTTTGCCGACGATGTCGCCGCCGCGGCCAATGTCGACGCCATTCCAGTAGTGCCGATACTGCGAGACGGCCGTCTTACACTGGACAAATGAACCCGGCCGACGTCGGCCCAATCCGATCGCAGATGGAGATGTATAAGAAGCTGATGAAACTCGTAACAGTCATATGCCTGTGCCTGCTGGCCGGTCCGGCCCTGGCGGACACGACCGCGGTCACATGCGCCCTGCAGGTGGACCAGATATCGCCTGCGGGCGAGCGCGTTGCATTGTATCACGACACAGTCTCGCTGGTGCCCGAAATCGCCAGGACAGGGTTCGCAGTATCCTTCTCAATCGACATCGAGCTGGCCGACTTTGATTCGACCGCGGCTTCATTCATGGTGCATGTAGTTACGCTCGGGCCGCCGGCAAAAACCCTGTCGCGGCGATTCCGAGTCGAGTACGGCCTGCCGGCGCTGATCGACTCCATACCGGGGAAGAACTCGGTCTGGTACGCCCTGACTATGACGCCTGTCGAATCGGCCGATTACGCACTGAACCTGTGCCCCTATGACCATCATAAAAGTGACGGCTTCACATTGCAGCCCACCGCCCACATGGACATCCACTTTCTGCGCAACTCGCTGGGGGATTTCTATTATGGTGCGGTCAAGGGTGTACTTGAAGCCAGCTACCGTGAGTTTAAGGGAATGTGCTGGTTCAATCTGCCCGGCAAGTACCATCTGTACCTGTGTCCGTGCCTGATTCCATCAGTGGTATGGGACAAGCGCTTTGGTATGTCCGGCGATCCGACCCGGTCATCGGCTCAGGTGTTGTTCACCAAGGAAATCAATGCCGTCGACCCGTTCGTCATCAACCACCCGGCCCTGTTGCGAAACTGGGGCTATGCCCCGGCCGTCTTGAGCGAGGGACTGGCCAATTACGGGTCCTTACCGGAAATCGACATCAAGCGTTTGGGGTCTCAGGGCAAACTTTACGATCTCGAAGAGCTACTCAGGCCCGGACGGTATCGCCTGCTTGATCCCTTTATCGCCGACCGTTGCGCCGCCGGGTTTGTCAGATTCCTGGTCAACCGGTTCGGTCTGGACCGGCTCCGAGGCGCGTATGAACGGGCTCATGATCTTAATCTTGTCGCTGTGATTGAATCTGAATACGGGATGCCGCTGCAGAGCTTGCAGACTGAGTTCCGTACATGGGTCGACACGGTCCGAATCCAACCCGCCCGGGTGCTGCAGCAAGCCGACATGGCGGAGGCGATGTTTCGCTACGGGCAGATGCGCGAATATGCAAAGTTCCTCGTCGATCAGGCAAAGCCCGGAACAGAGACCCGGTTCCTGCCGATCCTGGCCCGAGCCCTCTTCAATGAAGGCGATTACTATGAAGCTCTGGAGTATCAGATGCGCCAGGCTGAGGCTGACACGGTCAGCGGGCGCGCCCATTTGGTTCTGGCCACTTACCAGATGGCCGCAGGCGAATACGACTCGGCCAGGCAATCGCTGCTCGCGGCCCGCCGTATGGACCCGGATTTCCACGTGACACGGTTCAATCTGGCCCTGAGCTATCTCATCACCGGCGACACCGCTTCCGCCCAGCCACTGCTGGAGGAGCTGATAGTTCTGCCGCCGCGTACCGCGCCCGTAGCCGAGTCCGCGGTCCTGCTGGCCAACATCCTGCGCCAGTCTTTGTCTCAGGCCGACCAGGAACGAGCCAGGGACCTCTATCGACAGGCGCAGGCCCTGATGGAACAGGCTCTCGGTCCACAGCCGTATGTCTCGACGTATCATATGTGGGCCGGGTTGGCCGCTATGGGCCAGGGGCTGTTGCCAACCGCCCGTGACTACCTCGAAATGGCCGCGTTTCTGGAAACGCGTGCGTTCTACCGTGGTATGATCAGCCTCAGCCTGGGACAGCTCTCGGACTTGCAGGGTGAACACGACCAGGCCCTCCACCATTACCGCGAGGTGCTGTCCGGTCCCTACGCGGCCTATCATCAGGATGAGGCGCGTCGGTTCTCTGAGGAGCCCTTCAGGCAGTAGTCATCATGTTCAGCTTCTTGAACTCGACAGTCCTGTTTGCCGCCGCGGCCGCCCTGATACCGCTGATGATTCACTTGTTTTCACGGCGGCGGGTGAAGATCGTCGAGTTCTCTTCACTCAAGCATCTCAAGGCAATGCAGAGGCGTCAGGTACGACGTCTGAAGATCCGTCAGTTGCTTCTGCTCATCCTCAGAATGCTCATAATTCTGATGCTGGTCCTGGCCTTCGCCCGGCCGACCCTCAAGAGTGGCGGTTTCGGGGCTCACGCCTCGGTGGCGGCGGTGGTCGTTATTGACAACTCCGCCAGCATGAATCGCTATGTCAGCGATGGGAATCTGTTCGAGCTGGCCAAAGACCGAGCCGGCAAGATACTGGAGAACTTCAGCGAGTCCGATGCCGTCGCCCTGATCAGTCTGGATCCGACCGGTGGTGCGGAATCACCCGGCGGGTTCAGCACGGCCGCAACCGTGGCGCGCAGTCTCGAAACTCTGCAGGCCGGTTCTTCATCGGCCGATCTGGGCGGCGGTCTCGATCGGGCCGCACGCCTTCTGAGAGATGCCGCCAGCATCAACAAGGAGCTGTACCTCATTACCGACCGCCAGCGTCATTCGCTCCCGGAGTCACCGGTGCTGGATGAGACCGACGCCAGACTCATACTCGTCGAGCTGCCACTTGAATCGGATGATAACTGCGGTGTAACGGCACTGGACTTCGGCGGGCGGCTGATTCTGCCCGGTCATGATTTTGAACTGGTGGCTACGATCAGGAATTACGGTTCACAAGATCGTGACGACCTCATCGTATCGCTGTATCTCGATGGTAATCGGGTCGCGCAGACCGACGTGGAGGTCAAGGCGGGATCACAGGCTGTGGCGCGGTTCAAGCGATCCGTCTCGCGCACCGGTTTCCATTCAGGCCGGGTTGAGCTTTCCGATGATCAGTTTCCCGGTGACAACCGCCGTTGGTTCAGCTTTCACATACCGGAGCAGTTCAATCTCCTGGTCCTGGGCGAGGGCGTATCGGCCGAGCTGATCGCCATGGCGCTGGCCCCCAGCGAAGAGATCAACCAGTACTGGTCGGTCAAACGGGTGGCGCCCGATGAACTGGCAGGAGTTAACTTCCGGGGATACGATGTCATCATCGCCGCTGATGCGCCATCCCTGGGCGAGCCCTATTTCAGTCGGCTGCGCGATTATGTCCTCACCGGGCGGGCTCTGCTGGTGACATACGGCTCCGCTTCCGAGACCGGCTTCTTCAACACTAACTGGTCCGAACTGACCGGAGTAACTATCGATGAGCCCTTGCCGGCTCAGGTCAGCCGCGCTGGATACTACACCCTGGCCGGGGCGGAAACCGAGCACTCGATCTTCGAGGTTTTTGATTTCAGTGAGGGCCGACTTCCTGAAGTCAAGTTCTACGGCCTGCCGAAGCTGCACGTGCGCGAGGCGACCAGAACACTGATGCGCTTTTCCGGCGACCGCCCGGCGCTGATCGAGCACCAATACGGCCAGGGTCAGGTTCTGACGCTCACCGGTCCGATCGATCCGCGCTATTCCGATCTGGCCGGCCACGCCTTCTTTGTCCCCCTGATTACCCGTTCGGTGGAGTACCTTACCGCTCGCCTGTCGCGTTTCGACGTTGACCTGACGGTGGGATCCGCGATCCGACGAAGCCTGCCGCCTGACGAAACCGTGACCATGCCGTTGGTGCTGACCACCCCTGATTCCGCCGAATTCAAAGTCACGCCCGAAACCTCAAGCGGCCGACTTACCTACCAGCCGCATCCGGTGGACCAAGCCGGAGTGTACCGGGTCTCGTATCTGGGTCGTGAAGTAGATCGGTTTGCGTTGAATCTGCCGCCGGCCGAGGGCGATCTGGAGAGAATCGGTCGCGATCAACTGACCGTGGCGATCGGCGCCGAGGAATTCCACACGCTGGATTACGATGATTCGGTGACGGCGTCGGTCGCCCAGCTCCGGTTCGGGCGGGAGTTATGGACGGTATTTGTGTGGCTGGCGGTGATCTTCATGGCCGCCGAGATGCTGCTTGCCCGTTCCCGTGCCGCTCAGGAGGAGTGATGGCTCTGCTGACCGCCGAACGTATTAGCCGTCGCTTCGGCGACCAGCTCGTTCTCAAGGACGTTTCTTTCACAGTCGTCGCCGGCCAGCGGATCGGTCTGGTTGGCCGTAATGGCTGCGGCAAGACTACCCTGTTCGACATCATGGCCGAGCGAATGGGAATCGACACCGGCAGCATCAACCGGGCGCGACAATGCCGAATCGACTACGCCGAACAGGAACTGACCCCGTACCTCGACCTGACCCTCCACGAATACGTAGCGTCTGCGCGTCCTGAGCTGTCGGCGGCGTGGCGCGACCTCGAGGAACTGCAGCATCACCTGCAGGACCACCCTGAGGACAGCCGGGCGCTCGAACAACTCGGGCGGATGCAGCATGAATTCGAGGTGTCCGGAGGGTTCGGTTTCGAGCATGAAGTCAAAACCATCCTGCACGGGCTGGGTTTCTCGGCAGATCGCCACCATGACCGTCTGGCCAACTTCTCCGGAGGCGAACGCAATCGGGCCGGTCTGGCGCGTGTCCTGGCCGGTAACGGCAACCTGCTGCTGCTCGATGAGCCTACCAACCACCTGGACATCGAGTCGACTCGGTGGCTGGAGGAATACCTGCAGCAAACCGAACGAGCCTACATTGTCGTTTCTCACGACCGCGCCTTCCTGCAGGCGACCGTGCACCATGTCTGGGAATTGATCGACGGGCAACTGGAGTTCTACACCGGCGGGATCGACAACTATATCCGCGAGCGATCGGAGCGCCGTCGTCTACAGGAGCATCATTACCGTCACCAGCAGGAAGAGATCAAGCGCATCGAGGAGTTCATCCGACGAAACATGGCCGGCCAGAAGACCAAGCAGGCGCAATCGAAGCTTAAGTACCTCGATCGGATAAAACGTCTGCCTCCACCGAGATCACTGGGGCCGGCGCCGAGGATCAGCGTGTCGACCTCCGGGCGATCGTATGCTCATGTTCTGTCAGTGCAGTATCTTACTCTGAGTTACGGCTCGACACCGCTTCTCGAGAAGACTACTTTCGATCTCTATCGCGGTGACCGAGTCGGACTAATCGGTCGCAACGGGTCCGGCAAGAGTACGCTGCTGAAGGCGCTGGTCGGTGAGATTGAGCCTGCTGAAGGCAATATCTGTCTCGGCAACAAGGTCGATGTCGCCTATTTCGACCAGGAACTGGCCGACCTCAATCACGAACAGACCGTTCTCGATTCACTATGGGAGCTGGACACCCGCGCTTCGATGGGTGAGATACGCTCATTTCTGGCCTATTTCGGCTTCATCGGCGACGATGTTTTGAAGGTCATAGGGGCCTTGTCGGGGGGCGAAAAGACCAAGTTGTCGCTGGCTCGTCTGCTCTATCATCCGGCCAATTTCATCATATTCGATGAGCCGACGAATCACCTGGATATGGACTCGCGCGAGGCCCTGGAGGAAGCCCTGATCCGATTCGAGGGCACTTGCCTGATCGTGAGCCACGACCGCTTCTTCCTCGACCGTGTCGTTAACCGAATTCTTCACCTGGACTCCGGCCGCATCAAAGCCTACGACGGCAACTACTCGTATTTCCGCGAGAAGACTCAGGCCGCTTCCGCCCCGGTGACCGAGGTCAAGCCCAAGAAGTCGAAGGAGGCCTGGCTGGCTTTCAAGGAGAAATCGAAAGAGCGAGGCCGCCTGAAGAAGGAAATCAGAAACACTCGAGACACGATTGATCAGCTCGAGCGCAGACTGCACCGGTTGGAAGAGGATATCCGGAGCACTATCCCAGGCGATGACTGGGAGGAGCTTCATTCCGCCACGGAAGACAAGGACCGAATCGAGAGGAAGCTCCTGGACCTGTACGCCCGCCTAGAAGAGCTTGAGGAGCTCGACATTGATTAGGCTAATCGCCATTTCTGCTTCTCCGGTGGAGGGTTCTTCGACCGGGCTCCTGGTGCGGCGCATAGCCGGCAGTTTCATCGAGGCGGCCGGTGGACCCGATCAGGTACGGCCGGTGCATGTGAACCTGAACAAGCTCAGGTACATCCCCTGCCAGGCCTGCGGGGAAGCGCCTCAGGAGGGTTGGTGTCTGTTTGAGGACGACCTGACTCCTGTCTTCAGCGAGTTGGCGGCCGCAGATGCCGTCATAATCGGCAGCCCTGTCTATTTCGACTCGGTTTCGGGTCAGGCGAAGACCTTCATCGATCGCTGCAACTGCTTCCGGCCGCCCGACTGGCAGAACCGGGACCCGGATCACGACTTCGTCAAACTACTGCCGCGCCAGCGTCCGGGCGCGATGGTTTTGGTCGGGGGCGAGCGAGGCTGGTTCGAAGGCGCCCGGCGGGTGATCGCCGGCTGGTTTCGCTGGGTGGAGGTTGTCACAGAGGGAGTCTTGGTCTTCCGGACAACGGACTATCGATACAAGGGAGCCGCGGCCGATGATCACGAAGCGCTTAAGGAAGCTGACCGGCTCGGCAGGCAATTGGCCCGACGGGCTGCAGACATGAAGGCGCGCCGATGAGCAACTCGGAACTGGTCGAATACTACCGTCGCCGTGCCCGTGAATACGAGCAGATATATAATCGCGACGACGCCCATCGGCGGGCAGAGCTGGCCGCGGAAGCTGCGCGTCTGAGAGAACTGTCGCGCGGACGCACGGTACTCGATTTGGCCTGCGGGAGCGGCTGGTGGCTGCCCCACATGGCCGACGCCGAATCCATTGTGGCGGCCGATATTTCGATGGAAATGCTGTCGGTGGCGCGAAAAAAGGAACTGCGTCGCCCTGTTCGATTCGTTCAGGCCGATCTGTACCGCGCCCCGTTTGCTACGGGCTCATTCGACTTGGTGACGGTCGGCTTCTGGCTATCACATCATCCCCGTCAGGATTTCAAGGCCCTTTTCGAGGCGATTTCCGAGCCGCTGTCCACGGGTGGACAATTCTGGTTGACCGACAACAACCCCCCGGCCGAAGGGGCGACACGCCAGACAGTCCACTACGACAGTCACGGTAACCGATTCGCCCGCAGATACCTGGACGACGGCAGGCCGTTTGTTATCCTCAAGAACTACTTCACTGAAGACGACCTCGTGACGACATTACGGTCCTTCTTCGTCCTGGAACGCCTGACCTATGGTGAATGTTACTGGACGGCGGTGTGCAAGCGCCGTTGAATTTACCTGCACATAGGCCTTGCCAAAGCCGGTCGATTGCATATATTTATGGGCTCGGTTGTCCGATAAGACGGATTAGCCGACTGAGTTTGAAAGCAACGGTTACGAATTGAGGTGATACGAGTGAAAGCCGGTATTCATCCAGAATATCACGAGGTGACCATTACCTGTGCCTGCGGCGCCAGTTATCCGACGCGTTCGACGAAGAAGGATATCAAGGTTGAAATCTGTTCCAACTGCCACCCGTTCTTCACGGGTAAGCAGAAGCTGATCGACACGGCTGGACGTGTGGAGCGGTTCCGTCGCAAGTACGCCAAGGTCCAGCAGCAACAGAAGAAGAAGTCGTAGCTGCGAATCTCATCGAATTCGGCAGGCGGTGCGTATATGAGTTAGAGCGCCGTCTGCCGTTTGCTTGTTCGGCAGGCTCGGCGGAGACGCCGGCGACGACACTGAGGAGCCCAGGCCCATGCCCGATATGAATGTCGGAGGACAAGCCGTAATCGAAGGGGTGATGATGCGATCGCCCGACAGGATAGCCACGGCGGTGCGTACACCCGATGGGCGGATCAAGGTCAAGACCGAGGACTACCTGCCGCTATCCAGGCGCTACAAGATACTCGGGATCCCGATTGTTCGGGGCGCCGTGTCGTTCATCGAGATGCTTGTATTGGGTATTCGCACACTGAACTTCTCCGCGGACATAGCAATCAAGGAAGAGGAGAAGGCGGAGGCCGAGAAGAAAGGCGAGGCCTGGGAAGAGAAGCCGACGAAGTCTAATACCCTCATGTTGGGGCTGACGGTCGCATTTGCCCTGGCGCTCGGGATTTTCATATTCTTCTTCCTGCCGCTTGCAATCTCGAACCTGTTTGGTATCGACCGCAACGCGGTCGGCTTCAACCTGCTGGCCGGAGTGATTCGACTGACCATGTTCGTATTGTATGTCTGGGGAATCTCGTTTTTCGCAGATTTCAAGAGGATCTTCCAGTACCATGGGGCCGAGCACAAGTCTATCTACGCCTATGAAATGGGCGATGAGCTGACCCCTGAAAGGGCCGCCCGCCATACGCGCTTCCATCCGCGATGCGGAACCTCATTCATACTGATTGTGGCGTTGATCGCGATGCTGACCTATGCCATATCGGATACGATATACGCCCTGGTCGCTGGCCATCCGCCCACGCTCCTTACGCGCTTCGGCCTGCACTTCACCCTGTTACCCCTGGTAGCCGGAGGGTCATATGAACTCCTGAAGCTGTCGGGCAAGACTCGCGACAACAGAATCACCATGATCCTGATCAAACCGGGGCTCTGGTTGCAGAAGATCACCACGCAGGAGCCCTCGGAAGATCAGCTCGAGGTGGGCATCGCCGCCCTGGAAGCGGCCCTGGGTATTACCGACTCCAAGACCGACTCGCAACGAGTCGCCGTTCCCTAGCTACCCACATCCCTCATTTTTCAACTTGGCCTGCGGGCCGCGTCGCCATAGCATTGAACAACCCGAGGCAGGAAATCGCAGTTATGCTGGAAATCGTTGACAAACTCGAGGAGCACCTCAGGAATCTGGATTGTCAGATGAGCGACCCGGTAGTGCTCGGCGATCAGGAGAAGCTGATCGAACTCACCCGCGAACGACGTCGGGTCGAGTCGATCCTCGAGGCTGGGCGGGAGTACCGCCAGGTGAAACGGGCGATCGATGAGGCTAAGGAGATCATGAAGGGCTCCAGCGAAGAGGACATGATTGCGATGGCCCGCGAGGAACTCGAAGCTAACGAGGCCCTGCTGGAATCGGCCCGCAGGAAGTTAGAACTGGCTCTGCTGCCGGTCGATCCCAACGAGGACAAGGCAGCGATCGTTGAAGTACGCGCCGGAACCGGCGGCGATGAAGCCGGATTGTTCGCGGGCGACATTTTTCGGATGTATCAACGTTACGCCGACCGCCGCCAGTGGAAACTCGAGATCATGAACTCACACCCGGCCAACTCCGGCGGCTTTAAGGAAGTCATCTTTTCGCTCGATGGCGAGCAGGCCTTCGGCAGGATGAAATACGAATCCGGCGTCCATCGGGTCCAGAGAGTTCCGGAGACCGAGACGCAGGGACGAATTCACACCTCGGCAGTCAGCGTGGCCGTGTTCCCTAAGGCCGAGGAAGTGGATGTTCAAATCGATCCTAACGATTTGAAGATTGATGTCTACCGATCCAGCGGGCCGGGGGGCCAATCGGTCAATACCACCGATTCGGCGGTGAGAATCACGCACCAGCCGACCGGCCTGGTAGTCACCTGCCAGGACGAAAAGTCGCAGATCAAGAACCGCAAGAAGGCCCTGACTGTCCTGCGCTCCCGCCTGTATGACCGTATGATGAGCGAGCAGCAGGCTAAGATGGTCGCTGAACGCCGATCGATGGTGTCCACCGGCGACCGTTCGGCCAAGATTCGCACGTATAATTACCCGCAATCACGGGTGACCGATCACCGCATCAACCTGACCCTTTACAAGCTCGACCAGGTTCTTAGTGGCGAGGTCGACCTGCTTATCGATGAACTCAGACATCACGATCAACAAGAGAAAATGAAGCTGCAGGCGTCCGGAGAAGAGCCATGAGTATCTTCAGAATCGGGATGGCTCTAATCCTGACCCTGGTGCTTCTCTACATTGCTCGCAACACCTCACGCGGGCGTCCGGAGGAGCTGAGTCACGCCACCGACGAAATCACCTTCGAGTACACAACGGTACCGAAGGCAGTGGCGGGCGATACGGCGCACATCGCCATAAGAGTATCCGGTGAAGTGCCCGCGGATGCTTTTATCGCCTTCCGGAGGGCCAAGCCGCATCATCGAGCACCCCTGAAGAAGCTCGATGACTACATGATAGTCCGCATGCTGCCATCCGACACGGCCGAGAACGTGTACTATACCATAGTTCCGGCCGGAAAGAAGGGCGAACGGACATACTACTATTTCCAGATTCGACAGAATCGTCAGGTTTTGGCCGAGTGGCTTCCGGAGAGGGGGCCGTTCGTGCTCAAGTTCTTCGGCGCCGTACCGTCAGTGATATTGATTGGGCACATCATTCTGATGTTCGCCACGGTCTTCTGTGTCGTCATGTCCGCGATCAGGGCTGTGCCCCTGATGCAGGGCGAGGGTGAGGTGCGAGACATGGCGCGATGCATGTTTATGGCGGCCGTGTTCGCTTTTCTGGGCGGATATCCGTTCGGGTGGGCCATGAACTGGTACGCTTTCGGAGTCGTCTGGGAGGGCGTGCCGTTCGGCACCGACGCCACCGACAACAAGACCCAACTGCTGTTCCTCTACCTCGTTTTCGTCAACCTTTCCGCGCTGGGCTCGCTGACTCAGGGGCGCTTCGGTCGCGATCTCTTCTCAAAGCAAACGCTGGGACGCCTCGGTATCGGCGCTCTGTTCCTGATGCTGGCCATATATCTGATTCCTCACTCGATTCAGTTCAGCCCGGCGCTGACTTATTCAATCTGCTACTCCTTCATTGGATTGTTAGTTCTGATTTACGCGATCGCCCTGCTTCGGGCTCGAGGGTACAGCCGTTGAGAGGCACGTCTGACGGGGCCCTGCGATGATTGAACGGCTGCCCGGATTCATAGGCGACAAGGCACAGCCGTTGATTGACGCCGGGATCGATCAGGGCTGGGCCGAGGTCGAGATTATCTTGTGCTACCTGCTCAAGTGCGACCGGCTGAAGCTTTATATGGAGGGTCCCGGGATGATTGATGAATCGGTTGTCGAGCGCCTCGATGAAATCATTGCGCGACGCGCCCGGCGCTACCCCCTTCAGTACATCCTTGGTGAGGCCTGGTTCTACGGCCGACGATTTGAGGTAAACCCCGATGTGATGGTACCAACCCCGGAGACTGAGGGCCTGGTCGAGTCGGCCTTGCGCTTCGTCAAGGCGGCCGGTCTTGAGCAGCCGCGGGTAGCGGATCTAGGTGCCGGATGCGGCGTGATAGCGGTAACGATCGCTTGCGAGCTGCCGGCCGGTGAGGTTGTGGGCCTGGACATATCGGAGGAGGCGCTGGCGGTGGCCCGCCGGAACGCCGCGGCTCTCGAATGCGCCGGCAGGATCGAGTTTCGCCGATCTGATTTCTTCGATGCGATCGGCGCCGACGAGACCTTCGACCTGATCCTCTCCAACCCGCCCTACATCGCCGAAGATGACTATCGAACTCTGCCACCGGAAGTGCTCGCCGATCCCAAGCTGGCTCTCACCTCGGGAGCCAAGGGGCTCGACGCCATAAGCGTGATTCTGAAGCAAGGGCCCGCGCATTTGGCCCCGGGCGGCCGAATAATGTTCGAAATCGGCTATGACCAGGCCGAACAGGTTAAGCAACTGACCGCCGAGCACGAACGCTATGAGTCCATAGTGATAATGAAAGACCTGAATAATATTGACCGGGTTGTCATTCTCGGCTGTGATTAGGTGAGACCGTGCCGCGCGAGAGTCTGAGAGCAAAGAGGAGGCGAGCCGAGAAGTGTATCGCGCTGCTGCGCGATCATTACCCCAGGGCCAGGTGCTCTCTGCACTTTCGCAGCGTCCACCAGTTGATGGTAGCTACCATATTGTCGGCTCAGTGCACCGATGATCGGGTCAACATGGTTACGCGCGAGCTGTTTCGTAAGTATCGAAACGTGCGCGACTTCGCCGAGGCCGACCTCGATCGGTTGGCAAACGATATTCACTCGGCCGGTTTTCACAACAGCAAGGCCAAATCGATCAGGAATTCCTCTCGGGCGATCTTGAGCGAATACTCCGGACGGGTACCGAAGACTCTTGATGAGTTGGTCACACTGCCAGGCGTTGGACGCAAGACCGGATCAGTCATCCTCGGAGCGGGTTACGGCCTGGCGGAGGGGATTGTGGTGGATACCCATGTCGGGCGGATAAGTCGTCGTCTCGGATTCACTGCGCAGAAGGATCCGGTGAAGATCGAACGCGATCTGATAACAATAATTCCGAAAGAAATGTGGATCGTCTATTCCTACCTGTTGATTGACCATGGCCGGGCGCTGTGCCGGTCTTGCGGCCCGCACTGCAGAGCCTGCTTCTTGTCGGAACTCTGCCCTTCGGCCGGAAAGGCCTGACGGCTTGTCGGCAGACTTCGGTCAGCCGATTGACGCCGGGGAAACACAAGCCTCGCGGCCAAGCGAGAAAAGCCTTTCCGCCCCGTAGGGGACAGTCCACCGTCGCCCGGACAAAAGCAGGGGAGCCGGTCAATCATCGGCCAGACGCACCTTCCCAGCCGGCCCTAGCTCAGCATCAGAAGCCGGCCGTGGCGGATTGCCCGGGTCAGGCGGTCCAGACCCGCCACCATCGCCAGTGCCAGGGCCGCCCCAATCAGCAGCTTTCCGCTCTGGCCGTAGTCGTCAACAACCGAAACCCACTTGTGAAGCAGGCCGCTGAGCGATTGCGCCTGGGCTACGAACATGCCTGCTACTCCAGTCCAGACCGGGCCCAGGTCAGCCAGCCAGAGATGGATAGCGAGCAGAACCGCGGCCGCCACCGCCGGCCACAGCCAGATCGGACTGAATCTGATGCTGCGCGGCTCAATAACCCTTTGCATGACGATATCGGCGAAGCCATCGGATAGTCCGACGATCGGTTCTTCGGCCAGGACATGGTAGAGAGCGCGATACTGCTCGAGTGATCGACGGCAGCGCGCGCAGGTATCAAAATGCTCCCCGACGGCGGCATGTTCCGGCGGCGCCAGGACACCGTCCAGGTATTCCTGAATCCTATCGTCGTGCGGGTGCTCTATCGCCATAACTCCTCCGGTCGGTAGGCTGCTGTCAGTCTCTTCTTGAGCATCCGCCGCGCCCGAAACAGATAGCTCTTAACGGTACCATCCGGCAGTTTCATGATCTCGCCGATCTCTCGGTAGGACATGTCTTCCAGATGATAAAGGGCCAGGATAACGCCGTACAGAGGCGGCAGGCGATCGATCTCGGTCCGAACATGTCTACCGAGGTCGTGTTGCTCGGCCTGCCGGTCCGGCTCGATGTAATCGTCCGCGACGTCACCGATCGAGGACTCATCATCGGAGTCACCGCAGCGCAGCGGGCCCTTCTTCTCCAGCCAGTTCAAACACTTGTTGCGCGCTATGCGTCCGATCCAGGTCGAAAGCTTGCAGTCACCGCGGAAACTCCGAAGATTCTGATAAACACTGACAAAGACTTCCTGACACAAGTCCTCGCGATCATCCGGATCCCTGACCATCCTGAACACGACATGGCTGACCAGGCGCTGATATCTTGCCACCAGCCGCCGAAAGGCGTCGCGGTCGCCGGACAGAACCGACGCTATTTCGTTTTGGCTTTCAGCCATGAGTTCATCTACCAGCATATCTGACCATTACTACGGCTGAGATGTTGCAATTGATTCAGTGTCCGGGCCGACAATGGAATTGTGCCGCCGGCTGCAACAATGCGCCCCGTCGCCGGTCAGATAGCATGGCAACGACAAGAAACGAAAGGAGCAGCACATGGACTGGCCGTCTGAAGTACTGACGCCCCTGGGTATATTCGGAATACTGGCCTGGGCCCTGAAGAGCTATCTGGATTACCGGACGCGTCGGCAGTTGATCGAGAAGGGTCTGGTGGATGAGAAAGTCAGGTTCCTTTACGACCAATCCGGGGTGTCGAAGGCACTGTCGAACCTGAAATGGGGGATAGTATTGGTCGGCATCGGCCTGGCCGCCCTCGTGAGCTTCTGGTTTCCTGACTACTTCCGTGAAGAGGGTACGATCGGGCTGATGTTTCTGTTCGCCGGATTCGGTTTCCTGATTTACTACTTCATGGCCCCCAAGAATCACGAGAGCGCAACAGACAGAAACCTTTAGCTTGCTGCCGGGCAGGAATTGGGCTAACTATGGATGGTGGCCGTCGAACGGTACGTCGGCCACTGTCGTTGTGTCTTTCAGAAGGGAGCCCTGCGCCATGAGTCGGTTGATGACTGGTCTTTCTATAGCTGTTATAGTCGTCGTTGCGTTCTTCGCTCCGGTCGCCCCTGCATTAGCCGCGGATCCGCCTGATCGAATAGAGCTGACCGGCATTTGGGAGGGTGACATCAAGGTGTCCGGAACTTCGCTCGGTATTGTCGTGGAGTTTCGCCCGTCGGACACGGTCGAGTGGACCGGTGACATCGACATCGCAGTTCAGGGGGCCGAGGATGTGCCGCTCGGGAACATCGTGGTCGACGGCGGCAAGGTCCACTTCGAGATGCCCGGGGTGCCTGGAGATCCATATTTCGATGGCTCGTTCAGTCACGACGGCCGTACGATAAGCGGCGATTTTCACCAGGGTGCCTCCTCCTGGCCGTTTGCTATAAGGCGTCAGGATGAGGTAACCATCCTGGCCGAGAAGAGCTCCCTGCATGACAGGCTAGACCGGGTACGTGTGTTCGTCGACAGCATCATGCCGGAATGGAAGGCGCCCGGAGCGGCGATCGGTATCGTTTACGATGGCCATGTCGTCATGGCCGAGGGGTTTGGTGTGCGCAACCGCGCCGACAGCCTTCCGGTAACCCGATACACGCTTTTTGCGATAGGTTCGGCCACCAAGTCCTTCACTACCGCCGCTATCGCCACGCTTGTCGCCGATGGACACCTGGACTGGGACGAGCCCGTGCGAACCTACTTGCCGCGCTTTCGAATGAAAGACCTGTTCGCGGGCGAACGAATAACCCTGCGCGACCTGGTCACTCATCGCAGCGGGTTGCCCCGTCATGACGCCATGTGGTACAATTCCGGCGCCACCAGAACCGATCTGGTTAACCGACTTCAGTATCTCGAACCCAGCAAGGACTTTCGCACAAGCTTCCAATACCAGAACCTGATGTACATGACCGCGGGATACGTAACAGGCCAGATTGTGCGGGAGCACTGGGAGGATGTCGTCCAGGAACGGCTTCTGGATCCTCTGAAGATGCCCCGAACCAACTTTTCGGTCGCCCGGATGTCCAAGTCAGCGGATCACGCCTCGCCCTATCGCCGCCATGAGGATACCGTCAGGCTCATCGAATACCGCAATATATCGACTATGGGGCCGGCCGGCTCCATCAATTCGTGCGTTGTCGAAATGAACCGATGGATCCATTTCCATCTTTCCGGCGGCAAGAATGGAGAGGGAAAGCAACTGCTGCCGACAGCTCTTATCGAGGAAATGCACACGCCTCAAATGGCCATCAGCCGACCTGAGCAATACACCGAGGCCCTGTACACGTCATACGGCCTGGGTTGGTTCGTTGAGGCGTACCGAGGGCATCGGCGCGTCCACCACGGCGGCAATATCGACGGCTTTTCGGCCCTGGTGTCGCTCTATCCGGATGACGGTCTGGGGATAGTCATACTCTGCAACCTCGACGGGACTCCCCTGCCCGGCATAATCTGCCATCGCATCGCCGACGTGTTCCTGGAGCTTGAGCCGGTCGACTATCATGCCCGCATCATGGCCAGATTCGAAGCCGGCGAAGAAGTGATTGACGATGCCAGGCAGGCTCAGGAACAGCTCGACCGGGTGGACGGCACCAAGCCCAGCCACCACCTCAGGGAATACGCCGGTGAATACGGGGAGCCCGGCTACGGCACATTGGCAGTGACATACGAGGACAAGCGGCTGTACGCCGAGTATAACAACCTGAGGGCCAAGCTGGAGCACTGGCACTATGATGTCTTCATGGCCTTATTCCCCGAGCTTGACGATCAGCGTATCAAGTTCAACTTCCGCACCAACTCATCCGGCGACATCCACCAGGTGGCGGTTCCTCTTGAGCCGTCCGTCAATGATATAGTCTTCACTCGCCAACCTGACCGTCGACTGTCCGATCCGGGCTTTCTCAGTCACCTGACCGGATACTACAGCCTGGCCGACCAGACGGCGGAGTTCCGGCTTAAGGGGACGACGCTGATGCTGACCCTGCCGGGCCAGCCGACCTACGAGCTTCAGCCGGCGCAGAACACCCGCTTTGGCATTAGGGGACTGAACGGGTTCTTCGTGGAATTCGTGCTTGATGAAAGGGATCCGTCTGCAGTTGAAGAGGTGCGCTTCATCCAGCCGAATGGAGTGTTCAGAGCTAAGCCGATTGAGCAATCCGATATCGAAACAGATTAGCTCGCCGTAGTCGGCCGGTGGTGAACCGGGCGACATCGCTGCACCGGGTGAGTTGTCAGGTCGCAGCCGATTCGGTACGATTATCTCCTTGTACAATCAAGGGTTGCAATGGGTATACCATCCGATTCCCACCCGTAATCTTGACGTACTTTCGGACAGACCGGGAATCCGTTTTTCGGACCCAATTTGGCAAAAGGAGCAGCAGGGACTAAGCGTGGGGCCCCAAATGCCGATTAAAGGACAAAATGGAGGCCACATGCAAACCCTGAGAGTCATCCGAACGATACAGTGGATCCAGTCCTTTTTCGGGGAGGAAACCCTCAACACCCTGTTCAGCGATGAGATACTGGAGAAAGGGAGCGATCTAGATGCCCAGTTTCTACCGCGGTTCATCACTGCCACTCATGAGTTGGCCGTGGCCAGCGCAACGCTGTCGCAGAACCCGGATGCGGTGAAGGTGTTAAAGGCCTTCGACCTGGAGCCGCTGATCGACAAGGCCTTCGTGACCAACCTGGCCCTGGCAGCCTCGAAGGACCCCGCCTCTGTCAGTTCGATGTTGCGCATGATCATCGATCCGTGGAGAATCATGACAGCCTGCATCGATCCGCTGGAGGGTCTGACGACTCCCGCGGATTTGCGCGAGGGCAGTCCTCGACAGGGGGTTATTTCTGTCGTCTTCAACTCGAAGGAAAAGCAGAGCCCCACCCTCACCGATCTGGCTCGAGTGATGGCGCTCCTTCAGCAATCGTACATGGCCGCCTCGGTAACCATCGGAAAGACATCAAGTCGTCACTTGCGTGTCCTTTCGGTTGAAGTCAGTCCGCCGGCTCGGATCGATTGCAAGGGCGATGCCGAAGTGGTCAACCAGTTGCGCAACTTCATGATCGAGGCCTGGTACAAGCTGCGCAACAAGGGCGCCGATGAACTCATCGAAAACAACCAGGAGCTACTTGCTTCTTTCCCGGTAATGGACCGGCTGGCCGCTTCTGAAAACGACGGGGGCTTGTCAACTCAGCAGGCTGAACAACTCAGGAAGAAGATCCTCGGAGGGACTCTTGGGATGTTTGTTCACGGGGCGCTGATTACCGACATCCCCCAAGCGGAAAATAGTACCGAGGCTACAGGCAGATTCCCCGTTGTCGGCGCGTGATTCGGCAATGGTTGGGGTGAGGGATCAGTCTTTCTGACGTCGATTCAGGAAGCGCCAGAAGGATACGAATCCTATCAAGTAACCCAGAGCCAGCAGATATATGATGCCTTTGGTCTGGGTCATGAATTCCTGCAGAGTATGAATGGTCTCGCCCATAGCTGACGCCCCTTAGTGACTTTCCTCGTAGTCCGGGTGACGATGGAAGACCGGCATCCGGGTGACGATGAACTTGAACACTACCAACCCGAGGGTCACGATGAATACGGTGATCCCTATCTCGCGCCAGTGCGGAAAATACTGCCATTCCTGCGGCAACTGGTAGTTGAAGGCGATGATTGACACGTTCAATCGATTCAGGCAGATGCCGATAACGGTCATGATGGCCGCGGCCTTAATGACTGTGGCGTTGCGATCACGAACCCCGATGGCATACAGGAACGCCGGCAGCAAGACAAAGCCCAGCAGTTCCAGCTGGAACCAGAGGCCGTAACCCGTAAACAGCAGATTCCAGTGGTTCCCCGCGGCTACTCCGAAGACCTTTATGGCGAAGTAACCAGCCAGCACCAATGACGCCGCCTTGCCGAACCCAAAGACCACGTCATTGGACTCTTTCAGATAAGTGGCGTCCATCTTGCGGTGAAAGTACCGATGCGACAGGGACGATTCAAACAGCACCATCGATAGACCCGCGGCGATACTCGACACGAAGAAGAACACGGGCAAGTACGACGAGTACCATAGCGGATGGAGTTTCGAGGGGGCAATCAGGAACAGGGCGCCCAGGGACGACTGGTGCAGGGTCGACAACAACACTCCGAGGATTGTCAGGGCGATGGTCAGACGAACGGCCCACTGGCGCGCCTTCTTCAATCCAAGCCACTCGGCTGCAATCGGCGAGAACTCCAGAAAGAGCACGGTCAGATACAGGGCTACACAGGCGCCCACTTCGAACATGATCGAGGTGACGCCCTGCGAGACGAAGAACGGATACGGCAGGCGCCAGGGGCGACCGACGTCGAACAGCAGAGCTATCACGACAAAGGCATAGCCGAGGAAACCGGTCAGGATGGCCGGACGCACCGCGGAGTGATACTTCTTCATACCGAAAATCTCGACCGCCGCCGCGGTCGTATAGCCGCCCGCCGCCAGAGCGACGCCGGTGAGCAAATCAAATCCGATCCAGATACCCCAGGGGTTGCTGTGATCGAGATTACTGACCGCTCCGATACCGTGGAAGAACCTGAGGTAGACCAACGGCAGGCCGGCCAGCAGGATGATCGTAGATATTATGTTGAAGGGCGAGGAAAAGAACGATTTCTTCTCGGCCGCATTAGTGACCTCTTCGGACATCACTTGCCCTCCTGCTTGTCATCATCTTTTTTACCGGCCTCTTCAAGCGCCTTCTTGACAGCCTTCTCCACCGCCGCTTCCTGGTCTTTCTTCGCCTTCTCCCTGGCGGCCGCCAGCTTCTCGGCTGCTTCGGCCTCCTTATCGCGAATGGCCAGGGCTACCGCTTCGCGACGTTCCTGTTCGGCGATCTTCTCCTTGCGCCGGGTGATGGCGTAGATGCCGCCCAGCAGGACCGGCCACAGACCGATGATCATGGGTACAATTCCCAGGGCGCCGGCGGTCAACTCCGGCGCGGGAGTCTTGCCGAGATCATTACGAAGAGCTACTTGGGAGAAGTCCTTCGGGCCCAGGTACAGCCAGTTGGTCCCGCCCATCTCGTGCTCGCCGTAAACGTGATCGACATAACGCTCCGGGTAGCGTCGAATGCGGTCATGCGCGATAGTGAGGAGGTCAACCCGCTTGCCGAAGGTCAAAGCCTCCATCGGACAGGCCTCCACGCAACCGGGCAACTGACCCTCGAGAATCCGCGGATGACACATGGTGCACTTCATGACACGCGGAGTCAGGGGCTCATAGTACTCGAATGCCGGAATATTGAACGGGCACGCGGTCAGGCAATAGCGGCAGCCGACGCAGACATCGGCATCGTACACCACCGCCCCTTCCGGAGTCTTGGTGAAGGCGCCGACGAAACACGACGATGCGCAAGCGGGCTCGAGACAGTGGTTGCACTGGTCCTTGCGAAACAGCAGCTTGCCCCGGAACTCGCCGAAGTGGTTGACTATGGTGAAGGACTTCTCATCGGTGCGGCGGTATTCGTCCAGTACGGACAGGTCATCGAACGGCTGCTCAGGGGCGGGTAGATCATTCACCTTGTTACATGCCGCCTCGCACGAGCGACAACCGATGCAGAGATTCAGGTCATGCAGCACTCCATAGGAGTCCGGGTAACCGGCGAACTCGCCATGGGCCGCCTTGACCGAGCCGGCGGTGGCGGCGCCCGCCGCCGTCGCCACGACGCCCAGGAACTTTCTTCTTGATACGGACATAACTTAAGCTCCTGTCCTCATCCTTCGGTTCCCGCTGCTGTTTGCTCCCTGGCCTTGTGGCAGCCCGTGCAGTCGCGGGCGTCAAGGATATCCATCCGCTGGTGGCAGCCAATGCACTGGCGGTGATATGCCCCGTACAGACCCGGACGATGCAGCGCGGTCCTGTCGAACGGTTCGCCATGGCAGTTCTCGCACAGCGGCGGGACTTTTCCGATCGGGCTGTGGTGATGACAGCCCTGGCAGACGACATCCTCGTGGCCGTGGAAGTGCATGGCCACCCGGTTGCTGTCTATGTAGGCCATCAGTGTCCGCACTATCTTGCCATGAGGAAATCGAGCCGGCTGGTATTCGTTGGCGATCACGCCTATCTCGACCGTATCGGGAATCTCCGCGGACGTGAAACTGAGGCTCATCGCCGAGGGCGACGGTTTGAAATCGGCGATCGAGTTATACCGGTCTCGAACCTGCTCCAGGCGAGCTGTACCGGGACCCGCATGGCAGATCTCGCAGGCATGTTCGGAAAGTTCGTTCTGCTTCATAAATCCATGACAGCCCGCGCAGCGGGCCGCGTCCTTTTCCTGGTCATGGCAGCCGACACAACTATGCTCGCTGTCGATCTGGTGCATGGCGGTCTGAAGGTTAATCCCGGAGGCCGTTTCATCGCCCCGAAGTGTATGACAGTCGCTGCACGCCTGGAGGCTCTCATGGTGGCAGACCCGACAGGTCTGAGTGAACTCCTCGTGATGCACATGCGAGAAGGGCACCGTCCCGAGCTTGCTGTGCTCCCATTCATCCCTCGGTGGGGCTATGAGCGTAAAATCCGGCTGCCCTCGTTTCAGCCGCGGCGGATTCTCCACAACCACGATCTGCTTGCGGCGCTCGGCGTCATGGCAGCCGGCGCAATCGGTAACGCCCTGCTTCTTGCGATCATGGCAATTGACGCAGGAATTGTGGGCCGCCAGCCGCATGGACAATCGGTTGTCGACGGTAGATTCTCTATGACAGTCGCGGCAGGAGCGCTCCTCGCCCTTCACGTAGATCAACTTCTGCTCGGATTCATCATATTGATGGTGGCACACGTCGCAGCTATCGCTGTTGGCCAGCAGGTGACGATAGTGAAGCGACAGATCCATCATTATCGGTAGAACCGTCGATGCATACTCGGCTGGCTGTGCATGACATTGACCGCAACTGACCGGCCCGGTCGCCTTGTCGGCATCAGCAAATTCCGCGTGGCAACTTATACAGCCCTCGTGGTAGAGGTCGCGCAGACGTGTGAATTCGTCGCCCCTGTTCTCAACGTCCCGGAATGGCTCGAAGTGGCGCTGGAAGCGAATCGACCAACGGCCGGATTCGTCCTTGGGGTGACATGCTCTACAGTCTTTGTTTTCTGCTGTAAGGGCCCTCGTATGCATATCGTGAGGAAAGAGGACGAGCGGCCTCTCGGGTGCTCCGAAACGTGCAATTTCGTCGAGGACGATCAGGTCCGACCGTCCTTCCGGGGCCTCGGCTTCCGATGAACCGCAGCCGGCCATCACAATCAGGATCAGCGCCAGCGGACCTGTCATGCCCAGAATCGCAACCCACGGCCGGATGCTGTCTGTCCACCGTCTCATGCTTTCAACTCCTCGGGAATCTCCATGACCTCGACCATGATCTCGGACAGGAACTTGACATGCATACCCAGCTTATAGTGTCCGATGATATCCTCGATACCGCTGTGGCAATTATGGCACGGTGTAATGACAATCTGCGCCCCGGTAGAGCCGAGCTGCTCGGCTTTGATCCTGTTTGAGATCATCCGATCACGTTTCCACGGTGGCCCGCAGTTAATCAGTCCGCCACCGGCGTTGCAGCAATAGTTGTGCTCCAGGCGTGGACTCACATCGGTGAAGTTCTCGCACATGGCATCGACCACATAGCGCAGTTTGTGGCCAAGGCCACGGCCGCGAACGGTATTACAGGGATCCTGCAGGGTCACGTGCTCTTTGTACTTCTCCCTGATCTTGATCTTCCCGGACTTGATAAGGTCGTAGTAGAACTCTATGGCGTGGACCATGGTGATCGGCGGGAATTTCCAGCCAAGCCAACGCGGACCGTCATACACCGCGCCGCGGAAAGCATGACCGCACTCGCCCATGACAACCTTCTTGACTTTCAGTCGCGCGGCGGTTTCCCAGTGCCGGCGTTCGACTCGTCCCATGACCTCGAAGTCGCCCGAGTACATCGCCATGTTCGAATTATCCCAGCCATCCAGGGCCGGCATAGTCCAGTCCATTCCGGCCACGCGGAATATCTGGGCCATGCTGCCGATGAGCTGAGCCAGAATCTTCGGCTCCGGCGCGATGACCGAGTACATGATATCAGCGCCTTCCTTCTCGAGAGGAATTCGCACCGACGGAATCTCGAACTGGGATTCCTCCTCCTGCCACTGCAGGGTGTCGATCCACTCATCCTGGTGGACCCACATCTGATTATATGTGGCGGCATGAGAATTAACGGTATCCTGAAGATACTGCGGCACCACGCCCAGCAGATGGAGAAAGCGCCTCATGGTGATGATCAAGTAAGCAATATCGATCCCGAAGGGGCAGTACATGCTGCACCGGCGACAGGCACCGCATTCGAGATAGGCAATCCGGGCCATGTCGCGGAGCTTCTCGGGCTCCACCCGGCCGCGGTGCTTGATCAATTCCCAGAGAGTCTGCTTCACCTTGGCTACCGGCGCGAACTTCGGGTCGTTGTCGCGCGAAAGGTAAGTGTGGCAGGCCTCGCTGCACAGGCCGCAATGAACACAGGTGTCGAGGTAGACACGCATGCGCGCCGCGGTCTCGGTAGTCATAACCCTGTTGAAGATCTCTGCGATTTTGTCCGGGGTTAGTCTTTTGATCCCCTCCTCGATGCCCTTGTCCTGTACGAAGGTGGTTTCTTCAGCCATTCTACCAATCCCTTGCGTTGCGGACAAAGCCAAATTCGGAGCCCATGTATATTCGCGTCAGCGGGAAGAACATCATATGCACCAGGCGCGTGAACGGAATGATGATCAGCCAGAGCTCACCGGAGAGCATGTGCAGCGTTACGACAGTGCGGTAATCGAACACCTGATAGTAAGCCAGCAAGCCGGTGACAAACGGCGAGAGAACTATGGCCAGGATCAGGAAATCGCCCGGCTGGGTCACGAAGCGGACAGCCGGATCGGCGATCCGGCGCAGGGCGAACATGACTCCAACGAGCACGACCAGTATGGTCAGGACATTGGCCAGGCCGTCGGGAATAGTCCACCAGCTTATGCCCCACGATTGCTTCACCAGCATCACGTGTCCGAGGACAAACAGCGGCATAACAAGAATGCAGACGTGAAAGGCGAATGAGAGGGCGGTGAAGGTCGGGCGCATGCGCATGTTGCGAGTGGCATACGGGGTCAGCCAGTGCACCAGGGAGCGCAGACCGTATTTGAAACTGACATATGGGTGTACGACCTTATCCTTCCTGGCGGTGCGTATTGTCTGGATCAAGCGCCAGGCCAGCCCGCCGAAGAAGACTATGAACGCCACCCAGACCAAGGGGCCACGTGCTAACTCATACATTCCCATCGCACTCCATCACTGCCGCGATTCAGCTCGACAGCTTCAAAACAGGGACAACCTCACGGAAGTACTTGTCATCAACTACATATCGCAGCATTATCCTGCTGCCGTCTGGACTGAATACCGGGTCCCACATCATATTATACGCCGGCCCCGCGACCCGCCCGTCGACTACGAGTTGATACCTGCCGTCGACTTCGGCCTTGGCGGCCACGTTCGCGCCATCCGGGCTGAACACCGGATCCCAGAGCATGGCGAAACGGTTACGCCATATCTTGTCGTCAACCGCCACGCTCCACCTGTCGTCATCCTTGACCAGCACCGCAATGCGGGCTCCGTCGCGTGAAAACCGCGGTTGCATCAGCATATCCTTGACCCGCCACTTCATGGGGCTATCGTCAAGGACTATTGTCCACATGCCGAATTCGGCGGCGGCCGCCGCCGCAACCCGTTTCCCATCGGGACTGACAGTCGGGTAGTATAGCTGAGCATAGCGTCGTCGCCACAGCAGGGAGCCGTCCTGAGCCAGTGTCCAGCCGCCATCGGCCTTCACCGGTGCTATGACCTGATCCGACTCGCCGCGGAACCGCGCCTCCCAGACACACCCCCAGCGGTGATCCCATGGCTGACCGTTCACTGCAATCGTGTATTCAGTCATGGCGGGACGAACCTGGGCCGCCACTTTTGCGCCGTCACGGCTGAAGACCGGATCCCAGGTATTGACGAACCTGGCATCCCAGGCCTTACCATCAACTGCGACGCTCCACACCCCACTGCGGAAGGTCTCCGTATCGGCCTCGCCCAGCGGGTCCACCTGTACCGTCACCGCGGCGTGGGCGCCGTCATGACTGAGGGCGAATTCGCGCATGGCATTGAACCTGGCCTCCCACGGCTCGTCGTCGATGACCAGGCCATATTCCATCATCTGCTTCATGGCCAGACCGATAGTCTTGCCGTCGCCGCTGAACTGTGGATTCCAGCAGTACTCGAACCGATTCTCCCACGGCTTGCCCTCAAGCGAAAGAGTCCATTGGTCATCAATTCGCACCAGCGCGATCAACTGACCGAGAGGACCGAACCGCAGCGACCAGAGGAGCTCCACCGGTTCTTCCCAGGATCTGTCGTTGACGATGGCGGTGAAGGTACCGTCATCGAGCTTGGCTGGAGCCGCAATCCGCTCGCCGTCGGGGCTGACCGTGAACTCGTGAATCTCCATGTACTTGTCACGAATCGGGGCCAGGTTGACGATTTCCCTTCTTCCTTCAGACCAATCCCAGTTAACGGCGTCCACAGGCGCCCTCCGAAGCTGCGCAGACAATATCGTGCTCAATATTAAAGGACCAGCTAATCCACATAATTGTGAAGATTGTAACAATATCGACCACTTGTGTCAAGGTGAAAAAGATAGGAGAGTTGTACTTTTGAGGCCCGGCAGCAGCGACCGCCAGGGGATGAAGATTATGATGCTCAAGGCGTTACAGGAAGACGAGGACAGAAGTCCAGCCGGCCACAAGAAACCTCGCTAGCTTAGCGGCCCCCGGCGAGAGAACAAAAGATAGCTATCATTCATCCTTTTTGTCTACTCAGGAAGCTCTCGGTTCGGTCATGGCCACTGGGCCTGGAATCGGCCTGAGAGATGCCCTTTCGCAATCCACCGCAGACGGATTGCGGCCACTCAACTCGTTAACGTTCAATCAGATCGCCGGGCCTCCCGCCTTCGGCGAATTGTCGCCACGGTTCGATGGCGAGCATGCTCAGGCTTGTCAACAAGCTCCGTTCCTCTCGACAGCCGGCAATGACAGGTCAAGCTTGATCAGCAGACCGGCACGACATCAATTCTGTAGCGTGAGAGGACGAACGTGATGACCTCAACCATCAATCCTTGAAGCCGCACTTGGCATGAGTTCCATCACAGAAAGGCTTGTTCGCGGACTGGCCGCACCGGCACAGCGAAAACGGCGCATCCCTGATGACCGTTGAACCGTCAGGCATTTCTATAACCGCCCCAGGCACCTCAATGCGGATCGGCCCGTTCGGTATCACCTTGATTTTGCAGCCTTCAGACATCGCTCGATCGCTCCTTTTGAATCAGTTTCGATAGCACCCTTTTGATAGCCGAGTCTTCTAACACCGGGACGTCCGGAAGGTTTCCCCTTGTCGGCAGAAGCACGCTGGAATCGAGCCATTACAAGTCTGTTGTCCAAGGCGAGGCCTTCATCCTCCGACGTCGCTGAGGGGAGCCTGGTACAATCGCTCATAAATCGGCCCGTCAGGCGTCAGAGTGGACTTGAACAGGACAATTCGATCCAGCAGAAGCGGCCTTGGCTCGACTTCATACTCCTCACACCGATTACAGATATCGCCGAGTTGCCTGTGATCGCGTACTCGTCCCAGGGTCAGATGGGCACGGAACTTCTTCTTCTCCGGCTCGTAGCGAAGTTTTCGAACTCCCAGCTCGAGCTGACGCGCGATCCCGGCCAGATCATCCACAGGTCCCCTGACGCCGGCCCAGAAGACGCGCGGACGTTTCAGATTAGGGAACGCCCCCAGGCGCGCCAACTCGAGCTGCACCGGGGAATGCGATGTGGCGACACGGTCGATCAACGCCGTCAGCTTCGGGATTAGACTCTCGTCCGTATCCCCCAGGAAGCGCAGGGTAGTATGGATATTCTCGGGGCGCACCCATTTGATGCCACGACCGGAGGCCCCGAGATCGCTGATGATCCGCCCCAGATAAGCCTCTATCTCCGCCTCAAGGGGAGCACCAATGAACAATCGCATCAGTTAATGTCCAGTATTTCGCGACGGAGCAATTCGAGAGCGGCATAAGAGGCCCGAGCCCGATTGATGTCACGCCGTTTGCCGAAATTGAAGCACCGCGCTGTCTTAGCATGCAGTGAGGCCAAACCTATCCAGGTGGTTCCGACGGGCTTCTCATCGGTCCCGCCGGTAGGTCCGGCGACACCGGTTATGCTCAGGGCGTAATCGCTGCCGAAAAGCTTGCGGCATCCCGCGGCCATTGCAGTAGCGCACTCTTCGGAGACCGCGCCTTTTTCCCGGATGATCTCAGGAGACACACCGAGCCTTTCGATCTTCACATCGTTGTGGTAGGCGACCAATCCTCCCAGGAAGTACTCGGATGATCCGCTCACTGATGTGACCAGCGCGCCCAGTTGCCCGGCTGTGCAGGACTCGGCCACCGCCAGTGTCTTATCGTTGTCGCGCAGCAATTGCCCCACGACTCCTTCCAGGGTGTCGCTGTCACGGCCGTAGATATACTTGCCGCCCGTCTTCTCAAGATGCACGATCAGGCGCTGGGCTTTCTCCACGGCTGCTTCGAGGGTATCGGCCGTCGACAATACGCGCAGGTCCACGCCCCCGTATGACGGCAAATAGGCCAGCCGCACTCCCTCCTCAATCCTGAGGTTCTCCGCAATCAACTCGGACAGTTTGGATTCGAAGATTCCCGTCGTACGCAGTTTGACGACGTGCAGCGGCTTGGTTGAATGCTGTCTCCTTAGAAAGGGCACGACTTCATCGACCATGATCTGTTCGGCCTCGGCGGGCACGCCGGGCAGGGACATGAAGGCCCGCCCATCCTCGATTATGCCGATCCCCATGGCGCTGCCGATACGATTCGGGAACAGCCTGGCCCCCTGGGGCAGCAAGGCTTGGTTGTGGTTTATGGCCGGCATGTCGACGCCGCGCTCGGCAAAACGCCTTTTGAGGTCCTCCAGGACATCCTCATGGAAAATCAGGTTGCGTCGGAATACCTTCACAATGGCCTTCTTGGTGGCGTCGTCATCGGTCGGTCCTAATCCACCGGTAGTGATAATCAGCCGAGACCGTCTCAACGCCAGACGAAAGCACTCCTCCATGTCGGCGAGACTGTCCCCGACTGTGCTGAAGTAGCGAACATTGAAGCCGATGTCGGTAAGGCAACGGGCCACGAACGGACCGTTGGTATCGATCGTATGGCCGGTAATGAGTTCGTCGCCAATAGTGATAATCTCAGCGTCCATAGCCGTGCACTCCACTCAGTCCAGATATCCCGTCCGGGCCAAGGCATAGAGAATCAGGTTGACCGCCAAACAGGCCTGAGCTCCGGCGATTATGTCGTCGGCGGTGATACCCCATCCGCCCGGCAGCTTCTCAGACTGGCGAGCCGGAAAAAACTTGAAAACATCGAAACCGCGAAAGGCGAAGAAGGCTAGTCCGTAGGCCAGCCAAGTGTGCGGCAAGAAGAGAAAAGCCACGAGCATTCCGGCCCATTCATCTATTACGATCCGCCTGGCATCATGGCCGTAGACCTTCTCGGCCCTTCCCGCAGCCCAGACCGAAACCAGCGTGCAGGCGGCGACCGCGACCAGCAGAACAGTCTGATCACCCCGAATGACGAAGAACCCGATGATCCAGGCCGGGATAGTCCCCCAGGTGCCGGGATAGGGGCGGCCGAAGCCCGACCCAAGGCCGGTTGCTATGATCCTTGCGAGAGCATTAACCATAGCGTCTATTTTAGCACCGACCTGATCATAAAGAAATATTTAACCATATAGTCGACCCCGGTTGCAACCGTAATGATCGCCGTCAACCACATGAGAAGATTGAACCAGAAGTAGTGGTCGAAAACCAGTTGCTGAGCCAGCGGACTTCCGGTGTACTCGAGTGTACTCAGAAGGGTAACGTAGCCGAGGATGATCCCGACCACACTCAGTTGCACGAAAGTCTTCACCTTGGCCCACCAGGTGGGCGGAATCACGACGCCGCGATAGGCCGCCAGCAAACGCAGCCCGGTCAGGAAGAACTCACGTCCGATGATCAGCATGACCGGCAACGGCGAAACATACCGGAGGGCGATGAAAGCCACCAGCGCGCACGAGACCAGTACTTTGTCCGCCAGAGGATCCATGAATTTGCCGAACCCGGTGATGATGCCGTACTTGCGCGCGTAATAGCCGTCGGCCAGATCGGTCAGCGCCGCCACAATGAACAGGCCCAGCCCCACCAAGCGCAGCCAGTAGTTCTCCAGCAGGAAGAAATACATGAACACCGGCGCAATAATGACTCGCAGCAGGGTGAGCTTGTTGGGCGTATTCATGTTACGCCAATGTAGGCCCGGGGAGAGAGGGTGTCAATTTGCTTTGTCGCCAGCCCAGGATCAGGTGGACGCTGAAATCAGGCGCAAACCGTGCAGGGTCAGGTCCGGCTCGACCTCCTGGATGAAGCGGGAATGCATCTCAATCCGCCCCGCCAGCCCGCCGGTGGCAATGATATGATGGCCGGTCTCGCCGGACTCGGAGATGATCTTCTCGATTATGTAATCGACCTGACCAACGGTCCCGAAGAAAAATCCCGCCTGCAACGCCTGTTCGGTTGAGCGACCGATCACACGCTCTGGCGGCTCTATCGGTACCTGAAACAGCCGGGCGGCGCGGCGCGCCAGGTCGGTCATGGCGGTCTGTGGCCCCGGGATGATCACGCCGCCAACGTATGCCCCGGAGCTGCTGATCACATCGAAGGTTGTGGCCGTGCCGAAATCGACCACCACAGCCGGTCCTCCATACATCAGGAACCCGGCGACGGCGTTGGCGATGCGGTCGGCGCCGAGCTGTTCGGGACGATCAATCTCGATCCTAACCGGAAGTTTGATCTCAGGGCTGACAATGAGGGGATCATGCGAAGCCAGTCTCCTGACTGCATCGGCGTAGACCGATGAAAGTCGCGGCACGACAGAGGCCAGGACAGTGCGGGCGATCTCACCACCGTTGAAGCCGATGAAACGCTCCAGCGGCATCACCGCTTCATCGACGGTGAGCGCGTGCGGAGTCGACAGGCGCATGGTCTGGGATATTTGATCGGCCTCAAAGGCGCCCAGGGTGATGTTTGTGTTGCCGATGTCGATAGCCAGCAGCATTGGCGGCCTGCCGTCAGGATTCGGTTGGGGGCGGGGTCGGTGAAGAAGGCGAGTTGTCGCGCGGCGGGGACGGCCTGACCGGCGGTGGAGAAGCTCCGGTACGCCAGGCAATCTCGTAATTAAGCTTCTCGGCCGATTTGTAGGCATCGACCATTCCCCAGATCCACAATACCGGCGTGATGAATATGCCGATGACAACAAGCCAGAGAAGCCACGATATTGAATAGAAGATGACAAACGCGACACCCTTGGCAATCTGACCATTGTAGATCTGGCCCAGGCCCATGAAGAAAAACGAAAGCACCGCCGCCAAGCCGGGGTTCTTGTACTGGGGAGGGGGACCCTGATAGCTCATTCAGTCTCCTTCGAAAAGTCGTATCTCCTTTTATAATACGCCCTTACTGCGTCGTTATTCAAGTTCAAACTTTGCGCTGACCTCACCTCAGGTGAAAGCCGATAGAAAACACCATGACCACCTGTCGAAAATTCCCGGCGCTGATCCTGGCGATTCCAATCACCGCCATGCTGGCCATCGCGTGCGGCCATTCACCCGAGATCATCCACAGCCGACATGAGCCGCGGTCGGCGTCGATCGACAACCACCTGGCCGAGGGCGTCAGCCTCTATCGCTCGGGACATCTGGATCGGGCCGAAGGTCACCTGGCCACCGCCCTGACCCACGATCCCTCGAATTGGACCGCCCATTACTATCTGGGGCTCGTCCTGGCGGCTACCGATGACCTCGCAACCGCCTCGGTCGAACTGCACCAAGCCCTGGAACTGGCCCCCAACGACGGTCGTACCCGTAGTCGAATATACTTCGCCCTGGGCCAGATCAACGAGCAGCTCGGACACGACGGCAAAGCGCGTCTGGCTTACCTGACTGCACTCAACCTATGGCCCAACTCACACTCTGCCCGGACCGCCATGCGACGCCTTGATGACCAGCTGCTCCGAACCGACAAGTAGGTTGCTCCCCTGCCTGGCGTAAGTATATTCGGGCTTATGGATTCACGCGCCCCGACCTATCACCTCGGCCCTTCGTTCCGCAACAAGCTGAACCGGTATCTCGATCGCTTCTTAAAGGACGGGTTCGAGTTCTTCGCCCGGGAATTCGATGGGCTCGACGAATACGTCAAAGCAGCACATCTGAGCGATTCCGACGAGACGCTCCGCCGGACTCCCAAAGAGAAGTACCTGCTCGAGCTGGTCTCCTTCGCCCTCTACGATCATCTCAATCGCGAGGCTTTCAACAACACCGGTGATACCCTGATAGTCCTGCCGGATTGCCTGAGCCTGCATAACCCGGATTGCGAGATGGTCGACCGTCCCGACGGTGACCGTTGTCGCAACTGCGTCGAAGGCTGCCAGGCATCGCAGGTGACTCATATTGCGGCGCGCTACAAGGCACGGGCAGTATTCGCCAAACGGGCCCAGACCGAGCAGTTACAGATATGGAGCGAACGCCTCAACAATCCTGGCGTGATAGGGATTGCCTGTATCAACATGCTCGCCGAGGGCATGCGCTCGGCCGCCGAGGTGGGCCTCCCGAGCCGAGGGGTACCGCTCAGTTTCTCCGGCTGCGAGCATTGGCAGGACAAACCTTGCGCCAGCGAGTTTGCTTTTGAGTGGCTTGAGTCGATACTTATAGAGAAGTATGGACACCAGGATCAGAAAGCTGAGCGCGGATGACTATGATCAGATAATCCGCATCTGGGCCGAATCGGGCCTGCCGTTCAGGCCGAACGGCCGCGACAGCCGCGCCCGCATCGAGGCGGAAATGACCCGACCGGACTCCGCCTTCTTCGGCCTGTTCGAGAACGGCCGCATGCTTGGCGTGGGGCTGGCCAGCTATGATGGCCGTAAGGGGTGGATTCAGCGGGTCGCCATCGACCGGGATCATCGCGGCCACGGTCTGGCCTCACACATACTGGGCGCGTGCGAAGAGTTCTTGCGGTCATGCGGGGCGGAGGTAATCGGTTGCCTCATCGAAGACATGAATTCGCCTTCGATGGAGTGTTTCCGCAAGCAGGGCTATGTCTGCTGGCCAAACATCCTGTACTTCTCGAAGCGGGATTCCGACGAGGCGTAGGGTAACAAATATAGAAAACGGGCGCCCACAATAGAGGCGCCCGCGGCCGATTCAAATGCTGAGGCCAAATCAGGCGCGCTGCGGTTTCAACAGTTCCTGCGGCTCCACCACCGGGCCGAACCTCGCCCTCAGTTCTTCCAGCTCAACCTTGTGACTCATCAGCAACTCGAAGAACCTGGCGGGAATATTGTCTTCCTGGCGGAAGGCCTCATCCTGCAAGTCAATCCGCCTGATGATGTTGTCGATGTACAGCGAAAATTGCATCGTGTAGAGATCCTCCGGATATTCCTTGTTGATGATCTCCCCGAACAAGGTCTTGAGATCTTCATACTTCGGAATGAACCCAATCGGAGTCTCAATCACCTCGACCTCGCCGTGCGCATAGCGATCCAGCCAGCTCAGCCAGACCGGCACATCCCGCTTCTCGCCCAGGAGGCCGACCCCTGTTCCGCCGCGTTCCTCGTGAGTGAGAAAGTAGTTGAGGCCGGCGATAATGGGACGACCTTCATCGCTGAACCGCGGGTTGTTGAAGAACTTGAACTGGGCATCCATGTAATCGGCCAGTGACCCCGGAATGAACGGAGCGTTGGCCCACGGCTGTCGCTTCACGCCGGTAGCGCCGACTTCGGTCGCGGTAGCCTTCGAGACAATACAGGCGCCGATCACAACGCCGTGGTCGGCGTCCTTCGCAACCCAGATGGGAGGCATAGTATCGGAATCGCGACCGGAATAGGTGAAGACCTTCACCTTGGCGCCCTCGGGGCTCTCCGCGACCTCTCGGTTGTAGGTCCCGACTTCGGTGCAGCGCAGGGTAGTGCGCGCGTTGGGATGTGAGATCGGAATCGGCTTGCCGTTGGCGTCGGTCTTGCCTTTGTGCCACTCTCCCTGGAAGTTCGTGCCTTCCTTCGGATGCTCTTCGCCATTGCCGGTCCAGTGCGGAACGCCCCTGTCGTCGACCAGTACATTCGACCAGATCACTTCGGCGCCCTCTTCCCGCAGGGTCTTCATCAGGTCCGGATCACCCTCTTGATTGACATCCGCGACGATCGTAAAGATTCCCTGTTCGGGGTTGACGGCGCGGCAATCGCCGTGTCTGTCGATCCAGATCTGGGCCAGGTCATCGCCGATGAAATCGGTGCCGGTCATGGCGCTGGTGGTCTTGCCGCAGCCTGAGGGTGCGGCTCCGGCAATGTAGGTCACACGTCCGCCCGGCCCCCTCATACCGGTGATGAACATGTGTTCGGACAGTTCCTCGCCGCGACGGTAGTACGTGCAGTAGTCTACCGCGAACCGGTGGTTGCCTTTCTTGAGGAGTAGCGTGTTACCGGCGTAGGTACAGAAGGTCGAAAACGTAGTGAACCAACTGCGGTCCATGAAGATACGTGCGTTGGGGATGTCCTCGGGCGTGTTTGGACCCTCCGAGTGAACATTAGTGTAGAAGAACCCTCTCCGCTTCACCTCCTTATCGAAGTCCTCGAAGCAGTGACGATAGAGTAAGTCGGCGGAATGGAAGACATAGGTCGACGAGGAGATTTCGAGGGCCGGGATCGAACCGACGGCGCCGATCGGGCCACGGCTGAAGAAACCGACCATCATGATCTTGTCGGACATGATGCCCGGCATATACTTCCTGACATAATCCATGGCGTCGGCGCGATCGATCTTCTGAGCCAAAGGGCTGAGGTTCTCACCCTCGTTGACAATGTAATAGGTCTGCTTGACCAGGCGACCCTGGTCTTGCGGCAGGTCGAAGTGTATGGTATGATCCTTCATCGCCAGGGGCTTCTCCTCGCCCTTCTCGAGCGAGTACTTGCGAACCCAGGCCATGTCTTCAGCGGAACCGGTGTGAATGAACACTTCCTTCGGCTTGCACATAGCAATGGCATTCGCGATTCTCAGCCGAGCTTCTTCGTTACTGATCCTATTGAGCCGGCTAAGCTGCTCTTCGCTCAGGTTCTTCTCAAATAGTGCATCGGCTTCCTCTGCAGTGTGGATACCGCCGATGGCTTCAAGGATGTCGTTTCCCTCTCTCAGTTTCAGCATGGTACTTTTCTTTCTTTTATATAGGTGGGCGTTCTTTGATTTCAGACTGTACATTTGCGGCCCGGCGCGCCGGCTGTGTCTTTCACTTGAAGAGACACCGCGAGCGAGAGCGCTTCACTGCCATTCGGACCGGCGGTGAGGCTACGCTCTCAATGCCCTTGGGACGCCCGACTTCTCCGATCAGGTACGTTCCTTCGCAACCAGGTTTTCCTATCCAACAGGCTGTCTGAGTCGGAGTTCCATTTCCTTGCCCGATATATCGCGGGAATGACAGGGCAATCGGATGCTCTGCCTCCTCTAAGAGGTATCGGTTATAACGGGGGTATGCATGAGGGGCGCTCCGGAATGGAGCGCCCGTTGAAGCCCCAGGTGGGACGATCACGCTACCCGGGCGCAGCGAACTGCGCCCGGGCAGAAATCGATAGTCTACGACAGCAGTGCCAGGAACACGCCTGCCGCTACTGCCGACCCGATAACGCCGGCGACATTCGGTCCCATCGCAGGCATCAGGGGATTGACCCTGCCGTCGGTCTCATCGCTGACAAATTTTTGCACCACTCGCGCCGACATCGGAACGGCGGAAACCCCGGCCGCCCCGATACAGGGGTTGATCTTACCGGCCTGACTCAGGAAGAGATTGAGGGTCTTGGCCAGGATCACGCCACCGGCCGTCGAGAAGCTGAAGGCCACCGCCCCCAAAACCAGGATCTTGATCGTACCCCACGTGAGGAAGTGACCGGCATCCATGGTGCCGCCCACGGCCAGACCCAGAAAGATGGTCACGATGTCGATCAGGGCGCCGCCCGCAGTCTTGCGCAGTCGATCGGTGACGCCGCACTCGCGCAGCAGATTTCCGAACATCAACATTCCCATCAGCGGGGCGCTCGACGGAACCGCCAGCGAGGCGACGATGCCGGTGATGATCGGGAACAGGACCACGGCTGTCCTGGAGACCGGAGCCGCCTGCGGCATGTCGATTTGGCGCTCTTTCCTGGTGGTCAGCATCCGAATAATCGGGGGCTGAATGATGGGTACCAACGACATGTAGCTGTAGGCGGCGACCGCCACCGGCCCCAGCAGGTGCGGGGCCAGTTGGCTGGTGAGATAGATTGAAGTAGGGCCATCCGCGCCACCGATGATGCCGATACTGGCGGCCTCCCTGGGCGTAAACCCGAGAAGGTAAGCCGCCCCCAGCGCCGCCATGATAATTCCCAACTGCGCAGCGGCGCCGAGCAGGAAGGTCAGCGGGCGCCCCAGCAGCGGGCGAAAATCAGTGAGAACCCCCACGCCCATAAAGATAATGGGCGGCAGCAGGCCGGATTTCACGCCGCTGATGTAAATCAGATTCATGATTCCCTGGCCGTAGGAGCCCATCTCGCCAAGCGGAAGATTGGCCAGGACCGTCCCGAAACCGATCGGAATCAGCAGCAGCGGCTCGTACTTCTTAACGATGGCCAGGAAGATCAACGTCCCGGCCACTATGAACATGACCCAGTTGCCGAGGCTCAGGTGGGCGAAGCCCGACGATTTCAGCAGCTCAGTTAGGCTCTCCATCAGACCGACCTGCTAGGCGATTGTCATAATCGGTCTGCTGGAGTCGATCTCGTCGCCGATCTCGACAAGTACCTCGGCGACTTTGCCGTCGCAAGGCGCCTTGATATCGTGAGTCGCCTTCATCGCCTCGACCTTCGCGACGATGTCGCCCTTGGCCACGGAGTCGCCCGGCTTGACCACGATGTCGATAACCTCAACGCTGCCGGCGAACGACGAGTGGACCGGTGTACCGCCGTTAGAGGACGGCGCCGCGGCCTGCATCGGGACGGGGGCAGTCGCGGCGGTACTACCGGAGCCTCCGTTGGTCGGCTCGACAGTTATCATGAAAGTACGCTGGGCGTTGCCCTCCTGGACGACGCAACGGGTCGTAATCGGACCGGAGATAGCCGGTCCGCTGGCTCTCGCTGCTTCACTCGCAGGAGCGGGCTTGGACGGCGGCGCCTCTTTCTTCTTCAGAGGGATATCTATCTTGGGTTTGCCCTTCAAAAAGCGGAGGCCCTCGTTGACCTCGATCTTCTTGCCCGGAACCATCTGACCGAGAACCAGGAAGGTGTTCTTCTCGGTAACAGGTAAGTTATTGTCTTCAAGCGCCTTGCGGGCCGCATCGATGTTTTTGGGCGCCGCCTCCAGCGGGTCGCCATCAAACGGATCCAGGCCGAGTTGCTCGGAAGCAATCCTAACTACCTCCGGGTCGGAAGGAAGCGGCGTCCTTCCAAAGTAACCCAGTACAGCCTTGCCATAGCCGGCATCGATCTTCTCCCAGCGCCCATAGAGTACATTGTTGAAAGCTTGCAGCCAATACTGCTGTGAACCCGGCGTCACCGAAGTCCAGGCGCCGCCCGCTTCCACCACAACCGGAAACTCGGAGAGTACATCAGAGTATCTGTCGAGGATGCCGGCTTTCACCATCATGTGAACATTCGGGCCAATGGCGCCGCCGGGCATCGGGAAGCCCAGCACTCGGGCGTCGGCGGTCGTGGTAGTGGGGTTGAAATCATACTCCTTCATCAGTTCGCCGAGCATTTCTTCGATTTCGGGCATGGCGTCGGAGTCTACATCGAGCTCATAACCGGTGCCCTTAAGGGCGTGGGCCATCGACCGGACATCGGGCTGAACGGTGCCCGAGGCCATGGGCCGCACCGACAGATCGATGCCGTCCACTCCCGCCTCGATGCCCGCCATGTAGCAGGCCACGGCCATGCTGGCGGTATCGTGAGTGTGTTGCCAAAGCGGCATCTCGGGCGGCATGATCTTCTTCAACGCCCTGGCCGTATCGTAGATCGTCTTCGGATCGGTCGTGCCGGATGCATCCTTCAAGCAAATCGAGTCTATCTTCATACCGCTGTCGAGAAGTCTCTTGCCTATACTCGTATAGAACTCGGCGTTATGGACTTTGTCGGATTGGAACGGCAGCCCCATGATTGCGATGCACACCTGGTGGTGCATCCCGGCGTCGATGATCGGCTTGCCGGTCTTGATCAGGTTCTCGACATCGTTCATGTAGTCGAAGTTTCGATCCCAGGTCGTACCGTATTCGGCCATCAGCTTCGCCTGCAACTCAAGCGCTTCGGGGGATTGCGTTGTCAGCGTTACGCCCGAGACCGAGCGGGTGAGGATCTGCAGGTCGCAGTTCGGACCGACCGCTTCCCGCATCGCCTTCATGTCCTCAAAGGGGTCTTCGCCCAGATACATCAGCGGCGCCTGATAGCGAGCCCCGCCGCCGAACTCGAAATGACGCACTCCGAGTTCAGCCGAGCGCTTCATAGCCGGCAGGATGTCGTTCAGCCTGACCTTTCCGCCGAAAGAACTCTGCAGGCCGTCGCGGAAGGGGGTGAACATCACCCGGATGGTCTTCTTCTTTTCGGTGAAGATCATTCGATTTCCTCTATGTTGGTTACTCGTGTCTGCGGATACATCATGGTTACCACTGAAGTCACCGCGGCGATCATGGCCGCGTCGGTTGTGGATGCGGCCTGAGGGAAGACCGAAGTGATTATCTTCATCACCCCCGCGAGAACGCCCAGCACGGTGAAAACTCCGATCAGCGCCGAGATGCACACGTATACCAGTTCAATTGACGCCATAAGCCGTCTCCATCAATAATACTACGAGGCCGGGCGAAGCAATCACGGCTTCGTCGAATTGCCGTCGCGCCACAAAACCATATCGCCTTGTCCGCCAGAGCCCCGCCAATCTGGGACAACAAAGAGTGAGTATAAGCTGTTCCATTTGCACAATCAAGGCCTTCTGCTCAATTTTCGAGCACCACCCGCCCCGCCGTCACCGGGCGCGAGCGACCCTCAATCAACAACTCCAGGCGGTCCGTGATACCACTGACCACACCACTGGCCAGCACCTGCGACTCACTCCCCGGCCGGTCGGCCCTGACCTCAACGCGGCGACCAATCACCAGTGAACGTCCGCAGTACTCATCGAGCATCGGTTGATACTGTCCCGCCAGCAACTGCCGGTAGCCGTCCCGCAGCGACTTGAGCAGACAGCTCAGGGTCGAAGACAGGCTGACTTCGTCGGATACATTCCTGAGGGCTGTCGCCCGGGGCACGAAACGAGTCGGCGGGATCGACGGATTGCTGAGGACATTGAGGCCAATCCCCAAAACAGCGTCCGTCACCCGATCACCTTCGACTGCCGTATGCGCCAACACACCGCAGACTTTGGCGCCGTCAATCAGGATGTCGTTCACCCACTTGATATCCGCACGCCCCTTCAAACCCGGTTGAGCCTCGATGGCCCGCAGAGCCGCCACAGCGGCCAGCATCATGAAGGCGGAGCCGGCCCACGGCATCACGCAGTTGGGTGAGAAATGCACCGACATATAGATGTTGCCCGGCGGTGAAGCCCAGGCCCGGTCTCGGAGACCATGAAAGCCGCGGCCCTGACCGGCCAGACAGACCAGGCCATTAGGCAGAGGGACGCCCTTCCTCATCAGGTCAATGAGCGTGTCGTACTGCGATCGAGCGGCCTGTCCGGCCACGAGGATTGCGGCGAAATCATCCGGTGCCAGATCGGCAACGCTTAGCGATGCATGATCGTAGAGGCTTTCAAGAAGGGCGACGGGCAGATCGAGGTCGACCCGCGCCCGTGCGTGAAACGAGTGTGTCGAGGGAAACAGGATAGTGGCGGTTTCCACGCTGTCAGTTAGGCAGATCATCGATGCATATTACGTCACGTGGGACACTTCGGCAACCGGTAACCTGCCACCTGGCGACAGCCCGGGCCGGACCGCTAAAGTAGGATTCTCGGTCGACAAGCAGGACGAATGCCACCGTTCTCCGACGAGAATAACTGGCTTCGGCACAAAAGCCCCATTACTTTGTTAGCTAATACAGGAACAAGAGAGAGTTTCATATATTGGAGTCCTGAGGATATGAAGACAGCGTTAACAAGATTCGCCCTGCTTGCGGCGCTTCTGATCGTTGGAGTGGCGTGGCTATCGTCCGGCTGCGGGCAAAAGAGAGTCGATGGGAAGTTAACCGTGCTCACAAGCACTGCCATGATAGCCGATCTGACCCGCACTGTGGCCGGTGATCTAGCCGCTGTTGAGACGATTATCCCCCCCGGAGTCAGTCCACACCTGTTCAAACCGACCGTCAAGGACATCGAGCGCATACGAAATGCCGATCTTGTATTGTACATAGGGCTTGACTTCGAGCATCAGTTGTCGGCCATGCTCGACACCATGTCGAATGTCCGGGCCGTTGCTCTGGGTTTGGCTGTCCCTCAGTCCGAGTTAATAAGGCCCGACACCAACGCCGTTGACCCTCATATCTGGATGGATGTCAAGCTCTGGATCCCGGCCGCCGACCATATACACACAGCGCTGGCCGGCGTCGATTCGAGCAACGTCATCTCGTATACCAATAACTCCAGCCGGATGCTCGACAGTCTAATGATCCTGCAGATGGAGATCCAGCGCCTCACCGCTGATGTGCCCGAGGAATACCGCGTGCTCGTGACAACCCACGACTGCCTGAGCTACTTCGGCCGCGCATACGGCTTTGAGACGATGTCGATGCGTGACTTTACCGGGGCGGTGCCGGGGCAACCAGGCGCGCGGGCCCAGCAGGTCGCCGATTATGTGATCGAAAACGATGTCCCGGTCCTCTTCGCTGAGGCAGGGATGCCGGCCGATGACATGGCCGCGGTCCGGGAGGTTGTGAAGACACGGGCCCAAATGCAGTTCGGCCCCGACGTGGTCAGTCCGCTGTATGTCGACAATGTCGGCAAACGCGAGGCCACCAGCTACCTGTCCATGATGCGCCACAACGTCAACACCATAGTCACCGCCCTGCGCAGCCGAGAGTAGCCTCGAATCCGGGAGAACACTTTCCTACGTGAGCTACGAGCCCATGGAACAATCCGGGTTTGATCGCGAGCAAGTCCGCCGGTATCTGGAGAAGCTAGTTAAGGCTCCGGTCCAGAGTAAGGTGATTCGATCGTTGACTGTTAATCCACTATATCACGGCTCAAGCAAGATGACTGTATCGGTCGGCCAATACGTCGCCAATCTGGAACCCGGGGCGCCACCGGAGCAGGTACTGGCAATCTTTGAATCGAAATCGTTCATGGTAGTGACGCCGAGCCGCGGTAACATGGATGGCCTCCCCTACTTTTTCACGCGCCAGGAGGTACTCCGGGCGGAATCGGGAGCCTGAGGAGCTCACCAGCAGGCAGCTTTGCTCACCACGAGGTCGCCCAGAGTGGGGACTCCGGAGGCCACGCACCAGATCGAATCGGAATGGGATGCGTGGTTGTGCCAGCGAACTAGAACCGGCCCGTCGGTGAGCGCCATGATGTCGGCGGCCAGGCAGTCCCGGTTTCTGACCAGTTGTATTCTGTCCAGGCTGATACCCCATTCGATCAGTAGACGCACAATTCCGTCGGAAGCGTGGCCATGGGGAGCAATGATGGTCGCCGACAGACTATCCATCTCATAGGGGTGGACCTCGAACCGACTGATCCGTCGCATCATATCACCGACCAGGTCGCTGCCCCGTCCCTGGAGGCCCCAACGTGTCAGCCGATCGGTGTTGGCCCGATCGGTGGGTCCCAGGTGGGCAAGTGCCGCAAATCGCCCGGGATAGCTCAGGGCAACGGCGGTACAGGTGGCCACGCCTCCGGTGAAGAGTGCATCCCCGGGCTTCGCCAGGGCGAATTCATGCATATCGACTTTGATCGGCGACAATTCTGAGCCGTTTTCGGTGGGTGGGGTTCTGAGTCCGGTGGTCAGGATACTCGCTCTCCAACTGTCGGGAGCTTGCTGGAATATCCTGTCGAGCACCTCCGATTGGTCCATTTCAGCAACGATGACCCACTTACAGCCGAGGGCTTGCAACGGTTCATATGCGCTGAAGACCGGTACCCCGCGATAGTCCTCAATCGCCGCCCTTCCCTCATCACCGGCCAGCGCCCGGACCACTGCATCGGTGGAAACTCTGTGTCGCAGGATTGTCCCCTCGCCGCAGAAGCGGGAATTACTGAGCATGAGACTATCCTGATCCACCAGGTACACCTCACCGGTGCGACCAAGACCCTCGTAGTCGGTGAGAATGGCATTGAGGCTGTTGATGGCCTGCTGGAACACCAGCCAGCCGCAATATCGAGCACCTTTCAGGATCGGTACCAGGTGAAATGCCGCCGGCTCACTCGACGGCCGGTAGTACTCGAAGCCCACAAATGAGGGCCTGGGCGCACTGTGGAGGCGTTCCCTCAACTGGGAGCCGGGTGCAGCCTGAATTAAACTGGATCGATAATCCGACTCCTGGCGTATTGAGTGGAAAACAAACCCGGTGGTGTCAACAAGCAGCATATCATAAAAGACTCCGTACTTCTCAACGAAGTGGTGGTCCAGCGCGGTCTGCAGCTGAGGATTCGCCTCGCCCAGCGTCTGATTGTCGGTAAGCTCCTGGATGCGGCTAAACCAATCGCTGAGCGTACTGTCTTCGCCAGCCCGCAAAGCTATCTGGTGCAGCGACTTGAGATGAGAGGCGACTTCTTCTCGACGATCGCTCAGGACCTTCTCCAGGCCCTTCCAGATGTCGTCGGCGACTTCGCATGAGTTGCGATGGTTCTCGCATCCCGCCAGCACAGCCAGCAGCAACAGAACGAGAATCATATTTGCCAAGTCGTTGAGTGTGGCCCTGGTCGCCTCTTTGCACATGCCGATTATCCTGAGCAGCCCTTGTCAACGTGTAACTCTGGGGTCCTCATCAACTTGTATCGACCCACCCGCTGCTGCCTTTTAGGTCTGGTTGAACTAATCCGCCGCCTCACCGTAGTGCGTTATCGCCTGCGTCCAGGCTGCGCTGCCATTCTGTCTAGGATCACCATTCGGCCAATGAATAAGCGGACTGCCCGAAAGATAATCTCAAGCCCGAACTCTGAGATTTAGCGATAATTCACTTGAAACTTAACGAATAGTTGCTTTGTTTAACCAACGCACGTCAGAAGGGCTGCCTATGCCCTGGTACCACCGAGCGGCGGATCACCCAATCCCGCCGCTCTCTTTTTTGGGGCGCGGTTGAAACTCGGGTCCCGTAATCCGGGACGAGGGGGACGATGCTTGCAAAGAGATGCCTCAACCGCTATATTCGGGACCAATGGCTCGATCTTGACGCTCATGAGGATCAGGGACTTGCGGGATTATCTTCCCGTTGCCGTGCCCTGAGTGCAGCCCCATGATGTGAAATCGCGGCCGGCGGAACTGTCATGGCCACACTCTTGACGGTCCTGTCAGGAAACGACCATTGGCGCTTGTGGGTGACTCAGCATGATCAACGTATTTTTCTGGATAGTCGTAGTCGTAGCAGCGCTGGTTGCCTTGCTCATTGTCATCTGGGCGCTTCTGGAGCTGCTCGGGCTCGTTCGCTGGGTATTTCCGGCCAACCGGGATGATGAGGCGGGGCCGTTCAAATAGATTCGGAAGTATCCCGAGGGTACCGGAGCGAGCTACCGCGAAAGAAAAGACAGGTTCACGGTGAGACTGGTTCACGGCGCCATGTTCTGGATCCGCCCGCACGGGGCTTGTTGATAGGCCTCGGTTGGCCCATAGAAACGCCGCGGAGACCAGCGCCGGGGCTATGCGAGACAGGCCGTATGGCCGCGTAAAGGGCAGCCCAGAGTCGGTCGACCAACCGCACCGAAGCGGGTCAATCATGGCCTATGGCTTCTTCAACAGGCCGCACGGGTCGGGGGTTGGCATTGGCCTGCGGCATCGACCGAGGCCCGGCCCAATCCGGAACGACCGCTCCGGAAGGGTGTTGAAATTACATACCAACAAGCAGCCGCACGGGAATTTGTGCTTGTCCCGCCATAGCAGAGCGGCTTAAACTGCAGGTCACAGAACCAGTGTGAGAGCATAACAGTAGCGACGAGGCAATCGTGACTGACATTACCGATACAGACAAACCGACTCAATCAGAGACCGATGTTCTGGCGATCCTGCCTCTCAAGGGCACGGTGGTCTTTCCCTATCTCGTGGTGCCACTGATGATTCAGGACGCCGAGCAGACCCGACTGCTCGATGACGCCCTCATGCGCGGCGCCCGGATCGGCCTGTTTCTCCAGAAGGACCCCGATCTAGATCACCCCGGCCCGGATGATCTCTACGAGTACGGCACCTCCGGCAACATCCTGAAGATGCTTCGATTCCCTGATGGGACGGTTCGATTTCTGATTCAGGGGCTGGGGCGTATCCGCATCAGGGAGTTCACCTCGGAGTCGCCCTACCTGATGGCGCGGGTGGAGGAGCTCGAAGAGAAGGTGGCGCCCTCGGTGAAAGTCGAGGCTCTCGAGCGTAACCTTCTGGAGAAAGTCAAGGTCCTGGTTGAACTGGCTCCCTACCTGACCGAGGAATTCCAGGTTTCGGCCATGAATCAGGACTCTCCCGGCAAGTTGGCCGACTTCATCGCCAGCGGTCTGAATATACCCATCGAGAAGAAACAGGAAATACTGGCCGATCTCGATGTGCAGCATCGCATGACCGAGATATTCAGGATTTTGAATAAGGAGATCGAGGTCCTGGAGGTCTCCAAGAAGATTCAGGCCCAGGCCGCCAGCGAATTGGGCAAATCGCAGCGGGATTATATTCTGCGCGAACAGATGAAGGCCATCAAGCGCGAACTTGGCGACGGCGACGAGGTCAACGAGGTCGACGAATTCAGTCGCAGAATCAAGGAAGCCGATATGCCCGAGGCGGCCGAGAAAGCGGCCAGAAAAGAGCTCGACCGCCTGTCGCACATGCCGCCCTCCTCGGCCGAGTATACTGTGGCGCGGACCTATCTCGACTGGCTGGTCTCGCTTCCCTGGAATGTCTCGACCGAGGATAAGCTCGATCTGCGGCGGGCCAAGCGCGTTCTGGATGAAGACCACCACGATCTGGAGAAGGTCAAGGACCGTATTCTCGAACAACTGGCGGTCCGCAAATTGAAGGAGGATGTTAAGGGGCCGATCCTGTGCTTTGTCGGTCCGCCTGGAGTCGGCAAGACCTCCCTGGGCAGGTCGATCGCGCGCGCGGTGGGACGTGAGTTTGGGCGCGTGTCTCTCGGCGGCATGCGAGACGAGGCCGAAATCCGCGGGCACCGTCGCACCTACATAGGCGCCATGCCGGGACGCATCATCCAGATGATCAAGCGTTGCGGTTCCAGAAACCCGGTTATCATGCTCGATGAAGTCGATAAGCTCGGCAGCGACTTCCGCGGTGATCCGGCCTCGGCACTCTTGGAGGTTCTTGACCCGGAACAGAACGACACCTTTTCCGATCACTATCTCGAACTGCCTTTCGACCTTTCGCAGATCATGTTCATTACGACCGCCAACTGGCTCGAGCCGATTCCGGCGGTGCTGCGGGATCGGATGGAGGTAATCCGTCTGCCCGGCTACACGGATATCGAGAAACTGGCTATCGCGCGGAACCATCTTATTCCCAAGCAGCTCGAGAACCATGGCCTCAATCAGAAGAAACTCGAGATCACCGACGATGCCGTCAAGGAGATCATCGACGGCTACACCCGCGAGGCCGGCCTTCGTAACCTTGAGCGGGAAATCGCCTCGGTGGCCCGGAAGGCAGCGCGGCGGGTGGCCTCGGGTCACAAGCGCAAGATCAGAGTCGACGCCAAGGCGGTCGCCCGATTGCTGGGTCCGAAAAAATTCACTCGCGAGGTTCTCTCCCGCCTGGGACAGGTCGGCGTGGTCCCGGGTCTTGCTTACACTGCGGCCGGCGGCGAGATTCTGTTTATCGAGGCGACCTCAATGCCCGGCAAGTCGAGCCTGACTCTCACCGGGCACCTGGGCGACGTCATGAAAGAATCGGCCCAGGCGGCGCTTTCGTTCCTGCGGTCTAACAGCAAGGACCTGATGATCGAGCCTGAGGCCTTCGAAGATACCGAGGTACACATCCATGTCCCTTCAGGGGCGACTCCCAAGGATGGCCCGTCGGCCGGTATCGCCATGCTTGTGGCACTGGCTTCGCTGTTTACCGGCAAACCGGTCAAGCCCTGCCTGGCCATGACCGGAGAAATCACTCTTCGCGGCCAGTTGTTGCCGATTGGCGGGCTAAAGGAGAAGTTACTCGCCGCCTACCGGGCCGGGGTCGACACGGTTATCCTCCCGGAGGACAACCGCAAGGACACCTCCGAATTGCCGGACGAGATCAAGAAGAACGTCAGAGTGAAGTTCTTCTCGGATGCTTTGCCGGCGATCGAGTTCGCTCTCGAAAAGAAGAGCGCCGTTAAGTCCAGGAAGAAATCGGGTAGTTGCAAGCCGGAAAAGCGCAAGTCGGCCACTCGCAAGACAAAGAAACAGGAGCCGCCATCAGCATGAAACTCGTAACCGCGGAACAGATGCGGGCGGTGGACAAGGCCGCCATCGAAGGACGGGGTATTCCCTCGGAAATACTCATGGAAAACGCCGGGCGCGGCATAGCTGAGCACATCATGATGCTGATCGCCGACCCCGATGACCAGCCGCGCTTCACCATCTTCTGCGGTAAGGGTAACAACGGCGGCGACGGCTTCGTGGTCGGGCGTTATCTGGCTGAGGCCGGCTGCGATGTTACTTTTTTCTTCCTCGGACCGATTGACAAACTCAGCCGGGATGCACGTCTCAATTTCGATCGGGTCGCAGGCAAGGGCCTCGAATTGATCGAACTGAAGGACGAATCCGATCTGCCCGAGCGTCTCGAATCCGATTTCATTGTCGATGCCGTCTTCGGCACCGGTTTTTCAGGTGCACCGCGAGGGCTCGCCGGAAAGGTGATCGAGTACATGAACGATCGGACACAACCAGTGATCTCAGTCGATATGCCCTCGGGGCTCAACGCCGACACCGGAGACCATGAGGGTGAGGTTGTCCAGGCAATATGCACCTGCACCCTGGCCCTGCCCAAGTACGGTCTGTATGTTTCACCGGGGCGCGAACTGGCCGGACAGGTTCTGGTAGTCCCTATCGGGATTCCATCCGACGTCGTCGATGAATTCAACTTCACGACTAACCTGACCACCCTGATCAGTATGACCTGGCTTCTGCCGGAACGCCCGTCGGAAGGGCACAAGGGCACATTCGGGAAAGTGCTGTTGGTGGCCGGATCACTGGGGCTGACCGGTGCGGCCGCAATGGCGGCGAAGAGCGCCCTCCGCTGCGGCTGCGGTCTGGCCAAGATCGCGGCCCCGCGGAGTGTCCTGCCTATCATCGCCCCTGTGTGCCAGGAAGCGACGGGCCATCCGCTGCCGGAAGTGTCCAAGAAAGGTGTCCTGGCGACTCGTGCGCTCGGCGAAATCCGCGAGCTGGCCGGCGCTCACGACGCCATAGCCATCGGGCCGGGAATCGGACAACACCACGAGACCGCCGAGCTGGTTCGTCGCCTGGTAGCGAGAATCGATCTCCCGGCGGTGATAGATGCCGACGGCCTCAATGCCCTGGCCGGTCACATGGGAATAATCAAGGACAAAGCCGACTCCGGCCAACTGGTCCTGACTCCACATCCGGGCGAGTTCTATCGCCTGACCGAGAAGAAGCCGCCGACCGACATCCACGGACGCGTTAAGATGGCCGCCGAGTTCGCCGCCGAGTACAATGTAGTTCTGGTCCTCAAGGGCAGCCCAAGCGTCATTGCCGAGCCGGGAGGACAGACATGGGTCAATCCTACCGGCAACAACGGTATGGCTTCCGGCGGTACCGGCGATGTCCTGACCGGTGCAATCGCCTCGCTGCTCGCGCAGGGCCTCGATCCCATTGACGCCGCTGTAGCGGGGTGCTTTGTCCATGGTCTCGCGGGGGATTTTGCAGTCGATGAGATGACCGAGCGGGCCCTGATCGCCGGTGATGTCATCGACTTCCTTCCAGCGGCCTTCGACGGAATAGGGGTATAGCACTCCAGCCCCGAGTCCCGGCCAAGTTCGACATGCCCTCGGGCGGACAGCCGGACAACAGGATTCGCGCTCATTCAATCGTCAAGTCATACGGCAGGCGGGCATAGAGGCCCTCGCGGGGAATAGCCGCGCGGACCGCCGTGGCCACCTGATCGGCATCACTACCCCACAGAGCCGAGATAAACCAGTCAAGCATCGACTGTCCCGGCGGGAGGAGCCAGGCTCGCTTGCGCGGGTAGACAACGACGTCATATTCGGTCAGCCCCTGTTGGTCGGCGGCATAGTCCAGGGCCGCCTTGAGGCCACCGAGGTCATCGACGAGTCCAACCTGCACCGCCTGGCGTCCGGTCCACACTCGTCCGCGCCCCAGAGCGTCAACTGAATCGGGTGAGATCCGGCGGTTGTCCGCCACCAGGTCAACGAAATGCCCGTAGAAGGCTTCGATCAGGTGTTTCGCCTTCGCGCGTTCTTCCTCGGTAAACAGACGCATCGTGGTGTGCATTCCGGCCATGCGACCGCGGGTGTACAACTCCTTGCCGATATCAACTTTGTCGTACAACCCCTCGAGCACCGGTTTCCCGGCGAAGATACCAATCGAGCCTGTCACGGTGGCCGGGTTCGCAAAGAGCCTGCTTCCCGGCATAGAGAAGTAGTACGCCGCCGAGGCCGCTGTATTGCCCATGGAAACCAGCACCGGACGCCGCTTGGAGGCCTTCTCAATGCAGTGATGAATCTCATCGCCGGCCAGGGCCAGGCCACCGGGCGAATCGACTCGCAGAACAACGGCGCGGACCTGCGGGTCCGATACGGCCGCGCTGAGTCCCTCCTGGATTGAAGATGGCGTGACACCATCTAGCCCCGGAGTGAACGGGGAAGCCTCTCCGTCGAATTTCACTTCACCGTCGGCCACGACCAGCGCAATCCGGGGTCGTTCCGGCCAATCGTCGTTGACCAGTGTATCGCTCATGTAGCTGCGGAATGAAATCGATGGTCTGGCGCCGATAGAGTCTTCGAGCTTATCGCGATAACTCAGGCCGTCGACCAGCCCATACTCTAGAGCTTCCTCGGAGGTCAGGGGTCCCTGGTCGATGATTGACCTGACCGAGTCCGCGCTCAATCCACGTGCCTCGGCGATGTCGGTAGTGAACTGATAGTACAAATCGTCCAGAAACCGGTTAAGTTGCTCGCGGTATTGCTCCGACGAGTGCTTGAACATGAATCTCTCGGGGGCCGTCTTGTACTCCCCGATGCGGATGATGTCTGCGTCGACACCGAGCTTCTCCATAGCTCCGGCATAGAAGGTCAGTTCGGCGCGAAGGCCGACGAGGCGGAGTTCGGCTACCGGGTCCATCAGGATGCGATCAGCAACCGCGGCGACATAGTAATCGACATTGCCGGCGTGGCTGATATGACAGACAACCCGTTTGCCGTGCGCTCTAAAATCGGTCAGGGCGCCTCGCAGTTCCTGGGCCCGCCCCAGGCCCAACGACAGCCCTTTGAGGTTGACGACCAGCTCATCGATCGATGGATCCTTGGCGGCGCGGTGAATCTGGAGCAGCAACTGAGCGTAGGCCATGCGATCCCGTCCGAAAACAACATGCACCGGGTTCTCACTCACATCTCCCTCGATGCCCACTTGCAGGCGACGACGACTCGGGGGTATGATCGACTCCTGCCTGTGGGAAGTGGCGCCGAAGATGGCGGTTGTTCGACTGTGTTCATCATCGACGAAGCACGACTTGGCGGCGACGAAGTACTGGGCCAGATTCACCCTGAAACCCAACTGGAAATTGTCGTCGGTATCGATATACCCGTTCACGGAAATCCCCTTGCCGACATTGTAGTCGGCATGGTAAATGTAGTCGGCGTTGCTCAGTCGTGTGCCCGTGGACAGCATCATGTCGGCGGATAGGGTCAGGCGTGGTCCAAAGGGACGGTAGGCCAGGGAATAGCGCGTTTCCGTTTCGGACTCGCGACCGTCGATGGTACGCGAATTGTTTAGATTCTCAAACACCGCTCCCCATCGGAAAGCTCCGAAGCTACCCATCAGACCGATGTTCCAGAAGTGCTTGTTATCGAAGAAATCCGGGGCGTCCTTGTAATAGCGATACGAGCCTCCCAGGTGAACCTTGGACCCCAGCGACATGGCCGCCGCGAAGACCCATTCCTGGTAGTCGTCGTCGTCGGGAACGTCAACACGGCGATAGGCCGTGCTCAGACGATCGCGGCTGATGACCCAGCCCCAGTTCCTGGCGAAACTGTCGTCGGCGTAGTCGGTCAGGACTTGGAAACCCGCCGCTTTATAGCGGGCGAGGCCGGCCGGATTGACCCAGACAGCCTCCGGGCCGAACACCGAAGACGCGGGCTGGAAGTAGAACACTCCCTCCGGCCCGGCCAGCCGTTGCGAGTGGGCGGCCGAAAGGCAGACAAAGATAATGGATACCAAGAGGACCAGAACATGGATTGTCGATCGGTTCAAAACTACTCTCCTTCTTCGATTCCGCGCACATAGATATTGCCATCCCGATTAACCGATGCGGTGACCCAGCCCTTCCCCTCGCCGGCAACCAGATTAAGTCGATTGGGCCGGACCAGTTCACTCCGGAAAGGGAAGCCCGAAACCGCGATCCTACCGATTTCATCGACGGCCAGACTCAGAGTCGCGCTTAGGTCAACCGGAACCTCGATCTCGATGTCCTCATATTCGTTGTTCAGGACCAGCCGGCCGCTACCCAGCTCGCTGACTGAGACGCGGATCGGGCCGTGGCTGCAGCGTATATACGAGCGGGCATCGTCGCAATGGAGACGCTCGATTACAATGCGAGCGAAAGTGGTTCGGACATTGGCGCCGCCGACGAGGCTATCGATGCGAATGTCGGCGTTTTCATTGCGAAAATTCGCGTCACCGCCCACAGTCACCACTCGTCTGGCCGCCAGGGGAGCGTTTGTCGTACTGAGCGAAATTCGACCGGCCACGTCCTCCGCTTCGAGTCGACGATTAGCCGTGACCAGATCAACCTCCTGATCCACATATTGAACCTTCAGGCGTCCGAGTGAGGACTTGTTGATCACTGCGGCCAGGGGACCTGTCGCCTCCATGTCGAAATAGGTCGCATCGACATCGAGCCGGCTGCCGGATGGAATGATGACCTGAATGTCTACTATGCCCTCCTCGCCGGTCTGCCACGGCGGAGGATTCGGGGCGCGCAATTCCAGCCGGAGACCGTCGGGAACTCTCACGAAATCAACGGCTATCTGATCGATGAAGTCTATCGCCCGGCGGCGCTGACGGGTCTTGGCCTGTTTGGTGTAGACGGCCGCAGCGGCCGATGTATCCGCAACAGCAACGGTGATCGATCCCCTCAGGCCGGTTGAAGCCCTGACCATCAAATGCTGGCCCGGGTTCATGGGCGCCCGGCTCTCAAGGGGGCGCGTGGCGAAAAGGCCTGGTTCTTTCTCGCTCACTTCCTGGGCCGCCGAGCCTGCAGACAGCAATCCTGCTGCGGCTATGATCAGCCATATCCTGCGCATAGTCACTCCTTGCCGTCCTCGAAAAGCCGGTGCATGATGATCGATCCGGCCATGGCCACGTTCAGTGATTCGACCTGCTCACGCTGCTCCACTCGCCAGATGCGGTCCGCTACCTGTCGCAAAGCTGCAGATACCCCGGAGGCCTCGGCGCCGAGCGCCAGAATCAGGGGCCCTCCGGCCAGTTTTCGACCGATCCGCCTCGGCAGCGGGCGACCCTTTAGATCGGCGAGTATGAGCGATCCGCTCCTGCCCGGCAAATCCGTCAATATCTCCTCGGCGCCCGCTCGGCCGATGCCGAGGCCGAATATGGCGCCGGCTGACGAGCGCACTACTTTGGGTGCAAACGGGTCGGCTGTTCGCTCGTCGGTGATCAGACCGTCGAAGCCGAAAGCCAGAGCGCTTCGCATAAGCGTCCCGAGGTTGCCCGGGTCAGCTATTCCGTCGCACAGTAGTACTCTACGGTATGAACGCCGCAGGAGTTCATCGAGAGTGGCGGTTGTCGTGGCAAAAATCCCTAGCAGGCCGGATGGTGTCTCGGCCGCGCTGACGGATCGCAATTGGGCCGATGTAACGCTCAAGACTTCGGCGCCCCGGCTTTGCATATCGGCAACCAGCCTGCGTTCACGCCCGGACAGTTGCGCCTCAGCAAAATACAAGTACTCCGGCACTCGATTGTGACGAAGGGCCTCCTCGAAAACACGGACGCCCTCGGCGATGAACCGGTTTTTCTGTGTTCGTCCTTTTTTGCGCGCCAGGGATTTGATATCTTTGATTTCGCGTTTGGTTAGCGGCGTCATGGTCATGGTCGTGGTCGCCCGTCCGGTGGTTTGTGGTTATGAACTCACAGACGGCTATAATAGGCAAGTGAAAACTAGTATTGCTGCAATTGTGCTCATGCTGGTGGCTGCGACGGCCCCGGCGCGAACCATTGTTATCGGCGGTCTGGACGGGACGGCCCCGTCCGATTCATCCCGGCAGTATGAGGTCGCCCTTGCCCTCTCCGGGGGCGGCGCTCGTGGCCTGGCGGTAATCGGCGCCTTGAAGGCCTTCGAGGAGAAGGGTATAGCAGTGGCCGGGCTGACCGGGACCTCAATCGGCGGCATCGTCGGCGGTCTCTACGCCTGCGGCTACAGCCCCGACGATTTGGCCGACCTGGTGTACAGTATCGATCGATCCGGGATGTTCTCGAACCAGCCAAACCGAACGTCGATGTTCCTCACCCAGCGGCAGGAGCGCGGCCGGCATATTCTCTCAGTCCGTCTCGATGGCCTGCGACCCGTGATACCACAGGCTCTCACCGCCGGGCAACGCCTGACCGAACTACTGACCAGACTCACTTCGCGGGCCAATTACCTTGCGGACGGGGATTTCAGTCGCCTACACCTTCCGTTCAAGACCATAGCAACCGATATAGTTTCGGGCCGGACCGTAGTCCTCGATAGCGGCTCGATTGTGGATGCGATGCGGGCAACCATGGCTTTCCCGCTGGCCTTTACGCCTCTGCAATGCGATGGCAGGCTGTTGATGGACGGAGGCATGGTGGTGCCGATTCCGGTGGAGTTGGCCAGAACTGTTTCGGACAGCACCGGCTTCGTGGTTGCAATCAACACCGCCTCGCCACTGCAACCCCGCAGCGAGCTGGTCACGCCGATCGATATCGCCAACCAGGCTACCAGCATAATGACAGCCGACAAGTTGAGGCAACAGTTGGCAGCCGCCGACTATGTCATTGAATTCGATATCGACTGGGCGTCCACTTCCGATTTCAATCTCGCCGACAGCCTGATTGCGGTAGGTTACCGCGAGGGTCTGGCGGCGGCCGATTCGGTTATCTCGCACCTAAGGGCACGTCATCATGATCGCCGCTATCGGATTGACTCGGTCGCGTGCGAACCGACTCCTTCCGCCTGGTCTGACTCGCTCAGACAGAGCCTGGTTGGCCGCATGTGGACCGATCACAGCTTAACCTGCGAGTTAAGCCGTCTTGCTATCGAGAGGCAACTGTACCGGCTGGAGGCCGAGTTGGAATCATTGCCGAACCGACAGGGGCCACAGGCGGCCTGCCTGGTGCTGCGAAGCCGGCCGGGCCTGCCGGCATCGTCAGTGTCGTTCCACATTGAGGGTAATCAGACCATCGAAGACTCCACGATCGCCGCGCTGCTTGTCGACACCTGCTCGGTTCTGTCCGGGGCCTGTATCAAGCAGGGCCTGGAGCGGATAATCGACGAGTATCGCAAGAGAGGTCATGACCTGGCGGAGATAACCGGTGTGAGCATCGACCCAGAGGCGAATCGAATCGCTCTGGGGTTAGATGAGGGCCTGGTGCACCGCATCGAGGTCGAGGGCAATGAGCGCACTCGCGAGTGGTTTATCCGGGCCAACTTCCCTCTCAGGGAAGGCCGCCCGTATTCGTCGTCTCTGGCGGCGCGCGGCCAGGCCGATATCTATGGCACCGACCTGTTCGATCGGGTGACGATTGAAATGAAACGGTCGGACGACGGCCCGGTGGTCGTTGTGGGTGTACAGGAGAAGGCGTACCTCCAACTGCGTCTGGGCTGGCACTGGCACGACGATTACGACTCCGAGGAATTCGTGGAGCTGCTGGACGACAATCTTCTGGGCGCCGGTATCGAGGGTCGGCTTCACGCCCGCTATGCGCCGGACCGCCAGTCGTACTACTCATCGGTTCGTGCGGATCGGATCTTCGACACGTATCTGACCGGGCGCATCAGGCTGTTACATAACCGCCTGAACCGGTACCTGTACGACAGTGAGGGCCAGGTGACGGCGGAGCGGAAGGAGAACCGAACCGGCCTGGAGTTTCGTCTGGGCCAGCAGATATCGCGTCTCGGCACGGCCAGCGCAGCTTTGCGGGCCGAACATGTCGAGTACCGCTCGCCGGAAGGAGTCGAGAGCGACTTCGGCCTGCGGGTGCTGCATCTGCAGTCGCTGGTGGAAACATTCAACCGTCGTACTTTCCCGGAAACCGGCAAGCGACACCTCTTCGAGATCGAGTTTGCGGGCGAATTCCTGGGAGGAGACGTCGAGTACACCAAGTTTTACTCGTCGGTCGAGGCCTACTGGCAGTTCGGGCCGATACTCAATTACCATCCGAGCCTGGCGGTCGGCATCTCGCGTTCCGGACTACCCCCGTCGGAGAAATTTTACATGGGCGGAATGCGGTCGTTCATGGGCCTGCGGACTTATCAACTCGGCGGCGACAAGCTGTTTCACATGTCGCACGAGGTTCGTTTCAAGTTGCCGTGGCGGTTATACCTGACCGGACGTTACGATCTGGGTGAGGTCTTCACCAGTGTTGAGGATATCAAGGCCAGACGATTCCGCCACGGCGGCGGGGCCATCCTGGCTCTCGACTCCCCGATCGGTCCTTTTCAGTTTGCCTACGGCTGGAGCGAAAGGGATATGAAACGCTTCTACATTCACATTGGCCTTCGATTCTGAGCAGTTGTTTGCTTGTCCGACAGCTATGCATTCAGTTTATTGAAGACAAAAGGAAGTCGAACCCTGGAGGTTACATGCAAAGGATAGTTACACTACTGGTCGCGATCCTGTTCTTGTCCGGCTGTGGCCAGAGGGAAGAGACCGGCGACGCCGCCGATCCCCTGAGAGAACGAGAGCAACTGCTGACATCGGCGGCTCACAAGATAGTCGGAGACTTCAGCCGCGAGCTCAAGAGCGAATTGCTGGCTGCCATCAACGCCGGCGGTCCCGCTTATGCTGTCCAGGTCTGCAGCGAGTTAGCGCCCACTATCGCCGATCAGTTCAGTGAGGAACACCAGATACTGGTCCGCCGCGTGAGCGATCGCAACCGCAGTCCGAACAACATCCCCGATTCGCTGCAGGCTGTATTGCTGGACCGTTTCCGTCAGTCGGATTCGCTGGAAGAGGTGATTGTCTGGAAGGACTACGACAGCCTGCAGGTCTTTGCCTATCACAAGCCGATCTGGACCGGACAGCTTTGCCTGAACTGCCATGGCCCGCAGGAGAAGCTCGATCGGGAGCTGCAGCAGACTTTGGCGGAGAAGTACCCGAATGATCTGGCTACGGGTTTCCGGGAAGGTGATTTGCGCGGTATGTTCGTGGTCGAGATCGTCTGGCCCACGGCCGAGCCGAGAGTGAAAAGGCTCGTCAGCGGGAGTCCCGGCTCAACGCCCTAGAAACAGGCTCTCACTTCTCGTCTTCGACAGATGAGCGACCAGAGAACGGATTGACCCGGGAAGGCGCCTGTCGAACGGCGCGCGATACGGTCGGAGGAACTCCCTCAGGGACCACCGGTTCGCCGACCCAGCGACCGTCTCGACTGTAGGTCATGTAGCCCGCCCCCTCGTCAGGGTACCAGTCGGGAATGAACTCACCGGGGTTGTTGCTGTTGGTGAAAATCACGTTGATACCCACGAATCGCACGTCGGCGGGTGAGCCCAGATCGCTCCAGCGCAGGCCCACCTCCAACACATTCGTGTCCGGAGGCAGCGACAAGTACTGGAACCCATCGGGGCCGTGAATGGTGACGAAGCTGTCGGCCGACGGGCTGAACCGGTTGATTGCCTTGTTGCCATGGAGACCGATAATTATCTGGTAATCTGCTCCGATACCGTTGAGCGGGTGATCGTTATTCGCAAAGAACGCTCGACCTGTACTCTGTCTGAAATCGGTGTCGAAGTAGATGGCCAGGTCGAGAGTCGTATCGTCGGGAACGGTATCGTAGGGATCATACCAGTTCTCCCAGAACTCCCAGCGCATTTCGAAAACCGTATCGGTGCTGCGGGCAAAAGCCCATTTTATGTCGGTCGGCCAAGGGTCGTTGTTGTCGACTCCGGGTACCAGCTTTTCCCAGAGGTACGTGACAGTGACTGTATCCGACGAACCAGCCCGCCCCTCGCCGTCCCAGGCTAGAACGTGAAGGGTGTGGCTGCCGCCGATCTCGAAACCGGTGGCATCCCAGGTGAACTCGAACGGGGCGGCGCTGTCGGAGTATACCAGCGCGCTGTCGACATAATAATCGACCCGGACGATTCCGACCGGGTGCTCGGTGTAGACATCCACGTCGGTCGTATCGCCAATGATGTCATCTGTCAGCGGATGCAGAACATGCGCTACCGGAATCAGCGGATCGACCTCGGTCGTGAAACTGAAGCTGTATGGCTGCGCCAGCCGGTTGCCGAAAGTATCGCTCACCACGGTGTCGACCGTGACCGTATACCGAGCGCTGTAGTCAAGAGTGTCGTCGAGAGTGAGGGTCGCTATGCTGTCGGCCACGGCGATGCTGCCCGATGCGGGCGGCGACAGAGTAATGGCTCCGGCCGTAAACGATGACGGCAGCATGGTCTTGTCGAAAGCAACCGTGATCGGAGCTGCGGCACTCACCGACGAGGCGTTGTGAGCGGGTGTAGTGGCCACCACCACCGGCGGAATCGTGGCCGGATCAACCTCGGTTGTGAACGACCAGGTATAGTCGCGGCGCATAGCGTTGGCGGCGGGATCGGTGACCCCGGTGGTGATCAATGCCGTGTAGTTGAAGTCATACTGAAGATCGGCGTTCGGCGTGAGACTGACCGTGTTTCCGCTGAAGCTGTAGGTACCGGTTACATCGCCACTGACGATAAACGTGGCGTCGGAGATGGTGCTGGTATCGATCGGTTCCGAAAAGGCCACGCTGATGGTCGCATCGGTCGGGACACCGGTGGCGCCGTCGACCGGACTGGTGCTCTGAACTGTCGGCGGGGTGCTGTCGCCGTTAGGGGGATCGTCGTCAGCGCAGCCGCCAACACAGGTTGCTAAGAATGCAGCCGCCGTCGCCAGGGCGATGGCGCATAACAGTTGCTTGCCAAAATTATCCATATGCCGAGTCCTGTCACTTCTACAGTCGCGCGGTGTGTCAGACTACACCAAATGTCTGTCGACCATAATAAGACTCATCGGCCACCCGGGGTCAAAGGCTTTGCTCCGGCTTCTTGCACCGGGCAAGAATGAAGACTATCTCGATCCCGTTATCCGTTATGTGGTAAGAACTTATCCCTATCTGACCGGTCTCGCAAGATCGTAACATTTTAGGCTATGTAAAACTTGCCCCGGTCGCCCCGATGGGCATACTTAGGCAGGTACACTGGGAAATGATCTACAGATTCGGAGCGAGTTGAATGGACTATCCGTTTTGGGATGTAGGCATCGGGTACGGGATACTGATGGCGACTATTGCGGTCGTCCATGTATTCGTAGCCCACTTCGCCATCGGCGGAGGGCTGTACCTGGTACTGGCCGAGCGGGCGGCCCGGAAGAAGGGCGACCGTCTCCGGCTCGAGTTTCTGGAAGGACTCTCGAAGTTCTTCGTTCTGGTGACTCTGGTTTTCGGCGCCCTGACCGGAGTAGGTATCTGGTTCATCATCGGGCTTCTCAATCCGCAGGCAACATCGGTGTTGATACACAATTTCGTATGGGGCTGGGCCGCCGAGTGGTGCTTCTTCATCATCGAGATACTGGCCGCGATCCTGTACTACCGCGGGTGGAGGACGATGTCGGCCAGGGGCCACATGACCATTGGCTGGATTTACTTCGGCGCCGCCTGGATGTCGCTGTTCGTAATCAACGGTATTATAACTTTCATGCTGGTACCCGGTGAGTGGATCACCAGCGGCAGCTTCTGGGACGGCTTGTTCAATCCCAATTTCTGGTCTTCGCTAGTGTTGCGCACCGGCATCGCCATACTGCTGGCCGGGCTCTTTGCCCTGCTGGTGGCGTCGCGTCTTGAGAAGAGCGATTGGAAAGGTCGCCTGATCAGCTACAACGCCTTGTGGTCAATCCTCGGCGCGGCCATCATCCTGCCTTCGATCTTCTGGTTCTGGCACAGTATCCCCGACCAGGTCACTCAGGCGGCGGTAACACGAATGCCTCTGCCGATGTTCACCTGGGCACTGTTCTTCTGGACCGGCGGGGCCCTTGTGCTGCTTACGGTACTGATCGGATTCCTCCTTCGAAAACAGGCGCACCTGGCCCTGACCATCCCCATGCTCATCCTCGGACTGGTGTGGTTCGGCTCTTTCGAATGGTTCCGCGAATCGGTACGCAAACCGTTCGTGATCTACGATTACATGTACGGTAACGCGCAGGAGCTCAGGCTGGCCGATCAATACAAGGAGGATGGGCTGCTCGCGCACATCGTTTACCGCACCGGCGACGACGGCGCGGACCTGTGGCGTCACAGTTGCCGTCACTGCCACACCATCAACGGATACCAGGCCCTCAAACCGGCTCTGGATGGAACCGACGAAGTCTTCATCGCCGGCATGGTGAAGGGCGTCGGCGTCATGCGGGGCAATATGCCGCCATTCTACGGCGATGAAGTAGAGGCCAATCTGATTGCCGCTCACATATATCCCCATCTGGATCAGCGCCATCTGTCGGACATCTATGGTCTCTCGGGATCAGCCCTTGGCGAGAGGGTGTATGAGATCCGTTGCGGCAAGTGTCATGTTTTCGGTGGATTCAATGATAAGGCCGAGTCGATACTGGGCCTGGAGGAGTCGGACTATCATGACCTTCTGGATATGGCCGGCGACCTGGCGGTCGAGATGCCGCCGTTCACCGGCGATGAGGTCGAACGGGAGGCGCTGATTCGATACCTGCTTGAGAAATCACAAGAGGAAGGAGGCCAGTGATGTTGCCGGAATACGAATTCCTGCCCGCGCCGTTGTGGCTGCTGAATGTCCTGCACTGGCTCACCTTGGCCCTGCACTTCGTGGCCATGAACTTCGTGCTGGGTGGTGGTTTGATCCTGCTGTTCGCCAGAATCAGAAACAAGTGGGATGATCCTACCGTCAGGCGGTTCATCGAGCTGTTCCCCGTCTTGATGGCCGGTACTGTAACGCTCGGGGTTGCACCGTTGCTGTTCCTGCAGTTGGTTTACTATGGCCCGGTGTATAGTGCTGCGGTGATGAGCGCCTGGCCGTTTCTGATGATTGTCGCCGCAGTGATCGTGGCCTACTATTGCCTCTACGGCGCCTTTTACAGCAAGCTGCGGAGCTACAGCGTACTAATCGGTCTGGCCATGATCGCAATGCTCTATGTCTCGTTCGTCTACAGCGCGACTTTCGATCTGGCCGAACGTCCCGAGGAGATTGCTACGGCTTACCGGGCAAACCAGTCGGGCTTCTACGTATACCAGGATATCGGCAACTACATCTTCCGCTGGCTGCATATGATAGCCGGAGCGGTCACCGTCGGCGGGTTCTTTGTCGGCCTGCTCGGGCGCAAGAGTGAGGACATGTTCCGGCTGGGCAAGCGGACACTCCTTTACGGTATGATCGTTACCATGTTGATCGGCCTGGTTTACATCGCCACGCTCGGCGAGGCCTTGCTGCCCTACATGCGCAGCGCCGGTATCTGGATGGTTATCGCAGCGATAGTTCTTTCCCTGGGGGGACTGCATTTCTTCTTCCGCAGGCAGTTCCTCTGGGCGGCGCTGCTGACCTTCCTGTCGATGTTCGCAATGGTGATCAACCGCCACGTGCTGAGGATTGTGCTGCTGGAGGGACAGTGGGATCCGTCGTCGATCCCGGTCAATCCCCAATGGAGCGTCTTCGCGGTATTCCTCGTCTGTTTCCTGTTGGCGCTGGGACTGTGCTACTACATGATCCGGCTGTTTTTCACGGACCGGAAACAACCGGCATAGCATTCGCGACCGGGTGCTGAGTGAACAGGCCGTCGGGCAATTGCACCCGGCGGCCCCGAGTTTGGCGTGAAGAGCCGAAAACCACGCGAACCGCTTTTCACTCGGTCTTGAGATTCACCGAGAGGATTTTCAGTTCGGTCATGTCCTCGATGGCATACCTGACACCCTCGCGCTTCAGCCCCGATGATTTCACCCCGCCGTAAGGCTGATGGTCGGCGCGGAACGTCGGAACGTCATTGATCACCACGCCGCCGCACTCAATGTGCTTAAAGGCGTAAAAGACATCCTTCATCCGGTTGGTGAAGATCCCGGCCTGCAACCCGAACTCCGAGTTGTTGATCTGGTTAACTACTGCTTCGAAGTTGCGGTACTTGAACACCACTGCAATCGGCGCAAAGGCTTCCTTCGAGCAGACATCCATTGAGGTCTTGACATCGGTGAGAACGGTGGGGCGAAGGATGTTGCCGCGCGAAGTCCCCCCGGTCAGCACCCTGGCGCCGCCTTCGACGGCCTGCCTTATGCTGTCCTTGGTCTGGCGCACTGCTTCCTCGTCGACCATGGTCCCGATGTCGGTCGTGTCGCTGAGCGGGTCGCCGGTGCGGAGCTTCTCGACCTTCGTCTTGAACATCTTCAGGAATCGATTGTAGACGTCGGTGTGTACATAGATCCGCTGCACCGAGATGCAACTCTGGCCGGCGACAGCGAAGGCGCCGGTAAGCAGACGATCGGTAGCCCATTCCAGATCGGCGTCATCGGCCACCGCCACTCCGGCGTTGCCGCCCAACTCGAGCACGACCTCTTTCTGGCCGACGTTCTGTTTTATCCACCAGCCGACTTCCGATGAGCCGGTAAACGTGATCATCTTGACCCGCGGATCCTTGAGTAAGGGGGAGGACTCCTTTGAAGATCCCGGCAGTATCGAAACCGCCCCCCTGGGGTGGTCGGTCTTGTCGATCAGCTCGGCCAGCATCAGGGCCAGGATCGGCGTGGCCGAGGCCGGCTTCAACACGAAGGTGTTGCCGGAGGCTATTGCCGGAGCCACCTTGTGCGCCACAAGATTGAGGGGGAAGTTGAACGGAGAAATGCCGCCGATAACACCGCGCGGGAAACGACGCACCAGGCCGAAGCGCTCCTCGGCGCCGGTGGTCCAGTCCAGGTCCATGATCTCCCCGCCGAGGCGTTTGGCTTCCTCACCGGCGACCTTAAAGACGTTGATCGCCCGGGCTACCTCGCCGCGCGAGTCCTTCAGCGATTTGCCGAGCTCGCGGGCCATCATGGTGGCGAACTTCTCCCGGTTCTTCTCCAGTCCGGCCGAGATCCCCAGGCAGGTTTCCTCACGTTTGTAGCTCGGCAGTTCGCGGGTGACTGCAAATGCCTCATCGGCGAGTCTGATCGCCTCCGTATACTGCTCGGCGGTCGCTGAAGCGACTGTGCCCACGAGTTTGCCGTCATAGGGCGAGCGGACCTCGATGGTGTCTTTGCTGTCGACCCACTCGCCGCCCAGATACATCTTGTAGCGCTTGGCCATATCCGTCTCCTGTCGAATAGCCTGTTTTTGTCTGCTCACACCGGGCAGACCAGCTTGCCCAGTCGTTCGGTCAGCCGGGTGTTCTCAGAATAATCGACCGGGACATCGATGACAACCGGTTTGCGGGCGCGGAAAGCGCGTTTCAACACCGCCTGGAGGTCGTCTCCTTTGCGGACCCTCATCCCCTGCGCTCCGAAGGACCGGGCCATTTTGACCCAATCGGGATTTTCGAAGCGCGTCCCGAAAGCCCGGCCGAACTTGCGCTGCTGTTTCCACTCGATCAGCCCCAGGGTTCCGTCGGACCAGATCATGTTGACGGTTGGCGTGCCCAGTCGCACCGCCGTCTCCAGCTCCTGAACATTCATCAGGAAACCGGCATCTCCCGAAATGGTCAATACCTTGCGTTCCGGGAAGACCAGCCTGGCCGCAATTCCCCCGGGCAGGGCAATGCCCATAGAGGCAAAGCCGTTCGAGATGATACAGGTGTTGGGCTCGTGGACAAGGTAGGATCGCGCCACCCACAGCTTGTGCGCTCCGACATCGGAGACAACTATATCCTCATCTCCCAGCACCCGGCGAACATCGTGGAGGATCTTCTGCGGCTTCATAGGGAAGGAATCGTCGTCATCGAATTCGTGGATGTCGTCCAGGATATTCCGGCGGTACTTCAGGGCGAATCCGCCCGTGTCGACGGGAATCGATGCGTCGATCTGCTGATTCAGTTCCCAGAGCGTGGAGGCCAGGTCACCGACCAGCTCCACCTCGGGTTCGTAATGGTAGTCCACCTCCGCCGGATCGAAATCGATATGGAGAATCCGGTGCTTGCCGTCGGGGTTCCAGAACTGCGGCGCATACTCGACAATATCATAGCCGATGCAGATGATCAGATCAGCCTCCTCGAAGGCGCAACTTATGTGGTCGCGCGACTGCATTCCGACCGTGTAGAGGTTGTACTGATAATCGAAGCCTGCCGCGCCCTTGCCCATGAAAGTGTTGCAGACAGCCATGCCGGTCTTCCCCAGGAATATCCGTAGCTGCTTGATGGCGCGCTTCCTGATGGCGCCGTTGCCGGCCAGGATCAGCGGTCTTCTGGCTTTTCGAATCAGGTCAAGGGCTGAGACGCAGGCCTTGTAGTCGGGGGCGGGGCGGCGGACCTTGCGCACCCTCAGATACTTCGGCTTCTCACAGGGTTCGCCTGCGACATCCTCGGGGAATTCGAGATGCGTGGTGCCCGGTTTCTCCGCCTCGGCCAACTTGAAGGCCTTCCGCACCGCCTCGGCCACCATATCCGGCCGCCCGATGCGGGTGTTCCACTTGGTGACCGAGCCGAAAGCCGAGACGATATCGACATACTGGTGCGATTCCTTGTGCAGGCGCAGGGTATCGGCCTGCCCGGTTATCGCAACTACCGGCGAGTGATCGAGAAAGGCGTCGGCCAAGGGCGTCAGGAGGTTGGTGGCGCCGGGGCCGAGGGTCGAAAGACAGACGCCGGCCTTGCCGGTCAGGCGTCCATAGACGTCGGCCATGAAGCCCGCGCCTTGCTCATGCCGGGTCAGGATGAACTTGATGTCGGAACGGCGCATGGCCTCCAGAAAATCGATATTCTCTTCCCCTGGTACGCCGAAGACATACTCGACGCCCTCATTCTTGAGAGCCCTGACAAACACTTCGGATGCTGATGGCATAGTTTGTATCCTGCAATCCTGTCAGCTACTAGATGTCTGACCGAGACAGCCTGTTTCAGTGATATAGAATGTGCTGTCGGTGTAGGGTGTTCCCCACAGTCTGTTGGTCAGCCGGGGTGGATTGACGCGATTCTGGTCGGCGCATCCGGTCTGGCGGCGTGCACCCGGGCGGCCCCGGCGACCCGACTCTGGCTGCAAGGGCTTGTTTCGCATAACCTTAGCGTGCGCACGTCTCGGTCGGGGAGAATCCCTCCGCCTCCGGCACGCGGTTTGAAGTACTTCCCGGCAAAGAAGTGAGGATTGGCCCCATGAGAAAATACATTCGCAAGGTACGAAGCCAGGACGGCCTCAGTCTTCTGGAGGTCCTTATCGCCATGATTCTGACCTCGGTGTCGTTACTGATTCTTCTGAACCTGGCCATGGTGGCGCTGGACTCAAATGACTGGTCCGGCAAGACGACGGCCTCCACCCAGGTGATGCAGCAACGACTCGAGCAGCTCCGGACACTGAACGAGGCGCCCGGAACCTACAGCGACACGATCGACGGGTTCGAATTGACCTACACGGTCGACAGTGTGGCAGCCTTTCTCAAGGAAGTCACGATGGAAATAACCTGGGAGGACATCCGGAGCAAAACCCAGGTCGACACCCTGACATCTTTCTTCAAGACCCCATAACGGTGAACGTCAAGCCAGATCATATAGGTGCAATGATGAAACGCATACTACGAAGACTGCGGAGTATCCGGGGGACGTCGTTCCTCGAAGTAATGGTGGCTCTGGCAATCACCGGGATCATTACTATGGCCATCTTCCGAACCTACATCACCCAGCACGAACAGTACTTGATTCAGGAGGATGTGGCCGAGATTCAGCAGAATGTCAGGGCCTCAATCGATGAGCTGGCGCGCCATTGCCGTATGGCCGGCTTCGACCTTCCGACCGGCATGCCCGCCATTGTAGCATCGGACGCCGACCCGGACACGATTACGCTCAACTATCGCACCGGGGACTGCGACACTTACCTTTCGGCCCCGATGCCTCAACCCTCCGCCGAGCTAAAATGTGCTACAGACGTAAGCTGTTTCGAGGACGATGACTGGGTATACATATTCGAGCCGGACTCCGGCGGCGGCGAGTGGTTCGAGATCACACATGTGCAGGAGGCGGCCCTTCACATCCAGCACAATACGATGCCGCTATCGAAGAAGTACGGCGCCGACGCCATCGTCATGAAGATCAACCAGGTGAAGTTCTATGTCGACAACACGACCGACCCCGATCACCCGAGGTTGATGGTCAAAATCCCGGGACAGAATCCGCATATCTACGCTGACAACATATACGACCTGCAATTCAATTACCGAATGAAGAACGACTCGGTGTACGCCGAGCCGGCCCTGGTGGAGAATGTCCGCGAGATTCTGATCACGGTCAGCGGTCGATCCAATCAGCAGACGGGCAATTCCGAAACACCGTATCGCACGCGCACCTATTCGACCGCGGTGTCGCTGCGCAATATCGCCATCGAATAGGGGGTCCTCCCATGTTGAGATACCTTAGATCGCAAGACGGTTTCGCGGCGCTGATAGCCCTGATCATGATGGGCATGCTGACCCTGCTCGGTTTGGCGGCTCTTTCGACATCCGACGATGAGTCGAATATCGCCGGCAACGAACTACAGGAGATGCGGGCGTTCTACGCCGCCGAGGCAGGTCTGGAACACGCTGCCGCGCAGCTTCAAAACGAGTATGTCACGACCGGGTTGCCGCCGACCACGATGCCGACCGGCACCGAATCTCTCAATGGTTGCTCGGTAACCTACTACACCCAGGATAACGGTCCGGCCTCCATGCGAGTGTTACCGCACGGCACTCTAGCAGGCCTGCACGCGTTGGTGAAGTCATTCACGATCATCGACACCGCGGTGAATCATGTCGACAATGCGCGCGTCGTCATGTCGCAGTCATTCGAGACCGCACTGATCCCGATCTTCCAGTTCGCTATCTTTTATGGCGACGCTCTCGAGATCGCACCCGGCCCCGACATGAACCTGATCGGCCGGGTGCACTCCAACGGGGATATCTTCCTGCAAACCGGCGGTACATTGAATATCGACAGCTACATCACGGCCGCTGGCGGCATCTACCACGGCCGCAAACCCGGGTGCCCCCAGGGGACCTCGAACGGCGACGTGAACATCAAGGATGCCAACGGCAATTACGTGTCCATGCGTGACGGCGCCGGGTGGCTCGACGCCAACGACGCCGCGTGGTATGACTCCTCGGTCGGACGCTGGCAGGGAAGGGTCCAGGATGTCAGTCACGGACAGGAAGAGCTCAATGTACCGCTGGTTGGCGCGGCATCCGGTGATGCACATCTGCTCATCAAGCCGGGCGCCGGGAATCCGGACTCGTACGAACACAAGGCCACCCTCAAGATAGTCAACGATACCGCCTGGTACTGGGCCGACTCCGCCTGGTACAATGTCACCGACAGCCTGGTGGCCAAGGGTGTCCTGGATATTGTCGAGGATGACTTCTACGACGGTCGCGAGGGAAAGAATGTCGATGCCGCCAACCTCAATCTCGGTGCGCTGTATGACTCGACCTTCAACATCTCCGGCCTGGGGACGATCAACCTGGCGCCTCGCAACGGCGTCATTTACCATAGTTCGACCGATACCGCCGGCAATCAGTTCCCGGCTCTGCGCCTCTGGAATGCTCAGGAACTCGACACCGGGCTGACCGTGGCGAGCTTCAACCCGGTGTACACCTGGGGCGACTACAATACAGTAGACAAGAAACCGGCCGCCATCATGGGCGACGCGGTAACCTTCCTGTCCGACCAGTGGGATGACAATAAGTCGACCTGGGCCCTGTCGTCGAAGAACAAACCCAACCACACGACGGTCAACGCCTCATATATGACCGGCAACGTGCTTACCACGAACACAGCCTACTCCGGAGGGTTTGAGAATCTGCCGCGCTTCCTGGAGGACTGGGGCAGTCGGAACTTCAACTGGCGCGGCTCCGCAGTATGCCTGTGGGCGTCACGCCAGGCAACCGGCCCCTGGTCCTACGGCAGCTTCTACAAGGCGCCAATCCGCAACTGGTTCTACGATACCGATCTTGATGACCCGACGAACCTCCCGCCTGAGACCCCGATGGTCCGGAAATTCTTCCGCATCGGCTGGCAACAGGAGTTCGTCGGCTACGATTGATCTCCCTTCGCGTAGCGATGCCTCAACGGCAAAGCCCGTCCCGACTTCCGGGGCGGGCTTCATCATGGGCGCCGGGCGGTGATACTATATCGCGCACCTTGATCGGGCGCGGGACATTCCCAAAAACCACTTGTGCCGCGTTGGGGGCTTGTCTATAATGCCCCGAATGAATAGTGCGCCCGACGACCCGCCTGTCGTTGCCAACGCAAGTGGATGAACCTGGAAGATAGAGAGGTACACTGATGAGATTCAATGATACCCTGCAGGGCAACGTAGTTGTTCTGGATGTCAGCGGTAAGATAATGGGCGGTGAAGAGACCACGATGTTCCATGGCAAGATACACGAGTACATCAATCAGAATAAGAAGAACTTCGTGGTCGACCTCAAAGATGTCGACTGGATGAACTCGGTCGGCCTGGGCATGCTCATTTCAGCCCTGACCACGGTCAAGAATGCCGGGGGGCGCTTTGTCCTGAGCAATATCGACAAAATCGAATCGGTGTTGACAATCACCCGCCTGATCTCAGTTTTCGAAAGCTTCGACACGCGCGAGGAAGCACTCAAGTCCTTCGAGTAACACGTCCAGGTAAATTCCAATGACAAAGCCCCGCCCCATCCGGCGGGGTTTTTGTGTAGGGGCCGCGCGGGGCGCTAACCCTGTGCAGGCGAGAGTCCCCTGCAGGCCGGGCAGCCGAAGCTGCAAGCCGGAGACCGAAGATATCCACTACCGGGGACGGAATCCCCGGTTGGTCGAGTGGGTATGGTCAATCGCCGGCCCTCCCCGGCGCCACAAGTTAGCAGCAGAAATCGACCAGAATCGGCAAGGGCGGCCAGTAGACAAGACCGGCGGGCATGAAGAGCCGTGGCGATCCGGGCTCTGTCAAAATCGCAACAGCCTCAATACCGTCGGTCGAAAAACGGCAAAACGAACCCAATTTACGCTAACCTCATGATCCCTGATGACTTATCGAATTGGCCCGCCCTTGTCTACCAGCGATCGGGGGTTCAGCAGGGAATCGTGACAACCGATAACACAAGCAGGAACGCCAAACGTGAAGTGATTTAACAGCAAGCACATAAGGGAGCTGTCTATGTATCGAGTGATCACCATTACAGCGCTTCTAATGCTGTGCGCCTCGGTGGCCTTGATGGCCCAGCAGCCGAGCGTCGCCCCAACCTACACTCCTGAGAATATTGATCTGCCGGAAGGACGTGGGTTCATACCACCGGGGCACGATCTGTCGCACCTGACCGAAGCCGCGCCGCCGGCCGGAAAGGTCTCATCGCTGCCCTCCTCATGGGACTGGCGCAGCGAAGGCAAAGTCACGTCGATCAAGAACCAGGGAAGCTGTGGGGCCTGCTATACTTTCGGAGTAGCGGCCAATTTCGAGTCACGGATACTGATCGACGGGGGCAGTACTTACGATTTCTCCGAGAACAACCTCAAGGAATGCCACTACTACGAGAGCTCCTGCAGCGGCGGTAACTACGAAATGATTGCCGATTTCCTGAGTAAACAGGGAACAACCCTCGAGTCATGCGACCCTTATGTGGCCGCCGACGTTGCGTGTAACAGCGGCTGCACTTATCAGCACACCCTGCTGGATTGGCATATTATCTCCAGCAACACCACGCCGTCCACCGCCACCCTCAAGCAGTACATCCATGACCACGGCCCGGTCTACACCAGCCTCTATGCCGGTGACGCCAATGACAACTCCTGGCAGACCGAGTTCAACGCCTACGACGGTTCCTATACGCTTCACTATACCGACGACCATACGACCAACCACGCGGTGACGATAGTGGGCTGGGATGATGACCTCGCCCACGCCGGGGGTACCGGCGGCTGGATTGTCAAGAACTCGTGGGGTACATCGTGGGGCGGAACCTGCGGCTACGGCGCCGAAGCCGGCTACTTCACTATCGCCTACGAGTCGGCCAATATCGGCCGGTGGTCATCCACTATTGCCGGCTGGCAGGATTACTCGAGCACCAGCGATCTCTATTACTATGACGAAGGTGGCTGGAGCACCTCGTGGGGATACAGCGCAACAACGTGCTGGGGCCTGTCGAAGTTCATCGTGAGCTCGGATCATTATGTCACCCGGGTCGAATTCTGGACCAACGACGTCACTACCGACGTCGACGTCTACCTCTACGACGACTTCGACGGCACTACCCCGTCGACCCTCCTGGCCTCGAAACTAGATACCAGCTTCACCAATGCCGGCTACCACTCGATCGCCTTCTCCTCGGCGCCTCAGGTATCGGCGGGTGAAGATGTTTACGCAGTAGTCAAGATCACCAACTCATCGTACACCTTCCCTATGGTCGCCGACACCGTGTCCCCGGCCGAGATAGCCACCACCTACATCTCTTCCAACGGCGCTTCAGGTTCCTGGTATGACCTCGGCGCCGGCCAAGGTGATGATGTGGCCATCCGCATTCGCACGTCACCGACCCTGTCGCTCGATGTGGGTGACGACGATACCCCGACGCCGTCCGACTTCCGCCTCGAGAACAACTACCCGAATCCGTTCAACGCCGGCACGACTATCAGCTATCACCTGAGTCAACGTCAGCAGGTGACATTGACCATCTATGACCTGTTGGGCCGCAAGGTTCGAACCCTGTTCGAGGGCGTCCAGTCGGCCGGCGATCATGAAATCACCTGGGATGGTCGGACCGATCACGGCAAGGAGGTCTCCACCGGAGTCTACCTGTATCGTCTGACGGCCGGCGAGCAGTCGCAGTCAAAGAAAATGCTGTTGCTGAAATAGGCAGGCATGTGCTTACCACGGTACATATGCGGGGCGGCGTCGATAGGCGTCGCCCTGATTACTCTTCTCGCAGAACCGGGTTGCGGCAATGGTGGTGTGGACTCGACCAACCAACCTCCCACTGTCCCGGATGCGTCCACAGTCAATGGGGCTCCGGGCGCCGATGCCGACGGGATGCCGTTGGGCCTGACTCTGCGATGGCAAAGCGAAGATCCCGAGGGTCAGGCGCTGACGTATGATTTGTATTTCGGCGAGTCGCCGCTGCCGGAATTGATGGCCGGCGGCCTCGACGTGGCCGAATATGAGCTGGCGTCACTCGAATATGCAACTACCTACTACTGGCGCGTCGTAGCTTGCGATCCCGCCGGCTTGTGCACGCCGTCGCCGCGCTGGCGCTTCACGACTCTGGGCTCGGCGGAGACGCCGGCCTATAATGACCCGGCAGTGGCGATCGTGGGCGAGGTCGGCCAGTTCTTCCGCATCGAATTACCGGCCGATTTGGGTCAACACAGGATGTGGTCGTGGATTGAGCCGATCGACCGAAATATGCTCGACCTGATCGAGCAGACATTTCGCACCGACGATGATGCCACGATGCAAGTGTGGTTGTTCAGGAGCCTCGCGATCGGCCGAACCACCCTTTCTCTCAGGCTTCTCCAGGAGGGCAGCACGGCCCCTCTGGATGTTGCTCATTTTGAGCTGATAATCTACTGAGAGGCAGCAACCTTACTCCGAAGCGCTTTCGCCTTCAAGCTGTACCTGTCTGGTACTGGCATTGAGCTGGCCGAAGTGTTCGTCACGGCACGCGGGGCATATGCTGTGGGAGAACTCGGCCTGCGAGTGCTCGCCAATGTAATCTTCGACGCTTGACCAGAAATCCTGGTCGTTGCGAATCTTCTTGCACCAGGCGCAGATGGGGATAATTCCCTGTAGCTGCTTAACGTGTGCGAGCGCATCCTTGAGTTCATCAATTTTCTGGGTCAGGCGTGATTCGAGGGCGATTATTCGTTCGCCGGCGCGTACTCGCGAGCGAAGCTCCGCGGCGTCGAACGGCTTCGTGACATAGTCGTCGGCCCCGGCGTCGAGCGCCGTAACAATACTGTCCTTCTGGGTCCTGGCGGTCAGCATGATGACATAAACAAACTCGCCGTCGCGATTCTTCTTGATCTCGCGGCATATATCCAGCCCGTCCCGATGGGGCATCATCCAGTCGAGAACGGCCATTCTGATTTCAGTCTGATCGTCCAGTCGTTGCGCGGCCTCCATTCCATCCGCCGTGACAATGACGTCATGGCCCCACTTGGCCAGATTGGTCGCCAGCAGCTTGCGCGAGATCGGCTCGTCTTCCGCGATGAGTATCTTCAAAGTGTCGGTCCCTGTGTTGTTTGCCCTGCGGGCAGATGTGCACCAGCCTCTTGGTCTATTGCCTGTATCGGCAACCGGGACCCATGATTGAGTTACTTTGTCGTTTGAAGATCGGCACCGGCGAGACTATTCTCGCTCGGGCGACATCAGGACGTGCACGGTGTTCAGAATGTCCTCGGAGCGAAACGGTTTTCCCACGAACTGATCGGCGCCGGCCTGCCGAGCCTCATCGGGATCGAAGCGATCGGTGTATCCGGTCATTAGAACTACCGGGAGGCTCGGGAACTCCTCACGGATCCGTATTACCAGATCCAGGCCGGTCCGAACCGGCATCAGGATGTCAGAAAGAACGAGCCCTATCTTGCGTGTTCGCACTATCGCCAGTGCTTCGTCCGCGCCCGACGCCGCCAATGCCTTGTACCCGGAGCGCGAGAGCACCCCGACCAGCATGTTGCGGATCATCTCGTCGTCATCGACAACCAGCACCGCATCACCCTCGGCTCGAATGGCGCGCGCTATAGTAGACCGCAGGACACCGGAGTCGAAAGGCGAAACCAGACAATCAGTAGCTCCCTCCTGAAGGCCGCGTACCAGCTTGTCTCTTTCGGCCCTATCGGCGCACAGCACCACGGGGATCTTCGCCTGCCCGTCCCGGTTCAGGAACGTGTCGAGCAGGGCCAGGCCGTCGAACACCGGCGGAGCGATGACCAGGAAAGCCAGATCAAACTCGATATCCGCTGCGGTTAGCTGGGCGACCTCCTCGGCTGATCTGACGCACCTGACCTCGTGCCCCTGCTGCACCAGCGTCCTGCTAAGCTGGGCATGCGATGACCGATCATCTTCGGCAACCAAGATGCGCATCAGGCTCCGGCCTCCATAGATGCGGTCGCGGAGCGCTCGAATCTGTCAACTTCCTCTACAAGGCGTTCAAGGGCTTCGGTCGCCCCGGCAAGGTCACCGTCGAGCCCCATGGTCTCTAATCGTTGGGCCACGTCCGCCGCCGCCGCTGCGCCGAGATTGCCCAGCGAGCCTTTCAGGGTGTGGGCCGCCACCTTCAACTCGCCGGCTGACGCCGATTTAATGGCCTCCTCGATTGCACGTATCATTTCTTTGGATGACTCGCGAAACATGGTCAGCAGTTCCACGACCAGTTCGGCGTCGCCGTCGGCAGCCGCCAGAGCCCGATCTCGGTTGAATACTGTCACCGTCTGCCCTTCTCGTTTCATGATCGCATCTTCAGCGACATCGTTGTTGGCGTTCTTCCCGATGTGCTGTTCCAGCACTCTATATAGGTCTATCGGCTCGATCGGCTTGCTTACATAGTCATTCATTCCCGCCCGAAGGCATTCCTCGCGATCACCAACCATGGCGTTGGCCGTCATGGCAATTACTGGGATCGAGGCTGCCCTGTCAGGCAGACGACGTATCTCGGCTGTCGCCTCAAGGCCACTCAGGACAGGCATCTGCACATCCATCAACACAGCATCGAAAGTATACTTGCTGACAGCGTCGACGGCTGCTCGACCATCGGTTACGGACATGACATCGTATCCTCTCTTCGCGAGCAGACGCTGCGCCAGCTTCATGTTGACAGGATTGTCTTCGGCAATGAGAATTCGTCCCGGTCCGCTCCGATACGACATCTCATCACCTGCTTCCGGGTCGCGTTCTCGGCTTCCGGCATGCAGGTACGGTTCATTCGTTTCAGCCCCTCCACTGGATAACAATTGCCTCAGCGCGCCCTGCAGTTTCTTTGGGTTCAGCGGCTTTCTCAATGTCATCCGCGCTGCTGCCCCGACGTTTTTAAGCGACTCACTACCGCCATAGCCTGACACCATCAGGATGATAGGGGTAGTGCCCACGCCCTGGAGATCGGCTGGTCCAGCACCGTCCTCTTTCCATCGGCCTTCCAGGGCCGCTTCGTCTACGATGATTACGTCAAACCCACACTCATTCCGTGGCGTCTGATCGAGGATGGGCCGCGCGGACAGGAGGTCTTTCTCGCCGGTTACGTCCATCCCCCAGTTTTCGAGCAACGCGGCCAGATGGTTGCGGCGATCGGTGGCCTCATCGATAACCAGAGCGCGACCGGCCTGGAGGGAATCTCTCGTATCCGGCATGGCGACCTGACCATCAGCCAGGCCCAACCTCACCGTGAAATGTAAGGTAGCGCCCGGTCCGCCGACGCCACTTTGGTTGGTCGGGCTCTCAACCCAGATGTGACCGTCCATCATTCTTACCAACTGGCGCGAGATGGTGGTCCCAAGTCCGGTCCCGCCATACTCCCGAGTTGTTGAGCCGTCTGCCTGGGTGAAGCTCTCAAAGATGTTGTCCTGCTTGTCGGCCGGTATGCCGATTCCGGAATCAGAAATGGCGAAGTGGAAGCAATTGCCGCTCTCTGAATCGGACTGGAATTCCACGCGAATCGCAACTTCGCCTTCGTCGGTGAACTTGACTGCGTTGCCGACGAGGTTGATGACTACCTGTCGCAATCGCCCCGGATCTCCAACGACTGCATCCGGCGCGAGCGGACTGACCATCGTTGTCAGATTTATCGATTTCTGGGCGGCCTTGAGGACAAGGGGCTCGACCGACGACGCCAACAGGTCGCGCAGAGAAAACTCAATCGCCTCCAGCTCCATCCTGCCGGCCTCAAACTTGGAAAAGTCAAGAATGTCGTTAACCAGTTGCATCAGGTGATCCGCAGAAGAGCGCAACATCTCAAGGCATTCACGCTGTTCAACGGAGAGCTCATCATCCAGCGCAAGATCGGTCATACCGATGATTCCGTTTAGCGGTGTCCGAATCTCGTGGCTCATATTGGCCAGGAATTCGCTCTTGACCTGCGTGGCCTTCTCGGCTCTGGCCTTCTCAATCTCGAGTTCCTGGATGAGCTGGACCAATCGCTGCGAATTGTCCTCCTGAGCTTCCTTGGCCTCGCTGAGACTCTGGGCGTACTCACGCAAGTCCTCCTCGGCCTTCTTGCGTTCGGAGATGTCGCGGATCACCGCCGTTGACCAGTATTCGCCCCGCCACGAGACTACAGAAAGCGCGATCTCGATCGGAAAAACCTCGCCGCTGCGACGCTTGCCCTTTAGTTCCAGCACCTTGCCAATCGCGCGGCCTTTGCCGGTCTTCTTGAAGTTACGCCAGCCCGCTTCGTACCTGGCGGCATACTCCTCAGGCATGATGAGAGCGTGCACATTCCGCCCAAGTGTTTCTTCTGACTTGTACCCGAACATCCTCTCGGCGGCCGGATTCCAGTACTCCACTCTTCCGTCGGCATTAATCATCACCAGGGCATCCAGAATCGATGCCCCAATGGTTCTGAATCGATGTTCGCTCTCACGCAAGTCGTCGAGGACTCGTCGGCGTTCGCTGATATCGCGACACGTGACGACGAGTCCTTCAACGCCGGGTGACTCAAGCTGATTTGTGATCACGGCCTCAATGCTGAGCCAGTCACCCTCTTCACTCCTTACGCGAAGTCTCTCGAGTCGCACAACTTCCCCGGGACTCTCGATAACCCTCGCGATAGCTCCCCTTAGCAGTGGCAGGTCCTCGGCGTGCACGAACCTGTCCGGCGGATGGCCAAGGACATTGTCGACCGTGAAGCCGCTGAGGCGCTCTAACGAAGGTGTCACGTACTTGCAGCACCCATTGGCATCTGCGATGATTATGATGTCGGCCGAGTTCTCGGTGATGGCTCGAAACATCGCCTCGCTTGTCCGCAAGGCTTGCTCGGCCGACCGACGACGGTCGATATCATCTCTGAGACGCTTATTCAGCTCGTTCAGGGTCTGCCAATCGCGTCGGCGATTGCTGTGGTAGATGCGCATTGCAAGCATAATCGTAAACGTGGCGAGTATGCACATCGCGATCAGGACAATCTGGGTCGTCCGAAATGACTGCATCTGTGTTTTCATTGTCCTGTGAAGATCGGCATCCAGTTGTTCGGACAAGTCCAGCATTTGATGATAAGAATCATGGTATTCATTGAAGAGGGCTGCCGCCGGTGTAGGGTCATGGATAGCATCGAGTCGCATGAGGGAGAGTGAACGCAGTGTGTCAACCAGGCTCTGAACGGCCTTGACGGCGGACAGAAAGCCCTCATCATCCGGAGGCAGCACTTGCTTGTTGGTCCCGCCCTCAATCATCGACCCCAGATGCCCGGCAGCGCTGTCCAGCCGGGATTGGAGGACGGCGGTGTCGGGCGAACGTTCACCCAGAATCATCTCTTCCAGGAGTACATGAGAGCGGGTGACGAGGATTCTTGACTCGGCCACAGCATCAACCAACGGAGCAAAAACCCGCTCCACGTGACTTGCAGTACGCCAGTTGTGCAGCAAGGTCAGGACAACCGTCAGGCCACACACTAGCACGAGCGCATACATCAGGCCTCTTGAATGTTGCGGACTGATCCACTGCTGCGACATCTCTTCTCCTGTCAGCGTTGTAGTGCCCCCTTAAGCATTCAACCCACCCTTAACCCGACCTGCGCCTCGCGGCGAATTGACTTGATTGGCCCACCACTGTCAGTTATCGGCACTCTCGACAGGCAGCTTAGGCTGTGGCCCCCGGGGCCGATGTGCGAAATCTGAACATCCGCTCGTCCCGCCTGGAGCGCAATTAGCGTGGCGCCAGAGTGGCCATGACCGATATAATTGTTGATGGAGCGGGTCTGCAGACATACCGTTCCTGATGTCTGGAGAGTTGAAGAAGTGATAACTCGATCGGTAGTGAGATAGTGACTTACAATATGGCTGAAGGAGACACCGTTATGAAGACGTTCATGGCCCTGATTGTGATGTTTGCGGTCCTGGCTTTTGTGTCGGGCTGCGGGGGCGGCAAGACAGTCACCCGCCTGGACACCGAATCTGTAACCGACCTCAGCGGGCGATGGAACGACACCGATTCCCGCCTGGTGGCTGAGGAAATGGTCAGCGACGCGCTTAGCCGTGCCTGGTTGACCCGCTTCACAAGCGAGAAGGGTGCAATGCCCGTTGTCACAGTCGGCACGATTCGCAACAGGACCGCCGAACACATCGAGATGGAGACTTTCATCTCGGACTTCGAACGTGAGCTCATCAACAGCGGTTCGGTCCGTTTTGTGGCCAGCAAGGAGGCGCGTTCCGAGATTCGCGAAGAACGTCAGGAACAGCAGGAATTCGCCTCCCGCGAGACCGCCAAGCGGATGCGCGAGGAAACCGGAGCCGACTTCATCCTGCAGGGCGCCCTGAAGACAATCATCGACGAAGAGGGCGGAAAGCAGGTACGTTACTACCAGACAGACCTCGAGTTGATCAACATCGAGACCATGGAGAAGGTCTGGATCGGCAGCAAGAAGATCAAGAAGGGCATCACCCAGGGTAAGTGGAAATCGTAATCGGATCCAGCCCGCAATGATCCGATTCTACCAATTCATCTGGCTGCCGGTCATGGCCTTGCTGCTGTCCGGCTGCGGTTCAATGGCGACCCGCAAGGGATTCTATGAACCGATCTCGGCGGAATTGCTGTCGGGCCGAGCCGACTCGGCCGCAGCGATGATCGAGTCGGCTCGCCAGGATGGCAAGTACGGCGACAAAGACCGCCTGGTGTACTTCCTGGATGCCGGCTTCCTCAACCACTACGCCGGGCGCTGGGAGAGCAGCAACCAGAAACTCGAATTGGCCGACATCGCCGCTGAGGAGCTGTTCACCAAATCGATCTCACGGGCGGCGACTTCGATGCTGCTCAACGACAACACCCTGGAATACGCCGGCGAGGACTACGAGATACTCTACTCCGATCTGATCTCGGCGCTGAACTACCTGCAACTGGGCAACTATGACGGGGCCTTCGTCGAGATTCGACAGGCCAACCTCAAGCTAAACAACCTCGAAGACAAGTACGCCCAGGCGGCTCGTGAACTCGAACGTGGCAGCCCTGATGATACCGCCCGCATCCAAATCGACTACGACATAGACAAAGTCCGCTTCCACAATGACGCCTTCGCCCGGTGGCTGAGCATGCACATGTACGCCGCCGACGGCAAATGGGACGACGCGAACATCGATTATAATCTGTTGTTGGCAGCCTTCAAAGAGCAGCCGCACATCTACGGGTTCGATCCGCCACAGGTCAGGTACGAGGCCGACGACGGCGCCTTGCTCAGCGTCGTAGCCCTGACGGGTCTGGCGCCGGTGAAGGAGGCGCTCAACCTGCGCATCCGCACCGACAAAGACCTCGACCTGGTGCAGGTGCTGTACGATGGGCCCGGCAAAGAGGACACCGAATATGCCCATTTCCCGATCGATGTCGGGGCCGACTTCTACTTCAAGTTCGCCATCCCGCAACTGGCGGATCGACCATCACAGGTGACGACGCTGGAAGTTCTTGTCGACGGCATGCCGGTCGGGCATCTTCGGTTGATCGAGGATGTCGGCTCGGTGGCGCGCGAGACCTTCCGGGCGAAGCAGTCGATGATCCTCATTCGGACAGTGGCGCGGGCGGTCGTGAAGGGCCTGGCCGCGCACAAGCTCAAGAAGGAAGCCGACACCGGCGGTCTGGCCGGCTGGTTGAAGAAGGCGGCCATCGACGTCGCCACTGACCTGACTGAGAACGCCGACCTTCGTTGCAGCCGGTTCTTGCCGGGCCGGATATATATCGGGGACTTCGAGTTGCCGCCCGGTGTGCACGATGTGGAGCTACGCTACCTCGACCGCAACGGTCACCAGATTGGTGGTGAGAGCTTCCCGGGTTTCAAAGTCAGCCCGGAGGGATTGAATTTGCTGTCGGCGAGTTTTCACGGATGAGCAATCGATTCGGCTCGACGTTAGGGGCAGGCCAGGACCTCTGCGGGTTTGGGTACAGGCGAAGGGCGACGTGGGCTGTCGCTGACGGCGAAGCAGGTGCACCTGTGAGGCCTCGACTCCACTCGGCCTGACAGCTTCGTGGCTGGTGTACGTCCTGAGGCTGTCCCAAAAGATCGTTCCGCACGGTCCTGGGTTCGCAGCAGGCGAAGCGAGACCCTGCGGTTATGCCTCCAGGGAGCTTGGCAGCATGGGCCTTCACCTTCAAACTAACTCGCCATATTCTCTTGCCGTCCGCACCAAGTGCCGGGGGCTGAACTTATGAGATAGCCTCTCCTCGTGCACCAGCTCCTTTTGCAGCCGAGACCGAGAGGACGCAAGTTGGACCCGACCGCGCCAGGAAAGTCGAAACCTCTCTTCGCGATCTTGTCTCGGGCGTGGTACGCGGTTGGAGCTACTACTTATGAATTCAAGAAACAACGAATCTTATTCGCAAGTTCATCAGATCGCTTGATCGCGCACTCCCACAGTACGAGTGCCTTCCATCCCCTCCGCCTCAGAGCCTGAAGATTTGCCTTATCCCGCACGAGATTGGACTCCCGTTTCTTCCGCCAGAACTCGGCGTTTGTCTTGGGTTCCGCCCGCCCGAAGCGGCATTTGTGCATATGCCAGTAGCAGCCGTGGACGAATATGACCTTTCGCAGTCGAGGGAATGTAAGGTCCGGCTTGCCCGGAAGGTCCTTTCGGTGCAGCCGGTAGCGATAACCCATACTGTGGACCAGACGACGTACAACCATCTCCGGCTTAGTATCCTTCGATCGGATTGCTGCCATATTGCGGCTACGCTGCTCTTTGGTATGAACGTCCGTCATCCGGCGACCAGTCTGTCCTTGACAGTTGCAATGAACGCGTCGATCGAGCTCAGATCCCGAATATTATCAGGGGGATAACGGTCGTGTAGGGGTTTCGGGACGATTAACTGCACCCCCGCCTGTCTCATTTCTCCAAGTTGAGCGCCGGAGATTCCCGGCTGAATGGTCAACAGGTGTTTTGTTGGTATTCGTTGTGCTTCATTGAGTACTTGCCGCCATCTGTCCTTACAGGTGGTCTTGACGCCTACCATGAAGAGTCTGTCGACGGGATAACTCGAATCATCATAGGCTGCTTTGCTCGGGATGATGATATCCGGTTTCCCGTCCACTTCCGGGCGGACGTCGAAGGGAATTTCGGATTCCCGCAATACGAACCCGACGTGGTTCTCCAGTGATCTCCCGGCACGCGCCTTCCGCCGATTCATCATGGTCGCCGCTGTCTGCAGGAAGTCATCAACGGACTTAAACAGTCTCGTGATCTCGTTCGCGCAGAGGCATCGCTCGACAAGCCGGAACAACCGATACTCCGACTCAACAAGCGACAGCACCTTTTTATCTGGCGGAATTGTCGAAAACTCCTTCAGACATGCGCCCAGTGTTGCAACGGCCTCTTCAGAGAATCGTGTTGTGGTCGGAAAGGCGTCAAGTGCTGCTGCGAATTCTCTGAACCGGTGATCGATACAGTCGTCTTCGCTGACTCCTTCTGCTCGCTCCTCCACAGAGTATACCGCCCAAGATCCGGTAAATTCTATCCCCAGGGCAGCCTGCACCTGCTCTATGTCCTCTTCGAGGTCCAGTACATGCGCGGTGAGTGTCTTCGGCCCAGTCGGAATGAGAACCAGCAGGTCGCCTATGTTGTCCTCAGTGAGCCACGGGAAGTCTCTGCCAAACCGGGTCAGCCGGTACTCGCTGCGGGTACCAAGTCCGTACCATTTGATGCAGGAATTGGTGACTCGGCCGTCCGGCCAGGTAACGTCAACGAAATGCTCCTTATTCGCTCCCTTGTCCGGCGGATGTGGCGTATACAGCTCCCATGCCGATTTCGGAAGATAGTACCCGCACTCGTGCCCCCCAGTGAGCCCGACGTTGTTCGGGGAAATGAACTTCAGCAGTGCCCTGCCGTAGCGAAGCGCATCTTCGATGACACGATCTGCTGCGTGAGTGGGCATACACTTATCCTGTGTTTATCGTTGTCCTTTTATGAGGCACCCGTTGCCCGTACGAGCAATTTTCCACGAAACAACGGCTACTACCTGTCTTGCCACTGCTTCAGCTACCGGCGGAATCACTGCATTGCCAAACTGACGATACGCCTGTGTGTCAGATACAACTATGGGAAGTGAGTCGTCGAATCCCATCAGACGGGCGGCTTCGCGCGGCGTCAGCCTCCGCGGATTGCGTTTGTTCTTCTGCGGGATCAGTATCTCAGAACCGTCTTTGTAGTACCGGGCACTCAGTGTTCTCGTCCTGCCATTCAAGTCGACAAGACCGTAGCCGAAGCCGTTGCCCCTTGCCTTATGTGACTTCGCATAGTTCTGGAGATAATTCCAAAGATGGTCTGACAGAGTGTACTTCGGGTCCGGACTCTCTTCCAGAATACTCTCCACGGCGGGTGGTTTAGTATTGGGCTTTTCCGGAAACTGGAACGGTGGCTCGTCGCCGAACACCTTGCAATCAAAGCAGACGATGAAAATCCTCTTGCGGTGCTGCGGCACATAATCGGCACCGTCGATAACCTTGTGGAATACGCAGTAGCCGAGTTCCTCAAGCGTGGCTTTGATGACTTCCCATGTCTTTCCCTGATCGTGGGAAAGCAGGTTCCTGACGTTCTCCAGCACGAGCACGGGCGGGCGTTTGATCTCCGCGATGGTAGCCAGATTATAGAAAAGCGTACCCTGAGTCTTATCCTTAAATCCGTGCTCCATACCCAAGCTATTCTTCTTCGACACTCCGGCAATGGAAAATGGCTGGCAAGGAAACCCTGCCAGCATCACATCGTGATCGGGGAGGTCCTTGGGATTGAGCTCACGGATATCTCCCAGCGGCTTCTCACCGAACCACTCCTGATATGTCCGTTGTGCATGCTTATCCCATTCGACGGAGCCAACGCACCTGCCCCCTACCCTCTCGAATGCGATGCGAAACCCCCCGATACCGGCAAAGAGGTCAACAAATGAAAACGGAGCCCAATCTCCCCTCTCCGGTGTGAATCCTCCCGCGCGGTCAAACAATGACATCTGGCTGGAGTCGGATGCGTCTCGAAGGAGTTGAACCATGAACTGCTGCTGACTCATCACTCGCTCTTTTCGCTCTCTCTCTATCCAACGCCCAAGGCCTTCCGGGACGTTCCGTATTAGTATCTGTTTTGCCATTTTGTCCACTATCGCTGGGAATGATTGATATCATACCGATGATAGCATCCTTTGTCCGCAACTGTCAATCACATACTGTCGCTGGTCACTAAAAAAACAGGCGCAATCCCGAAATCTAGCCCGAAGAGAGCAAACGTGGGTAAAATCCGCCCCCGACCCTGGGATTGGCCTGTAATGACTGCGGGGGCATTGGTCCACGAAGCTGTGTCGTCGACTCGCGGTGCCAGATATTTCCCTGTCAATCCGCATGTCACCTTGAGCGGCGAAGGGGACACGGGCTATCGCTGATGGCGAAGCTGGTGCTCGTGTGAGGTTTCGACTCCACTCAACCTCACATCTGGGGCTCAATCCCTCGTGTGCTAAAGTCACCCGATCGCCGTCCTGCCCCGTGGTCGGCTGGGCTGCAGCGGCCGCCGCCCTTGCGGGGCACTGTGAACAAGCGAGCAAACCCAACAACAAAAGGCAGGCCCATAGCAGGACCTGCCTCACCATTTCAATTGGCTCGGTACAACTACGACTTCATATCCACTGGGGCGCGGAGCCAGAAGTCGCGCGGATGCAAGCGATACACCGGCTGCGCCGTACCCTCCGCGGTCTCGATGTACTGCTCCAGCGACTCGAACTGCGGTTCCGGGCCGATCAGGAAAAACACACCATCCTCCGACCGCGAGAGCTTCGGACCATAGCCGATCAGCACCGGGCCATAGGCCTCCTCCATGCGATGACGGAGCACCGAGTAGACATCACGATCGGAGCGGGCCAGGTCGAGCACCTGCCGCCGGAAGGCGCGGACTCGCTCCGGGGTGCGGCCATCGGTGAGGTCGGCCGCCATGGCTTTGCCGCGGTCTTCGTAGCGACTGGGCGCCCGGGATGCATTGAATATCAGCGCAACGGCGTAGTCGACCAGCGAGGTGTCGTCTGCGGCGTTCTTGAGCAGATCCACAACGAACTTCATGGTCTGGGCCACATCGGGGCAGCGTTCGGCGTAGTAGGAGAGCCGGCCGGTGGATTGCGAGTAACCGTAGCCGTTGGAGTAGGCCAGTCCGGCCGCCCAGGTGTTCATGAAGATGCCGTGCGGGCCTCCGCCGCTGAAGAGCTTGCCGCTCAGGCAATCGACCACCGCCTGTTCGGTGGTGTCGTAGGGCTGAGCATGCTGGCAGTTGAACACCATGACACCGTTGCGGGTACCCTCGTGAACGAGGCCGACATAGACCGGGTCGAACACTTCCGGCTGGCGGCTGCGAAGCATGCGGTCGATCCGCTCGTCCTGCGCGTACTGCTGGCGCAATGGCTGAGTGCTGTTGTCGAGCCGCACGACCAGATCGTGAATCTTCGGCATGATGCTCTTGCGGTCGCCGCTGTTAGAGACCATGTACATGCGCGCGTTACCGGCGTTTCGCACCAGGTCGAGCACGTATTCGATCTCTCTGAGCGCCTTCTCCGGCTCAACCAGGAGGTCGGCCCTGGTCTCCGCACAGAGGTAGGCCCAGTCCTCGGCCAGGTTGTGGTCGGGTATGTCGGCCAGGGTGGCCTTGAGTTCGCGCGCGGCACGGGCCACGACCTTTTTGGCGGTTTCGGAAAGAGTCTGAGCGGGCGGCGGCAGGGTCTCCTTCAGCGAGTCAGGAACATCCTTGTCGATCTGCTCCAGGTTGCCGAGAATGCTGGTCAGCTTCTCGCGGCTCATGACGGCGCCGAATTCGCCCAGTACGCCGAACAGCATCGCGATCTCCTCGCGGGAGGTGCTGTCGCCGGGATCGGTCAGGCGCCAGCGCAGGCGCTGGTAATGGTGGGTTTGGGTGAGGAAGCTGGCTGTCGACATGATCAGCGGGTTGGTCTGGAAGCGGTAGGCGTTGGCCGGGTTGTTGACCCAGCCCTCTTCGGATCCCTTCATACGGTTACGCGAACCCGAAAGCGACTGGTCGATCACATCCAGGATTCGCGACAGGTTGTCGACGCTCAGGTATGGCGAGTAGAGGGTGCGGTTCATCCATTCGAGGACCGCATCGAGCTCATCGGTTCGTGAGGCCTCACCGGTAAGAATCAGCTCTGTCCGCTGTGTCTGGAAATCGTGGTCAAAGAATGCCGAGAGGCCCAGAACCTCGTTACGCAGCCGTACACGCATGTCGTCGTACCGAATCGGCTCGCCGTCAACGATGACACCGATCTGTGTGAGAGCATTGGGCAGAAAGGGCGAATAGACCAGCAGCGATTCGGGAATGACATCAAGGCGCAGGGCCAGGGCGATGGTTGAGGATTTCATGTTCTCGAAGGTCGAGGCGACCATCGGGATTTCGCCCGGCAGAGTGATTACTTGGTAATCCAAGTTTGGATCCAGGGTCATCGGTGGGCTGTCGACGAACTGCGGCAGTTCCTGTTTTGCTCTGACTTCCTCGAGCTGGACGGTGCGGGCGTCGAATTCCTCCTTGTAGATACCGATAGCTGCCTGGGCATCTTCAGTCGCATACTGCTTCTTGAAACCCTCCACATACTCTGCCAGTCGCTTCTCCTTGGCGGCGGCGGCCTCGGCGATCATCTTCGGTTCGGGCACCGCCCCGATCATGTAGGGCCGCCGGTCGAGAACGTTGCATCGCTCGATAAGCCCTGCCCAGATATTCTCGTCGAGTGCAAGCAGACTGTCGGCGGCACCAAGGCGATCGCTCAGGGTCAGGGATTTGCGGAAGCCCTCTTCCTTTTCGAGCGTGGCCAGGAGGCTGAGCCAGCCGGACCCGATGCCGGAGCGGAAGCCGAACATGGGCGGGGAATTCAGATAGTCATCGAACTGCTTTCGAGTCTGAGCCAGATTGGCGCGGGCTTTCTCGTTGAATGCCTTCAGCTCCGCCGAGCCGTCCTCGAAATCGTGCACTCGCTGAAGCTCATTCTGTATCAGTCGGGCTACGCTGTCGACCATGGTTCGGGTCACATCTGTGCGATTCACCCCGATCAGGCCGAAGTGTATCGCGATATCTAATTCATCATCGTAGCCGCCATAGACACTTCGTCCGCCTATGTCGAGAATCCGGGTCTCGGAGTTGATGAAAAGATCGTACAAATTGGTCGTCGGTCCGCCGGCGAAGGCACCGAGGAAGATGCCCAGCATCATCTCATCCTGCCGCGACAGTTTCACATCGGCTGGCCAGGAATAGATCATATAGCCCTGATCCTCAATGCGCTCGGAAGGATAGGTCACTATGCTGACAGCACCGGGCGGAGCCGGATTGGCCGGAGGAAGGTCAAAGGCGTCAATACCTATCAGGTCGCTGTGGTCGGCCCAATCCTGACAACGGTTCAGGATGGCATCCATGCGAGCCATGAAGTCCTCGACTTCGACCTCATCGGGAATAGCTGCGATCACACCCATGTTGGACAGGTGATGGGTCTCCTCTATAAACCGCCACATATCCTCCGGAGTCATTGAGCGCATAACATCCGGGTTGCCACCCGAGTTGTAGCTAAGCGGATGCTCCTCGCCATACACGAGGTCATTCAGGGCGCCCCAGGTATGGTACCAGTGCTTTTCGTAGGCGCTGACCATTTCGGTGTAGACGGTCCCCTTCTCCTCGATTTGAAGGAGACCGGTCTCCGGATCCTCGGTGATGCCAACGTGGCAGACCTCGCGCCGGATCTCCTCGTCGGTGAAGTCGGGGTGCAGGAAGGCCATCAGCTTTGCCTCGAACAGATCGTAGAACGTCTCGATCCCGGCGATCGTGTTGAAGTGATAACAGGTGCGCAACTGGCTCGTAAAAGCTGAACTGCTGGAGAGGGCCATGTCTTCCAGCACGGCGACGTACCGTCCGCGATTGCCTTTGCCCAGCAGCAGGTGCTCGCAGGCGTGGGGTTCACCCTTGGATGAGGTCGGGACTGTCTTGATCCACCAGAAGGCCTGAGGGACCGACTGGATTCGCATCAAATCAATGACAAACCCATACTTATCGGAAACAAATCGTGCTCCCATGGCCTCGCCGGAGGCATTCTCGTACACATTCAATGCGGTGAAACCGCTGACTTTCTGCTCGGGCTGAAGCCTTTCAAAGTACTGATCGGCGGCCACAGACGCCGCCAGCAAAAGCAGCAGCAGCGCCAATAGCGACGTTGTGAGTCGGTGAGTCATGACGGTATATTCCTTTCCTTCAACTCCTGGTATGACACTGTCGTTCAAGCTACTAGCTATGATACGCGAGGGCAACGGATTTGATGCATTGGGCATGAAGTGGTAATATCTGCGTCATAGCCAATTCAGGCTGGACAGAGGACGGCTCTGCTGCTATATTGCGACCGCGGGATTGGCATGGCAAGCCTATTTCGCTGACCAAAGAGTGCCAAGTACCCTACCGGCGCCATCGTCGTCGGTAAACGCTACAGACTTAATGAGTTCACGCTTTTCACAAGCCTTATTCGGGCCGGTTGAGACGGGGGTTTGTTGCACCTCGGCCACCGGAGCAACGGTATACTCTGTCGTCATCAATTTGGGACAGCCATATCTGACCGACCGTCTGCACTCCCAGTTGATTAGCAAAGACACTGCTGCCCTGCAAGCCTAAGAGGGCAGAAGTCTCATGCGGGTTGCAGAATATCCGCGGGATCTCGTATTGAGTCTAACGGCCCGACTGCAGGGCGCCTGTTGAAGAGAATATGACTGTTAGTTGATTCACAGAACACACAGGAGAGACAGAAAATGCAACGAACACTAATGCTATTGTCGATGGTCCTGATTGTGGCCATCGCGGGCGTCGCATCCTCCGGAGAGGAAGATGGTCTGGCGGCGACCCAAGCGTTCAATGCCTTGAAATCGAAGTTTCCGTCGGTGCAGGCCTACCGCACTGCGGGAAACATCACGAGGCTGTATGGCCAGCCATTCAGCAGCGGCGCATCACCGGAGCAGTCGGCGGCAGCCTTTATCCAGCAGCACTCCATGGCGCTGGGCGCCCCGGCCGACCAGCTTGTCGCGCAGAGTCTGTTGCCGGACGGTCGTCATTCGCAGCCACTCATGTGGGATGATGAAGCCGGCAGGTACAAGTTCACGCTGGTCTATTACTCGCAGGTGAAGGATGGCCTTTCGGTCTACCAGTCCGAAGTCCGCCTTCTGGTTAGAAATGAGCCGGGCTATCCGCTCGTATTGGCCGTATCGACTCTTCGAGATATGGGCGACTATGCCCCCGACAAATCGGCCGTGAGCACACCATCGACGATCGCGGTGCAGGCGGTGCAGAACGATGAACCCTCCCTGACCGATTTCTCCGATCAGAAGCCGGTGGTATTTGCCGGTAGCGCGGACGAGTACACGGAGCCGAACCTGGGCGTGGAGCTGGTCGCCAGTTCGCCGTTTCCCGAGAAGTTCCGATATGTAGTCGATCCGATCAGCGGCGAGATCCTGTATAAGGAGAACCTGATTATTTTCGAAGATGTCATGGGGAACTCCAGCGGTGTCGGCACCCCCGGTCCCAAGGCCATGCAGTGCACGCCGTCGATGCAACAGGCCTTTCCCTATGCGCGAGTAGACATTTCGGGCGGTGACTTCGCCTACGCCGACGGGAATGGTGACTTTGTAGTCCCGAATGCCGGGACCGACGACGTTACGGTTACTGCCATGATGCGCGGGGAGTACTTCATCGTCTACAACTACTCCGGCTCGGAGGAGCAACTCAGCCAGGTTGTAACGCCTCCCGGCCCGGCTAATTTCGTATTCAATGAACTGGATGCCAGCGAACAGGTGCGGGCGCAGGTGAACGGCTACCTGAATGCGAACGAGGTCCGTGACTTCATCCTGACCTATAACCCGTCGTATCCGACAATATCTTCGCAAACCGGCTTCCCGGTCTATGTCAACCGCACTGACGGCTACTGCCCGGGCAACGCCTGGTACAACGGTAGTTCGATCAACTTTTGCCAGTCGGGCAGCGGTTTCGGCAACACCTCTTTTGCCAGCGTCTCACAGCACGAATATGGTCATCATCTGGTGGCCACGGGTGGTTCCGGCCAGGGCGCCTATGGTGAGGGGATGTCGGATTGCGTGTCGATGCTCATCGCCGACGATCCCGGCCTGGGCTATGGATTCTACTACAGTCAGTGCGACACCCCTCTGCGCAACGCCGACAATACATACCAGTATCCGTGCATCGGCGAGATTCATGACTGCGGCCAGCTTCTATCGGGCTGTGTGTGGAGCACGCGCAATGAACTGCTGGCCATCAGCCAGACACCCGGCGACTATATCGAGATTCTCGCCAACCTGACCATCAACTCTGTTCTGTTGCACACGGGCACCGAGATCACACCGCAGATCACGATCGACTTTTTGACCCTGGATGACGACGACGCCAATCTCGACAACGGCACCCCGCACTGGGATCAGATATGCGCCGGTTTCGGCGACCACAACATGGACTGCCCGGCGCTGGCTCCGGTTTGGTTCAGTTATCCAGGCGGCCGTCCGGAGACAGTTGAACCGTACAACGAGACGGTCGTCGAGGTAGTGGCCAATGCCGGTGCGGTAGTCCCCCTGAGCGGAACCGGCAAATTCTTCTATGCCATCGACGACGGTCCTTTCCAGCAGGGTGACATGACCGAGATCACCGACAATGTTTATGAGGTGACCTTGCCGGCGGCCCAGTGCGATCAGTTTATCAACTGGTACGTGGAGGCCGAGTCGGACGGCATGGGCATGGTCTACGATCCTGTCGGCGCTCCCCTTACGACGTATCAGTCCATTGTGGCGACCGAGGTGCTGGCTCCATTTGCCGACGATTTCGAGACCGATCTTGGTTGGACGGTTACCGGTTATGTCACCGACGGCGCCTGGGAACGCGGCATCCCGGCCGGCGGCGGTGAACGCGGTGATCCGCCGACCGACTTCGATGGTTCGGGCCATTGCTACCTGACCGACAATGAATATGGTAACTCAGATGTTGACGATGGCACCACTACTCTTCTGTCGCCGACTATTGACCTGTCCGCCTTTGAGGACGCGAAAATCCACTATGCCCGCTGGTATTCCAACCACTTCGGCGCCGATCCTTACAACGATGAAATGCACATCTACATCTCGAGCGATGACGGCGCATCGTGGACGCTGGTAGAGACCGTCGGACCGGTCGACCAGGCCGACGGCGGCTGGTACGAAAACACGTTCTGGGTCTCGGAGTTCGTGACTCCGACAGCGACCATGAAGATGCGCTTCGATGCCTCCGACCTGAATGCCGGTTCGGTGGTGGAAGCGGCAGTCGACGACTTCACGATCACCGCCTACGAGTGCATCGGATATATCTGCGGAGACGTCAACGGCAACCAGGTTGGGCCTGACATCGAGGACATGGTCTATCTTGTTGCCTACATGTTCAGCGAGGGCCCTGAGCCACCGGCTGCGGGGGCGTGCGATGTGAACGGTAACGGCGTCGGCCCGGATATCGAGGACCTGGTCTATCTGGTGGCCTACATGTTCAACGACGGTCCGCCTCTGAACTGCCCGTAAATCCGGGTACTCTGCCTTCTGATACTGAAGCGCCCGCATCGCTATGGTGTGGGCGCTTGCCATTGTTCGTGGTGCCGCTCTCCCCCGTCAGCATTACCGGATAACTTCACCCTTGCGTGCGGGCTCGACTCGACCACCGAGGCACTCGGCGAGGAATCTCTCGGCCGCTGTGTAGAACGTCAGACGATTCTCCGGGCGCGCCAGTCCGTGACCCTCATCCTCGAAGAGCAGGTACTCACATCTGACACCGCTTTGCTCGAGCGCCTCCACAATTTGCTCGGATTCATTTCGACTAACCCTCGGGTCATTGGCTCCCTGCCCGATCAGCATCGGGATCTTGATCTGGTCGGCATAGAACAAGGGCGACCGGGCCCGCAGCAGTTCGCGGTCTTCGACGGGGTGTCCGATGCGCTCATGCAGGATGTTGCGGTAGCTCTCCCAGTAGGGAGGGATTGACTCCAGAAATGTAAGCAAGTTGCTCATGCCCATCAGATCGACAGCGCAGGAGAAGACATCGGGAGTGAAGGCCGCCCCGCAAAGGGCAGCGTAACCGCCGAACGAGAAACCGTAGATGGCCACCCGGTCCGGGTCGGTGTAACCCTGCGCAACCGCCCATTGGACGCCGTCAATCAGGTCGGTCAGCATCTTACCGCCCCACTCGCCGTCCCCGGCGATTACAAAGTCTTTGCCATAGCCGGAGGAGCCACGATAATTCACCTGGAGAACCGCGTAACCCCGGTTGGCCAGCCATTGCACATCGGGATTCCAGCCCCACGTGTCACGGGTCCAGGGGCCGCCGTGTACCTTCAGGACCATTGGGAGGTTACGTCGCTCCGCCCCGGGCGGGAAGGTTATGTAACCATACAGTCTCAGGCCATCGCGAGTGTCGAACTCGACCGGTTCCATCGAGGCCAGTTCATATTCGGTCAGCTCGGGACGATGGAAGAACAGAAAGGTAGCCCTTTTGCTCGGCCTATCGAAAGAGTAGTACGGTATCGGGCCATCATCCGTCACGAAGCCGATCATCCAGGTGTCATCGTCATTGTCGCGGCTGGTGACAAAGGGATCGCCGCGGTGGAGGGCCTTGACAGCCTCGATGTCGTCACGAACTCCATCATCGAGGACGACTATCGAATCGCGATGGGTAACGATCACCGCCCACTCCGGAGCATGGGTGTCGGGATTCAGAACCACTTTGGTCACGTCGTAGCGGGGATGCTCGAGAACCACCTGCTCGATCTCCCCGGTCGCGGCATCGACGCGGCAGAGGCGGCCGGCGTTGGCTTCGCGGGAGTCGATCACGTAGATCGAACTGCCCTCGCGATTAAACCCGACCGGATAGGCGGTCATTGCATCCTGCGAGTCCCAACGTATGATGGTTCTCCACTTCGCCTGCTCGGTTGGACGCACCATCAGATCGAACCCACCAATATCGTTTGCCGCCAGGGCTCCGCGGACCCGAAACTCGGCGTCGGTGATCCAGTGGGCGATGTTGCCCGGGTTGGTGGCGACCTTGTCCAGACTCCCTGTTGCAATATTCAGCCGGTAGACGTCATGGTGCTGGGGGTTGTCTTTGTTCATACCGATAATGAGGTGATCCGGGAAGTCCTTGCTGCGGTCGATGATCCGAACCTGGACACCCTCGAACGGCGTCAGGCGAGTGTCGGCAAGCGTCTCGATGTTGACGGCGGAAAGCCGCCAGTTCTCGTTCCCGGCGTCGTCCTCCAGATACAGGATGTGCCGGCTCTGGCCACCCCAGAAGTAGTACGTGATGCCGCGGGTCGAGTCCATAGTTACCGGCCGGGCATCGTCCTGGCCAATGGTAGCCACCCAGACGTTCATGACGTCCTTATACGGCGCCAGATACGACCAGCGACGGCCGTCAGGCGAAAGGCGGGGGTTGACCCGGTCGGGGTTACCGAAGAGAACCTGTCGGGGAATGAGTTCGACTTGCGACCGGTCACCCTGCGAGCATCCGCTTGCGAGACCGATGAGACACCCCATGATTAGCCAGAGACTCGACTTGAGCACCAACGATCTTCCGTTCATTGAACCTTCCGGCTTCGCCGGTTTGATTTCGGCAGACACAGGGCCCTTTCCCGACCCTCTCTACATACGTACAGGAAGGTAGACGGGTTCCGGGGTGCTGGCAACCTTAAATGCGATCGAGCGACAGGAGGGTATGAAATCGGCGCCGCCGGATGGCGGCGCCGGTGGAACGGACTTGCGGGCCATTAGCGTCTTAGTGAAAGGGATCGGTCCAGGCGCAGCGGGGAGGGTCCCTCGGGCGCCGCCGGAACGCCGATTTGCAGATCGATATCGGATATGGACATCCCATTGCTGTACTGAACAAAGTCGCACATCTGATCGCCGTCGCCGTTGTAGCAGCCGTACGGCTCCCCGGCCTCAAACACTGTCAGATCGCCATCAAGGTCATCCGTCGCATGAATATACGAGCTCGGAACCTCGCTGGTCAAAAACTGCACATGGAAATCTGTCGACGCACCGCCACTCAAAGCCCAGGCGCCCTGGATCGTACCTAGAGTGCTGTCCAATAGCACGAGCACAGGGTTCGTCAGCGTGTGGCCGGTCCAGGTAATGGTACCGCTCAGCGTGACAACGCGAGCCTGCGCACTGTCGACGAAATTGGCAGTGATAGTCTCCTGGGTCACGCCTGACTCAAAACCCAGCGTGACGGGATTGAACCCGAAGTTATCACTTTCGTAAGTCCACTGATCCCAGGCATACCCGGAACCAGCCACCGCAATCAGTTCGACCGACTGGCCGGGACTGTAGGTATCCTGATCGGGGACCTTTGTCACGGTGCCAGCGCCGGCCGGTTCGATATTGATCGTAAGCGTGATCTGGTTCTGGGATTCGAACTTGCTGACATAGCCGGACAAGAACCCCGTCCAGCCGGTGGCCTGGAAGTCGATGGCGGCGTATTGAGTCGAATCGTACGTGGCCGATGTGTCAGGGAAATGTATCGCGAGGCTGGTTGCCCTGTTGGAGACATTCGACTTAGGCAGGATGACCGCCGCATCGGCGGCCCGCTCGACTGAGTCGGCGGCTGCGACGATCGACGTGATGCTGTTCAGGTTGGAATGAGCTTGCGTGAGCTGCGCCAGCAATTTGATGTCGACATTCAAGCTGCCGAACCGCGCATCCCGAGATGCATTGCGCACAATCTGAATGCTCGACCAGAAGTTGCCGCCGTTGGCCGCCAGCGTGTCCCCGAACACGGCCAGTCTGGTGGCCAGGTTCGCGACGCTGTCGAGCTCGATGGCCGATAAGTGCATCGGCGTCAGGGGACTGGTCGCATTGGCTGCGGCATAGGCGGCGTTCACGATGCTCTGGGCCACGGCCTTCCCGTCGCGGGTGGGGTTGCCCACCAGGTCGTCAAGCCAGGTCTGCCAGCCGAAAACCCCGGTGAGCGAGGTGTCGAACTCGGTTCCGACCATGTAATCCGCGACACTGCGCAGTTCATAGGCAACCTCGACCATACCCATCGAACCGCCTGTAAACGCCACAACATCGTACTTGCCACCGCCGCGCTGAGCCATGGCCTGATCAAGGGCGGTCCTGAGGTCGACCAGGCTCATGTTCGTTCCGGCGCCGTTAATGTCGTCGCGGCAACACCCCCGCCAACCGGAACCGGGGCCGTCAATGACAACCGCATATTGTTTGGCCGGGTAGTTGGTCATGGCCCAGTCAAGGAAATTGCTCAAGGTCTGATGAGATGACATATCCATGGCGCCGAGGTCTTCTTTCATCGTCGAGCTGATCTGATTACCGGAATCCGTTGGGTTCAGATCGATTTCGTAGTATCTGCCTGCGCCGCCGGTCGCGCCCGATGCGACCATAGCGATTATGTGGACGGTCGATGAGGTATCGACTTTCTCCATCTCCTGGATGCTGCTGATGACCATCGACTGCCCGCCGACGGTATCGGCGGAGTAATTGCCCGCACCGTAGACCATGACAGTCCAGTCATCGCGGTTATCGTTGCTGTTGGTCCCGCTGTCGTCGTCGTCGGAACATCCGGCGACGAGCAGAATGGCCGCAAGACCTGCGGTCGCGGCCAGGATCAGAATTGCTCTCAAGGCTGATTTCATTGTGTCATCCCTACGGTGAAGCGTTGGCGCTTCTTGTTTATCTTCCAGACTCTTGCTTGCATTGTGGTTATCGGACTATAGCACAACCTGTTACAGAGTCAAACGCTTTTTGTGCCGCGATTCTTCCGTCTTTGGTATCGACGCTGATTTTGCGGCTGCAAGGGGACAACTTTGTTGTTGGCTTGGGCTTTGCCTGACGCTATATATCCGTAGATGGCTGAAGAGTTTATAGGCAATTATCGGGTCCTGAGAAAGATCGGCGCCGGAGGCACAGCGCAGGTGTTTCTGGCGGTCCACAAGGATGTGCCGAACCTGAAGGTGATCCTGAAGATACTCTCGGATTCACGTCTTCAGGAACGGTTTCTCCAGGAGGCCGATAAGCTGGCGCTTCTGGACGGCCATCCCAATATCTGCCAGATCAAGCACTTCTTCAGCCACGGCGATGACATGGTCATCGCGATGGAATACATCGACGGTCAGCCGCTGGACAAGAAGATCAAGGCCGAGCAGAACCTGGGAGTGAGGGAGTCCCTTGAGATAATCTGCAAAGTACTTCACATTCTCCAGTTCGCACACAACAAGCGCATATTCCACCGCGACATCAAGCCAAGCAACATAATGATCGACAACCAGGGCAAGGTAAAGGTGATCGATTTCGGCATCGCGAAAGCCGAGACCGACCCGAACCTGACGGCTGTCGGCACCGCTTGCGGCACACCGGCCTACATGGCGCCGGAGCAGTTCAACCCGGATGCGCAGACAAAATACGGCCTTGTTGACATATACGCCGCCGGTACCACCCTCTACGCCATGCTGGCCGGGCGCGTTCCCTACACCGGTGACAACCCGTTTGCAATCCGTGACGCCAAGCTGTTCGAGGAGCCACCCTCGCCGCGAGACTTCAATCCGGAGGTATCCCGGGACCTGGAGGCGATCATCCTGAAGTCCATCGCTAGGGAGCCCGCTGAGCGGTACCAATCGCCACAGGAGATGATCGACGCCCTCGAAAAGGTGGCCAGTCCGATGTGCGACACGGCCCCGCCCGAAGTAACCAACGTGGATCCGGACCAGCCGACCGCGGAGCTGACCGCTCCTGTCGGCACTGCCTCGCCTCCGCCCACCGGGATGTCGCCGGGGAGGCCGAAGTGGCTGGTTTACGGCATTGGAGCAGCCGTAGTAGTGGCAGTCGCCGTGGTCATTGCTTTCATGGGTGGGGAGGATGAGCTGCAAATCCCGCCTTCGCCTTCTGACACCACGGTCACCACGGCTTCTGCCGACGGGCCGGACACTCTCGCCAACCCGCCGGGAATGTCGCCAACGGGAACGATCGCGGTTGTGGTCAGCCCCCACGGTGACATCTATCTCGACGACTCCCTGGTCGCCAGCGGCAGCGAGGAGATGGAGATTGAGGCCGATACCGGGCGGCACATCGTTCGCGTGGAGAATAGCAAATCGCAGCAGAAGAGATTTGTCGATACGCTATATCTGGCGGAGGGCTTCACTTCGCAGCGCGAGTACAGATTCACTTTCCCCCCGCCGCCTGATGACAAGCCGAAGCCATCGCTCGGGCAGGTGCGGGTCTGGACCTGGCCGGATGAGGCCACTGTCTACATCGACGGAAAGAAGCAGGAATACAAGACGAACTTCACTTACGAAGTGCCCACCGGCCGCCACACGATTCGCACCGAACGGGATACCGAGAGTGGGGTGATGACCGCGGATACGACGCTGTTGGTGAAGGCCGACAGCATTCATGTAATCCGCTGGGACTTCCGCAACTAAATAGGTCTTTACGCCGGCCGCGAGGCAGCGTATAATTTCAATATCAAGGCAATAACATGTCCGCCAGGACAAAAAAGGAGATGCCATGAACAGCAAGCACCGGACGGTTGCGGCCATCGTGCTCACTGCTCTTATGCTGGTTGTGACGCTGCCATTGAGTGGCGCGGCCGCGGCTGAGGAGAAACCCAGTGTTGGCGATAAGCTGACCGAGGCCCTGGACCTGTACACCCAGGCCTACCCCGAGAAGGCCCTGGAAGTGGCCAGGGAGCAGATCGAGCGCGATGACCTGACAGCAACCGACAGCATAGCGATTTATGAGGTCCTCTCGATTATTACCTATTCGATGGGGAAGAGCTTCCTGAAACAGTCCTTCGGGTATTTGGAGAAAATCTCAGAGATCGGCACGTGCGAGGTTCCGTTGCCGCGGGAGATATGGCCGTCGGAACTGCGCAACAGGTGGTTCGACATCCTCCACAAGACTAACAGCCTCTCCTGCGGCACGCTCCAGAAGCCGGGGGTGACGACGGTTGCAGTTATGGAGTTCGACAATTTCTCGATCGGGGAGTACCAGGAGAAGCTGGGCCCGATCGGCAAGGGTCTGGCCGATTTCTTCGAACACGACTTCGCCAAGATATCCGACGTGAAGGTCATCGAACGCGACAAAATCAATTTCGTACTCAATGAACTGGAGCTTCAGAAGTCGGGCGCTGTGGATAAATCGACGGCGGTCGAGGTGGGCAAGATTCTTGGGGCCAAGTTCATGATTTTCGGCAGTATCACCCAACTCGACGACAATCACACCCGGATGGTCGTCAGAGTGGTGAGCGTCGAGACATCCGAGATCATTGCATCGGTGGATCGAGAGGGCAAGCCCAAGTACTCCGAGATGGAGAAGGAACTGGTTAACGATCTGGCCGCGAAGATGAATGTCAGTATCACCGACGAGGAAAAGTCGCAGATACAGGAAGGCGGCACTCAGTCGGCGACGGCGACCACGCTCTATGCCAAGGGTCTGGAGTACATGGACCGCTACGATTATGAGAGAGCCTACGACTACTTCAAGAGAGCCTATGAGAAGGATCCCGAGTTCGCCGAGGCCAGGCGCAAGATGGAAATCTATGAGCCGCTGGTCAGCTAAGCGACCGTTATATAAGGACTGCGAGGATACGATGTTGCGACAAGGAATCGGTGTTGCACTGCTGGCGGCCTTGATATTGTCAGGTTGTTCGCAATCCCTGATGATGCAGGGACGGGCACAACTGGAGGAACGGCGCTACGACGCCGCCATTGACGCTTTCTACAAAGAGATCGCGGCCAACCCCGACAACTGGCGAGCCTGGCGCGAACTGGGCGTGGCCTTCTACGAGAAGGGCGACCTGACCAAGGCCGAGGATGCCCTTAAGCAGTCGGCCGGGATGCGCCAGGACGCCCGCGCCCAGTTGTACCTGGGGATGATTTACGAAAGGCGCGATGACTTTGCGGAGGCTATAAAGGCATACTCTCTGGCTCTCGGGCTGGGCCCCGACAGCGACACGAGGACGTTGCTCCGGGCTCGCCGGGAAACGCTGGTGCAGCGCCAGATAGAACAGGAGATTGATCAGGCTCTGGCTCAGGAGGAGGGAATCGACGTAGACACTATACCGGACAACACAATCTCGGTCAGCACCTTCGACGGCTCCAATCTTCCCCCGGAGCTCCAGCCGCTGGCTTTCGGTCTGGCTGAGTTCACGGCATCCGACCTGACCAAGGTTTCGAACCTGACAGTGGTGGAGCGCCGCCGTCTTCAAGCCCTTCTGGATGAGTTGCGGCTGGGACAGTCGGGCTATGTGGACGCCTCTACCGCCCCGCGGGTTGGCCGACTGATGGGCAGCCGCCGCCTGGTAACCGCCACCATCATGAGCCAGGGTGACAAGGGTTTGATACTTGATGGCGCTGTAGTGCGAACCGATGATGGCCTGGCGGACCGGACCGAAGCCGTCGAGGGCAGGGTGGAGAAGGTCTTCGAAGTTCAGAAGCAGTTTGTTTTTGAGGTGCTAAAGGGCCTGGGCATTGAGATAACCGCAGAAGAGCGCGACGAAATACAGAAAGTACCGACCGAGTCATACCTGGCCTTCCTGGCGTACAGTCGCGGTCTTGACTACGAGTCCCGAGGTCTGCCGAAAGCTGCAAAGCAGGAATTCGCTAAGGCCGTAAGGCTCGACCCGGGTTTCCGCCAAGCGGAGCAACGTCTGGCCCAAGCCTCGGCTCAACTCAGCGGCGGCCCGGCGCGGGCCGACCTCGGTAGTTTCGAAGGCGAAATTAAGAAGCAGAATCAACGCCGCATGGCCCGTCAGGGCCTGGGACAACGTCTGTCGGCTCTGGCCCACGGACACGGTCGCATTCCGGCCCGGGCCGGCGATGCCAATCCGCCTCAGATAGTGCCGCCGCTATCCGGGGGCGGTACCGGCGTTGTGATTGTGAGGGGAGTAATCAATGAACAGTAGAATTGTCACGCTGACTGCCTCGTTGCTGCTGGCGTTGGCCACCGGCGCGGGTGCGCAGATCATGTACGGCCAGCCATCAGCCGCTGATGTGCAGTTCGTTTATACTCACTGGGAAGCGGACGCCGGGGACTCGCTGGGGGCCACAAGCATCAGCCAGGTCAGCTTCCCGATGCGCGGATTCATTCCTGCCGGCGACAACGCCGAGCTGTTGGTTTATCTGGCCGGTGCATGGAATTCTCTGGACCGGCCCGCGATCGATGAGTACACCCTGACCGGCCTGAGTGACGCCCGTCTGCAGTACAATCGCTCTTTCGCAGATGACCAGTTCTTGCTCAGTGTGGGGTTGAACCTTCCATCGGGCAAAAGGGAGTTGAGCATCGCAGACGAAGCGCCGGTATTGACCACGCTCTCGCAGAGTTACCTGAGCTTTCCGATGCGACAATTCGGCGAAGGCCTGGGCTTCTCGGTCATGCTGGGTGGGGCGCAGATGCTGGGTCAGTTCCGGGCCGGGCTCAGTGCGATGTACCAGTTTAACGGTAAGTACTCCCCATATGAAGGAGTTGATGACTACGATCCCGGCGACCTGATCAGCTTCAATACCGGTGTCGACCGCGATTTCGAGAATGGGCGCGTTGGAGCCAATGCGATCGTGAATCTGTACACAAACGACAAGCTGGAAGGCAGTGAGGTCTTCAAGCAGAGCACGGCGGTTGACCTGCGCCTTAGCGCGGAGTACGGCGGCGATGACGGGCAACTGAATGGCGCAGTCGGTTACCTGATTCGGGGCCGCAACACGACTTTCGTGGAAAGCGTCCAAGAGGAGGTCAAGATTTACGGCAACGAATTCTGGGGCCAGGCAGCGTATGTTCATCGGCTGGGCGACTGGCGTCTCGGACCGGTAGCGGAACTGCGTAATATCGCCGAGAATGAACAGGACCTGGGCAGCGCGACAGTATTCGGCGGAGGCGCGACAATATCGCGAACCCTGGGCGAGACCATGGGCCTGGAGCTGTCGGGACGATATTACACGGGCAACGCCGATGGCGGCGATATCGACCTCACCGGTTACCAGCTAGCGGTGTCGCTCACCGCCAACTTCTGAGTCGAACGGTGATTATAATGCTGAACGCAAAGAGTCCGATTCGACTGGCTGTATTCCTAATCGCGACGATTACCATGCTCGCTGGTGGCTGTTCGCAACATGCCACCGATCCTGACGCCGATCACTCCTCCGACATGCGAATGATATTGCAGTTGCCCAAGGGGGCTTCGGTCGAACAGGTAACATCCGGCACCGCCAGGTTCATCTCGGACCTGTTTCCCATCGACTCATCCATGGTCGCCGAGTTGAGTGTGGCCGACGGAGCCTTTCAGGGCCGACTGGAACGGGTCCCGGGCGGCCCCGGGGTGCTGACGGTCAATTTGTTCGACGAGACGGGCATGTTAGTGTACCGGGGAGCCAGACGGTTAGTGGTGATCCCGGGGGTCCTGAATGAGGTGACCGTTTCAGTGGAGAAGACCCCGGACGCCATCGACAACGAGATGGTCTATCTGCACTTCGACCATGATCGCGGGGCTATCGACAGCCTTGTCTTCAAGCCGGGCTCCAACGCCGACTTACTGCACCAGGACAACAATATGGAGTTGGGTCAGTACGGTCTGGGCGGTGTCATCGGGCGAGAGATAGGCACTTCTCTTCGCCGGTTCGACCTCAGCGGCGGCTCGGCGATAATCGAGTATGCCAACGAGCAGGAATACGGCGACAAGATATTCAGGATCCGTTGGGGGCTGGCCATCGGACTGGAGATCGACATCGAGTACAACGTCACCTCCGATCGGCAGATCAGCACCGGGTGCTCCTGGCTGCCGGGCGGTGATGCGGACACCTTGGGTGACTCTCTGGTTATCTATGACGCCGCGGGCAGACTTGTAGCTTTCCCGTACACCTATCCCGGTCAAAGCCTCGACCTGTATTCCGGACAGGCTGCGGCCGTGGGCATGCTGGACCAAGATCATGAGGTCATCTTCGGGTTTCGGTTGAGGCCGTCGCGGGATGTAATCTGCCGTCAGAGCATCAGCGCCGACGGGCCCTATGTGTCATTCGGACCGGGAACACACTCAATATCGTTTGCGATCAAGAATGAACTCGGTTTCGCAATCTGGTCGGTGGGTCAATAGACTCTACCTAGTGCCGTTTGCCGAGGACCCTGGTGATGAACAGAGTTGACATGGCTGTTTGAAGAACGCGAGGACAACAAATGACGTTGTACAGGACACGGAAGTCTCGGCTGATTCTCCCGGTCGGGGGATTGATGGTTCTGCTGGCCGCCTTGTGGCTCGGCTGCTCCGACAGGCCGGTCGATTCCGGAAACAAAGATGCGGCCGGAAGCCTGAACCTGCAGATGAAGCTGGCCTCGACCGAGTTGGCCGACTACATCGACTCGGTCAGGGTGACTATTGTTCCTTCCGACCGTTCGGGACGCATTGTCACTACTCTGGCTGTCATCGATGGCGGATATGAGGGCCAAATACCAGAAGTTCCGGTGGGGCCGGCGCTGCTGATAGTCGAGGCCATCGATGCAAATACGGGCATGGTTGTCTATCGTGACGAGCGCACTATTCTCGTAAGGTCCGACCAGCCCACCGAGGCGCCCATGGTGCTGCAACCGTACGGACGACTTGTTCGTCTTTCACCGCGCAGTATCACAACCAGTGCCGGTCAAGAGGTATCCACAGTGGCGCAGCTCTTTCGGGTACCCTGGCCGACCCATACGAGCTTCCAGGTGTGGTTCAACGGCAATCATGTAGTTCCTGACAGCATCACCCCGGCAGTCGATACCGCCGATGTTTCAGTGAGCGGCGTTCTTGATCCGGTGGGCTACCCGCCCCGCTATTATGCGGTGACGGTAACCCGTGGCGAGGCCTTCGCGGCGGCAGGGGAAGCAAACGAGCTGGTCGATATTGCGCGAATCTGGTGGACCACCCTCAGCCCCAACGACGTGCCGGCCACATCTGTAGTACGGATCGATTCCCTGGTGCTCAACGACGCCGAGGGTGGCGACTACCCCACCGACTCTATCTTCACCGACCGCTGCATCGTGACCCTGTTGGATACAGTCGTGACCGATGCGATTCCTCCGTCGGGGGTGACTGATCTCGCGGTCGACAGCGTGGCGCCGGGAACGGTTTATCTCTCCTGGACCGCGCCCGGTGATGATCGCCGAGCCGGTCAGGCGGCTGAGTACGATATCCGGTGGTCGTCGCAGCCCCTGACGGCTACAGGCTTCAGCGAAGCCAATACTGTTGTCGGCGAGCCCAGTCCCGCCGTGGCTGGCACGGTCGAGCAGTTTGCCCTGACCAACATCGATTTCTCGGACACGATTTGGGTCGCTCTGCGAACCGCCGACGAAGCGGCCAATTGGTCCGGTATCTCGAATGTGGTTGTGGCGGTGGCTCCGGATATCACTCCCCCGGCCACTATCACCGACCTGGAGATCACGGAGCAATTGTCCGATCGAGTAACCCTGGCGTGGACAGCACCGGGTGATGACAGCACTAGTGGACAAGCCTCGGAATACGACGTGCGCTGGTCAACCGAGTTCATAACGGCAGTCAACTTCGCCTCGGCCACACGGGTTGCGGCCATGCCTGATCCGGATACCGCCGGGACAACGGAATCGGTCACGGTGCTGGTTTCCACCGATACGGTGCGCTACTTCGCGATCAAGGCAGCCGATGAGGCGTCGAATTGGTCCGGCCTGTCCAATGTCGTTGCGACAATCCCACCTGATACAATTGCCCCGGCCGGAGTCGATGATCTGGAGTTGCTGTATCAGACCGACAGCTCGGTCACTCTCAGTTGGACTGCGGTCGGCGACGACAGCAGTTCGGGGCAGGCAAGCCTTTATGACCTGCGTTACTACAACAACCCGATCAACGAAAACAACTACGAGTTGACGATTCCCATCGGCGATGTTCCCGCACCAGGTGCGGCGGGAGTGGTGGAGACTGTCACAGTCTCGGTGCCGACTACGACGCAGCAGTATATTGCATTGAAAGTGGGTGATGAGACACCGAACTGGTCGCCGCTGTCGAATGTAATAATGACACTGCCGCCGGATACGGTGGCCCCGGCCGCCATCACGGACTTGGCGGCGACGTCGGTCGATGACGATTCGGTCACGCTGGCCTGGACCGCCCCCGGCAACAACTATCTCTCCGGCACGGCGTACGCCTACGACATCCGCATGAGCACCAGCCCGATCACAGACGGCAACTTCGATGAGGCAATCGTGGTTCCGACGTCAATATATCCGGAGCCACTTGTTGTGGGTACACCGCAGTCGATGACCGTCACCCCCCTCGATGGCGAGACCACCTACTACTTTGCTATGAAGACAAGGGACCGCAACGGCAACTGGTCCCCTTTGTCGAACGTGATTGAGGTGACGACCCTGGACGGCATCGCTCCGGGACAAATCACCGATCTGGAGGTAATCGAGTATTCTTCCGTCTACATCCAGCTTCGCTGGACAGCTCCCGGCGACGATGAGCTGTCGGGCACGGTAGCCCGGTATGATATCCGCTGGTCACCCGACAGCATCACCGGCGCCAACTGGAATGAGGCTCTGTCGATCAGCGACGAGCCGACACCTCAGTCGGCCGGGTCGGCGGAGGAGTACACTTTCGAGCAACTGTCGCCGATCATAACTACATACTTCTTCGCCGTGCGGTCAGCTGATGAACGTCCGAACTGGTCGGCAATCTCGAACATCGCCCGAGTGGATATCGAAGCAGCCGTCTTCGATGACCCCAACCTCGAGCAGGCCGTCCGCGATCAACTCGGGCTTCCGGCCGAAGGCTTGCTGGCTCTGATCGATGTGCAAACGATGGATAGCCTCTATGCCGAATATTACGACATAACCTCACTCGGCGGTTTGGAGCAGGCCACGGCCCTGCGCTGGCTGCTGGTTCACGGCAACAGCGAGGGCATGGGGCTCACCGACAGCGGCATCGCCGCGCTCTCAGGTCTGACGAATTTGGAGTATCTGTCGCTCTACGGCAACATGCTGGTCGACCTGACGAACCTGTCGGGACTGACTTCCCTGACTCACCTCGGGCTCGGATCGAACAATATCGTTGACCTCTCACCCCTGTCAGGGTTGACAACTCTCGACTTCCTCGATATCAGGTTTAATAACGTGGCGGGATTGGGGGCTCTCGGCGACCTGACCGGGCTGGACACCTTGTTGCTGGATTACAACGGGCTTACAAGCCTGACCGGAATAGGGGCGCTCACTGAGCTGCAGAGCCTCAGCATCACCGGCAATGCGATTTCGGACATTTCCCCGATTTCCTCACTCCGCAGTCTGAAGCGGCTGCAGTCTGCCTGGATTACGGGCCTGACCAGCATTGACGCCCTCATTACGAACGACTCATTGAAGTATGCTGACTTCAACGGCTGTTCGCTCGGGGGGCTTTATCCAGTCGCATTCTGGCCGGAGCTAGACACTCTGATGGTTCGGTACAACAACATCGTGAGCATCTATCACACGGTGGAGTCGGGGCTGGGCGACGGAGACTACCTGGATGTTCGGTATAATGAGCTCAATTCGATGTCCCTTGAGAGTTACATCCCTACGTTGATAGCACGGGGCGTCCATGTGGACTACATTGGACCTCGGTAAACCGGTTGCAGAGCAGATTGAAGGAAGCGCCGCGCCCCTCAGGGCACGGCGCTTCGGTCATTCAGGGGTGCGTGGTCTCTCGATCAGTTCACTTCGACAATCACGCCGTCGGTAACTCGAGCCCGAATCGGCTGATCGGCCTCAATCACGCCTTCAGTACCCTTGAAGAAAAGCCCGAATATGAGCAGCCATGAGAGGGTCTTGCGACCCTTGCCCTCGGCCACGATCGTACCATTCGCTCCCTCTATGAGAAGCGGCTTGTCATCGATCGGTTGGAATGCGCTGCCGGGGGTCAACTGGAACAGTTCCACCTCAACTCGTCCCGGTTTGCCGGGCTTTCCGGCGGGCTTGACCGACTTGACCCGGGCCGAGCCCTTAGCCCCGGCCTTCACGATCGTCTGGCCTCCAATCTGGATCGGCTCGACCAGGTGAATCGGGATTTCATCACCTGGTTCCACGTATTTGGAGGAAACATCCTGATTGAACGCCACTGTTATCTCAGTTCCTTCCGGCACCATAAAGTCGGCGGCGGATGCGATAGACGCGACGGTGAATGCCGTCAGCGCAGCTATAATGGCACTTCTCATTTGTCTACTCCCTTAGTTTCGGCAGCCTGTCCCTGGGATCGGGGCTGAAGTTAACTGTAATCCTCTGTCCATTAGGGAAAGTGACCTCTCCTCGCATCTCAAACAGGGCCACATCGCTTTCGAGTTTCTTCCGGACCTTGGAGTATCGCCCGTTGGTCTCCTCGCCCCCGTCGTGGTTGTTCGGATCCAGGGCAATGTATATGACGTCACCTGATTTCCAGGTCAGTTTCTGCGGCCGCCCCGGGTGAATCTGTCCCGGGGGCCAGGTCTCGGGGTCTCCCGGCTTAATCACGGTAACGTGAACATGGTGCCCTTCCGGACAGTAGTCGACAGCGTATGAGAACTCACGTCGCTGGTCGAAGTACCTCACCTGATTCAGATAGTTGTCAATCGCCGCTACATCCGGGGCTCTTGAGGGATCTGCACCAATGTCGGATCGAATCCGCCTGAGATCGCGTACAGCCTTGCCGAGCAGAAAACCGGCATCGTTCGAGTCATTGATGCGACGAGCCAGGCTCTTGAACTCGTCACCGGCCTGGCGCGCCGTGGTGGTTTGCTGCTCCTGCTGTTTGGATCCGGAGACGGTTTTGTTGAGAGTTTCGAGCAGTTCCTCCTCGGCCTGGCTGAGTGCGGTGGCGTGCAGTTGACGATCATTGCTGACCTGCTGGGCCAGGCGACTCCAGGCAGTGGTATCCTGACGATTGGCAAAGGCCTGCTTGAGCAACTCCCAGTAGGCCAGCGCACGTCCTGAGCGCCGGTACAACTCACTGAGAGTGTCACCCTCGTGATGGACCTTCAGGCCGGCTTCGAGACCCAGGTGCATGTCCTCCAAAAGCAATTGACCGTCAAGCGGGCTAAGCCTGGGCCAAAGGTTGGGATCGGAGGTGAGTCGGGTCAACTGGCGGATGCGCTCGTCGAGATCAGCGCGGGCCTCGTCCCTGAGGCGCTCGTCATACTGCGCCCGAATGTGCGACGATGGTGTGATATACTCGTCGAAGAACCACTTGACCATCTTCGAGTTCTCATACCGCCGGAACTGACGTATGATCCTGGATTGCTCCTCCGATGAAGCATCGAAGCGGTCGCGCCGACCGAGTACATTGTCCTCCACCTGTACTGTTCTGGGCAGCAGCCACCAGAAGTGCCAGGCATACGGCAGAGATATCAGGAGTATCCACACCATGCTGGCAATGGCAACCCACCTGGTGACTCGACGCATAACATCAATGCGTCGCCCCCGTAGAATCGTCTTTAGTATCCAGTAGAAAGGTCGCTGCACGCCGATGGGGCTCATTTTGTCGGGAGGGGCATAGATCGATCGTCCGACGTCGGTGCCGACCTTCTCAGGCTGACTCCCGGTGGCGCTGACGAAGAAGACCTGAAAATCGAGAGTGCGGCCGACGACAACTTTGAGAAACTCCTTCAACTTGACCAGAATGTCGCGGACGGTCCCGGCCCAGGCTGAATTCGAAGCAATGCGGTTGCTGGCCAGGACTCTCTCGAGAAAAACCTCATAATCCTCAGCCAGGAAGCTCTCATCTTCGCCGCTGACCAGGACAGTCTGCTGGTCTCCGGTGAATCCAGGCAGAATATCGGCCTTGGTGACAACGAGAGTCACGGGCACGGGCAAACGTCGCGACAGCGGCGACAACTGCTCAAGGATGTTGACGAAGGAAGCCGCATGCGCCTGACATTGGACGGTAGCAGCAAGGGCTTTGGGATCGAACAGGAAGATAATACCATCGGCTTCTGTCATGAAGGAGCTGACTTTCTCCTTCAGGTCATGTGGTTCGGAAATGTCGACCGCGCGGCCGTCGTAGTCGAGCGTCACCACCGGGACCTTATCGTCACGATCAAGAATGGCCGCAAACTGGAGAATAAGGTCGCCCTGAGTCGGGTCCGGGAACTTCTTATCCTCTTTGAGGTCGACCATGGTGCCGACGCTGGCTGTGGCGCCGATGCCCCAGATCTTGCGGTAGTTCCTGAGGAACTCGCCGGCGGTAGCCTGATCGGTAATAGAGAGCTGCAAGCGTTTGGATACTTTGCTCTCCTCGTTGAGAACCGTGAACAGGACCGTCTTGCCGGAGTTGGCGTGACCGTATACGCCGATCTTGATACCGTCCGGCCACTTGTAGTCACCTTCGGCGCCGGCCTTGCCGGAGCCGGATGAGGCCTTGGCGCCTTTTTTGAACAGCCTGAATATCTTTGGCAGCTTCACGGTTGTCTAATCCCTATTGGCCGGGCGGTAAGGGCCGCTCGATTGCACGTTGTCGAAATTGCTCCAAACGCTGCTGCTCGTGATCACTCCACTTACTCGGGACCCAGAAGGCCAGGAACAAGAACAGCAGCATGATGAAGCCGTAGTAGAAGTAGGCCGGTCGCCGCTGAGTCAAAACCAGTTTCAGATACCGCCAGTTGGAGAATGCGCCCTTGCCTTTGCCGGCGGCTTCCCCGATCGCCTCTTTGACCCGAGCCCAGAAACTGGTCTCGGCCAGATAGCCCCACTCACGCAGGTAGCGACGGACGGTTTCATCACGTTCGGCCATCTTGTCAAGGGCCTGCACACGAGCCAGATGGAATTCCAGTGTACCGCGATCTTCAAGCAAGCCCGGGCCCATTTGCAGTCTTCTTCGCTGCAGTTGCAGCATCTTCTGCGGCTGGTTCATGGCGCCGAAGGCCTCGGGGGTCAGATTGGGGTCCAGCGGCTTGCCATATGTATTCATGAATCGAGCCAGCTCACCCAGAAAGAAACTGTTCAGGCGGAAACTGTTATTAAGGGCGCCGGCCTGAAAGAGAATCGGCAGCAGGTGATCCTCAAAGAACGGAACATCCTGCTTGACCAGTCGCAATCCGCGGCAGTAGGTGAAGGCCTTGTTCGATTGTCCGTCGATGTCCACCTCGACCTCAAAAAAAGTCACCAGAACCTGGAGGGTCAGCAGGCGCAAATCGGAGCTGTTGAGAGGGCCCTTCTTGATGTGGTCGAGCAGATACCGATCCACTTCCACGGCCTGGTCCCGCTGTCGGCGCAGAGCCTGAAAGACCGCGCCGATGCCGTTGCAGGTCTGGAGAAAGGCCTCGGTTTCGAACCTCGTGCTGTCCTTCTCGAAAGCATCCAGATAGCGAAAAAGGTCTTCGAGGTATTTCTTTACGGCTACTTTTTCTTCCATGATCTACGGCTCAAACAACGTATACTGACATGTCCATTTTGCCCAGGCCGGCAAACCGATCGGCATCCGCGGCGCCCCGGAATATAAGCGTCAATTGGCGTACACCGGGAGTCTTAAGCATATCCTGAGGGTGCAACGCGACTTTGGCGTCATAGGTGCCCGCATCGATGTCCACCGGGTCGGTTTCGCCCAGCCCGCGGGCCTCGTTCAAACCGAGCCTCACCTGCATAGTCGACCACTGGGTGGCGTTGAACAGATCCTTGTTGAGAAGCACGGCTACATCCGAGAGCTCTCTCGGCTCGGGCAGGTTAATGATGAGGTAATTCAATTCGCCCATGCTCTCGACCTGCACGTCGGTGTATTCCGCCACGCGATAGCTCTGGCCCCGATAGGTGATGGAATCACTGGCTACCGCCTGGGCGCCCAACTGCTCCTTCTTCACCTGAGCGAAGAACCCGAAGAGCCCCCGCAGAACACCGAGAATCCGGTCGATTTCACGCATGTGCCGGCCGATGCCATTGTGATCATAATCGGTCATCACAAAACTATCTATGCTGGCCAGGAAATGGCCGGCTTCGGTGGCGGCCTCCCGCGTGAAGAACTTCTCGTTGAGAAAGTCCTTGAGGACAGGTTGCAGGTTGAGGGCGGTGGAAAACACACGGAAGAGGCGCTTGAAAAAGACCACCACTTCCATGGGGTGACGGCTGTTTCTTCCAACGACAAACGTGTCGAGGGAAGCCGATAGATGCGAGGCGAACTGGTAGACGGTTTGTTTAAAGGCGTCCTGCAGACTGGTTTTCTCGCCAGACAGGGAGCCATCGGCGTTGATGGCGATAAAAGCTCGAGATGAGAGGGACAACAGGTTCTCCAGTCGGTTACGCAGGTCGTGGGTGGCCTTATCGAGACGTTCATCGGCGTGTGTGCTGAGGCAGGGAGGATAGTAGTCGCGAACCGGCTCGACTTCGCTTCCCTGGGCGGCCAGGTGGGCCACTTGTATCCAACGATTCTGTGTCAAAGGGGGCTTCTCGCCGAGCATCAGGAAGTAGCTGGAGGTTCGCCAGGGCCGGCGCGGGGGATCCTCATCAGGACTGGGCTCGCCCGTTTCGCGTTTGGTCGGATCATCGACACCGATGTAAACACCGATCTGTTCGCCGCTGATATCGGTTTCAGCGGTCAGCGGTCCGGAAGAGTCCCCGCCGACATCAATCAGCCAGCCGCCGGGAGTCATTGCCCGGCAGCGGGTTACTTCTACCCGGAGGCGGTCGGAACCGGCGGTCAGGTTCATTGCCAGCGCTGCGTGCCCCTCGGCGCCCTGGCCGCGCATTAGTCCCCAGCGGTCCGCGCCGGTAGCCGCATACCACCGGTCGCGGCTCTCGAGATACTCTTCCAGAGCCGCCAGATGGGCTTGGCCCAGAAGCATTCCATCACGCCAGTTAACTGAATATAACCTGAAGTCACTCATTATGTTGCCTCAACCAAGAGAAATCGAATCTAGGCCCGCAGGACCGGCGTGTCAAGACTTCAAACATAAGTCCGCTCCCGCGGGAGGTAAGTGTTGTAACCAAGCCTGAAATGCTCTGTGGAATCGCCCAGTTTGCGGCGACCGCGACGGGCGTGGACGGATATGCGGTAGTCCAGTTGACCGGGCATGCAGGTCTGCAGAAGCCACTCGAGGTGACGGTGCATGGGTCCGCCCGGCATCCAATCCCGGATTCGGTCGGAGGCAACTCCATGAACATGGACGCGATAGGTTTGATCGCAGTCGATGAATCCGTCACCGAGGACTATCTGCCTGCCCAGGCGGTGACGCTTCTGGCCGAGACGAGACTGTATGTCCGACGGGATATCGTATCGCACGGGGATGTTTTCTTCGACAGAGCAACGGCGCCCCAGCAACAGGGTGAGCACATGACCGACTTGCTCGGCGTTACCGGCCCAATTGTGGAAGCTGGGCAACAGAGCCGCCCAGAGGCCTAGCTGGCGGGGGTCGGCATGCCGCCGCGGCATATCGAGAGCGAACAAGGAAAGGAACTCTCGCAGACGAACGGTATCGGTGGTACCCAATGAGAAACGCAGACGCTCGCCCAATGCCAGAGCTTGATAGCGAACCACGGTAGCGTCGAATGGAGCCATAAAGTGACGCGCCCGGAGCTCCCATCCTGAGGACGATTTCGCCGCATCGCCGAGGCCGGCGAAGAACTGGCACGGCAGCGTATCCACGGCGCTGGAGAAGCCAACCTCAAGGGAAACAACGGTATCCGGCGTAATTGGCGTCCCCGGATCGGGGGACTGCGCTACGACTTCGCCTCGGTAGTTGCGGTGTGTCCCGACTGCAAGAAGGCTCACCTGATGAAGATCGACGCCCAGGCGATCCAGCGCCAGCAGCGACGTGACGAAACTCAGGCGCTTGTGTCGGTCACACAGGTGCGGCATGGTCGCTCGGGTTGCGCTCATCGGGCGACCACCTCTACCGTGAATTGTGCGTTGACCGGTGCGCGGCTCTTGAGAAAGCGTTCCAGCCGGTGCCGAAGCAGATCGATCTCAGCGTTGGAGTAGAACTTCTCCGCATCCACCTCGGCCCGCACGACAATGCAGCGACGTACGCCGTATTCGGTCTGCTGTACGCCTTTGGCACAATCGACCTGGTTGATCCGTGGATCGTAGGTAGAGACCCAGCGGCGCATCTCATCGAAGCTCAACGCCCGGTCGCGTGATCGCAGCCTCAGGGCCGCTTCCATTACAAGTTGCTCGTCGGTGCGGGCGGGCGCGCCACCTTCTGTCGGCAGGATACTGGAGACTTCCTTCAGGCCAGGATGGCTTTCGTATAGCTGGTTTATCCGCCCCGCCTCAATGGCGTTGGCGGCCTGGCCCGCGGTCACGGCATAGCTGATATTCAGAGAATCCGGAGGCGCTGTCAGCTCGCCCGAGAAGTCAAACCAGAGCACCATCCTCTCACCGCGACGCTGCGGTGTGTAGCGGCGAACATCCGGATCGGAGACAATCTGATGGGCCGGGATGTAGCGTCGATTGGCGGAATCCTCGACCGACGTAACTTCGAGTATGGAGGCGATGCTCTCCGGCAGTTCCACCTCGACCACTCTGGCTCCGCCGGTATGCTTGAACAGGTTCAACTCATACTGGTTGATGACCGGCACACAATCGAAGTACAGGGCCAGACCGGAACGCAATCGACTACGATCGCCGCGCTCAGACAGATCGATTCGCAACCAGTACAAATCAGTTTCGTCGACCTTCTTGTGCACCGATGCCGGCAAAATCCCCTCGATATCCGCGTCGGGGGGTCCGGCCTTCCACTCGCGGGCCGGCCCTTCCGGCAGGCGCACAAAGCGATGACGCAGAGAAGAAAAGACATCGTGATCAGCGCGAAGCCCGCCCCAGTTGTTGAAGGGGTCCTCCGATACGCCTGACCGCTCGCCGGCGCCGGGGACGAAGCTCCGGCCATCGGCGAATTCGCCGTCGCGATCGCCGAAGGCCCACCGCCCCCACCAGATCTGCTTGGCCGAATCGTGGTCGGCGTGGACGAATATCCGGGACTCCGACAGGGCTGACGGCGGCCCCTCGTATTCGAAGCCGGCCCATATGGTTACCGGCTGCTCGGGATTGAGAGTCGTGAATTCGGATGTAACCGGCCCCTGCTCGGAATCGGACGGCAACATGTCGATCAGACGTTCGCCCTGCTGAATCAACAGCACGCGGGCCTCGGCAGCCAGGAGACGGTACTCACGCATCGGGGAAAAAAACAGGGTCTGACCGCCCTCACGGCGTTCCTTGTAGAAGAAGCGGACGTGCCCGTCGACATCCACCACCGGATCATTAGGCACGCAACGCATAACCGTATACGCCGGAAGCGGCCAGCGCTTTCCTTCCGGCGCCACAGCTTTAATGAGTTCTCGTGTTGCCTCCTGCCAGGTACGGTCCAGCCGCTGATCGATCTGCGAGATCTGGTCGGCATACAGGCGCAACAAGATCTGCAAGAGGGGATCGAGACGGTCAGGTGATTGAGGTATCTCCGGATCGAAGGAGCGCAACTGCTGGTGCATCTGCGCAAAGATTTCCTCGGTTGTGCGATGCTGGGACTGCTTCATACTTGCCTGAATCCAACTAGCCTACCTGGTAGTGAAAAGTGAATCTCTTCTCCTGGTCACCGTCGCGAAAATTGCCGCTTATACGCACCCGCAGGCCCAACGCCGACGCCGCCGCCGCGCTTTCCGGGTCGAAGGACACCGAGACATTAAACATCCGCGGTTCGAAAGCCCCGATGGCGTTGCGCAGAGCGGCGCGGATATCAGCCTTGTTGGTCGTGAGCAGGTCGGCGTACTCCTTATCCCAGATGCCGCAACCGTACTCGGGCCAAAATGGTATTTGTCCGATCCGCGTCGACAGGATGAGGCCAATCGACTGTGCAATCGATGATTCAAGGTCGGTGCGTCCCAGGTGACCCTCGGTCGGCAGCAGCGGAAGGGATATATAATCCATAACTAGTCTAGTTGATCTTCACCAGGGCGCCCTTGACCGTCACCATACCCGAACCTTCGACCGTGGTGTTTGCGGACGTCACTTTGGCCTGGGCGCCGCCCTTGGCCTCGTAATTGGCGCCGCCCTCGGATTTGAAATTGGCCGCCGCCTTGATCTCGACATCGCTGCCGCCCTCGGCCGCCAGTTTCCCGGCGGCTTTGATATTGATGTCTCCGCTGGTGCTCTCAATGCTGATATTGGCCCCCTTGATAGCGATGTCGCCACTGCTTTCGATCGTGATTGACGGCCCGCTCATGGATAAAGTGATCATATTCGTGCCGTCCTTTTGCACGATCGAGAGTACTTCGGAGCCCGATTTGTCGGAGAAGAATATCTCGTTGCCGGCCTTGGTGCGAATAACCTTCAGGTCGTTGTCGGGGCCGGACCACCCCGCACTGTGCGAGGCATGAGGCGGAGTATCGACGCCGTTATACAACGCGCCCAAAACCACCGGACGATCTGGGTTGCCATTACCGAAGCCGACCAGGACTTCGTCATCGACTTCGGGCAGCCAGAAGGTCCCTTTCTCCGCGCCGGCGTGCAGAGTCATCACCCGCACCCACTTCTCGGCAGAGGCCTCGGAGCCGTCGCGTTTGTTCCAGAAGAACTTCACCTTGACCCGGCCCAGATTATCGGGATCGTTGGTGTCGGTTACCAGTCCGCTCTGCAGATCGGTATACGCCTGCCGCAGGTACTTGCGGGTAGGAAAGGCCGTGTCGAGCGGTGTACACGTGAATTCATTGTGGTACTTCCCGCTCTCGTCGAATACGTGAGTGACAGTGGTCACCCAATATGTCCCGTCGAGGCCGTTCATCCCCCTGATCCGCACTGCACGCCCGATCCCGACCGATGACACCGTGGACTCGCCGCGGCAGTTGATCATACCGCCGACCCGATTGTGACGGCCGGTTTCCATCGCCTTATCGAGCCCGGCCTGTGAACTTGGAGCGAGTCCGCCGATGAATCCCGGATCGGGATAGATTCGCCCCGAGGCGTCGTGGGCATCGCTCGCCAGACCGGAGAGCGAAGTGCGCAAGGATCCGGTTGAGGCGCTGTCCCAGACACTCTTGGAGGCATCGTCATAGGCCTGACTGGATAACTTGTCGGCCACGGTACCGAGACCGTAGGAGAAGGCCCCGAGGTTCTCAGGCCAGGTCAGATCATCTGCCTGCGATGCGGAAGCATCGCTCACCCGGAACTCGCGTCCCGTATAGTAGGCGAACTTGCCGGCACCGTTGGCCAGACGCATCACCAAATGCCAGTCGGTCTCGCGGTACTGCACATGATAAGGCATCTGGCCCGGGATTGAATCGATGCTGCCGGGTGTCACCGAGTAGCGACGAATGACGGCTTCGATGATGTCCGAGGCTGTCTGGTCCACGAGGATATCGTTGCGAGCGCCGCCGTCCATGGTAAGGGTGGGACTATGGACGGTCAGGATGACGGAATTGAGGGAATCGATGCTATTGTCGAAGGTGACTTCGGTCAGGATGCCGACGAATTCGAGATTTTCGATCTCGATTGTCGTCGGTTTTCCGAGCATACCCGAGAATCGTGACGGGTCCTCCACCACCACTCCCTGTCGTCCTTCACCCACTCCGCGCAGACGCACCCTGGCCACATGATGATCGTTGACATATTGCTCCAGCCGAACCGAGGAGATGTCATGACGGAGTTCGTTGTTATCGACCAGTACGCGGCAGGCTACCGCCTTCTGCAATTGAGGCATGTGGTCTCACCTCACCCTCTAGTAGAAGCCCGGGTCGACCTGCGGCCGACCCGGCTCAGAAGGGCTGGCTTAGATTCCTTCTTCCCAGAGGTTGTCTAGCTCGGCTTCGCCGATCCTCAGTTTGTGACAGGATATCTCGAAGTACTCGTAGATCTGATCGCCGGGATTGTCCTTGATATGCGGAACAGTCTCTTCGTACTTCGTGATGAAGCCATCTTCCCAGGAAAGTTCCTTCATATCCGAATCATCCGGATCTTTGAAGGTCACCTTTCCCGATTTCCAGTTGGGCTGTGACGAGTCCGTGGCCCAACGGGCGATGTCGGTATTCTCATCGGACTCACGGGTGATCTTGATAGTACCGGCGTGGGCGCGATCCGACGGCCGCCCGGTTTCATCCTTCGAAGTGTACATCTCGTAGGAGATCTTGTAGACGTTCTTGTACTTGACGCCGTCAATCTCCAGAATCGGCCTGCGTGCCATAACGAAGCTCCTTGCAGATTCAGGTTACAACCAGTGTTCTTGTGTGCCGTACCAGTACCGGCTCAGCCGGCCAAGCAGTGGACCAGTGGCCGCTTACTTGTCCTTAACATTGGTGGCGTCATCCTCATTCCAGGCGGTGAACTCGATATTGAACGTCCTCGCCGGGTATTTGGGGTTGAGAGCCACTTTGATATCGACCTCCTGGCGTTTACGCATCTCCTCATCGGCGAAAACCTTGATATCATAGTCCTGGAGAATGTTGTCGCCGCCGGAGATGGCCTTCATAAACTTGTCAATATCCTTGCGCAGGGTATCGATGAACTTCTGATCTATCACCGAGAACGTCTGCTTATTAAGGTAATTGCGCAGCGTCTTATAGACATAGTCATAGGTGCGCCGGATCGAATAGACGTTGAAGGTCTCCTTCGTGAACAGAGTCGATGATCCCATCGCCACCGCAGCGCCCTCGAAGCTCACCATCGGGTTAACACCCTTCTCGTTGATCTTCGAGGCATCCGGCTGATTGGCCTTGAAACGGATGTACTTGGCGTCGGCCACCTTGCCATACTTGAAGCCCGCCACCGGCTGCTGCATTCCGGCTTCGATGTCCCCACGATACATCATGCCGGCGACCGAAGCCGAGGGCGGAATCCACATGTCTTCATCCTCGTAGTCGTTGGCGTTTCTCGCCAGCAGATAGTTGGCGAAGACCGAGGTGTATTGTTTGTAGGCGTCGACCCCTGTCAGATTGGCGAAAGATGGATCGTCCAGCATATCCATGACCTCTTCGAAGCTCTCGAAGTCGGGGAGATCCGTCATGACATGGAGCTTGTTGGGCAGGCCTATCTGGCGCGCCACCGTATCGATATTCTCGACGCTCCCCAGATAGCCGGGGATAACGGCCATCGAGAAGCACTCCTTGATGCTCCACTCGCGGTACAGATCGGAAATAGCCTTGCCGAGCTGTTCGAGTTTATCGCGATCATCCGGGTCGACCAGTTCTTCTGCACTCACATTAGCAAACCAGGCATTGACCTTCTCGTCCGGCTCGGCCTGAGCGTTGGCGAAGAAGTTGGCGATGGCCCGGTAAGTGCCTTCGAGTTCGCGGCTCTCCTGGTGCACCTTCTTCATGTTGGTAGCCAGATTGGCCTCGAGCTTTGCCGATTCTTCGGCCAGGCTCTTCCTAACGTCGTCGATATTGTCTGACTTCGACAGGTGCTCCTGCCACAGCTTCAGGCGTTCGGCCAGAAGCTTGCGTTGCTTGGCGAAGTCCTTCTTGGTAAGGAATTCTTTGCGCTGGAAGCTCTTCTTCGGGTCGAGCCACTCAACACCCCTTACCAGATCGCCGTCAGTGGTCTTGAAAGACGGCAGCAAACCGGCCATCTTCTTGAAATCACCGAATGCATCGCTGAGCAGCGATTGAAATTCTTCGTCGGATATTGCCTCGGCCGGCGCCGCCGGCCTGGCCTCAGCGGCCTGTTCCTGCGGTTGGGCCTGGTCTTTTTCCTGTTCGCCCATGAGTTACCTCGCTTGGCTAATGGTTACTCTTCTTCGGCGAGAAGGTTAATGTAATACTGGGCCGCTTTCAATAGGGCCTGTTTCTTTTCCGAGTCGGCCAGCGTTTTCTGCAGCGCCTTGTTCTTCTTGAGCTGCTTGTCCAGGTCAGTGGCCATCTCCTTGCGATAATAGGTCTTCTGGAGGTAGTCATTCTTTTCGATCAGTTCCTTGCTCGTGAAGTCCTTCATCGAGCGCATCTCGAAGTGAGCCGACATCGGCTCTCCATCAGTGGTCTCAAGGTCGACGTCGAACGACGGCTGGAACTTCTCGAAAACCTCCTTCAAGTTATTGCAGCGGACCGGGGCAATATCGGGGTCTTCCTCCGAATTGAGCCGGGCGGCGTACAGCAGTTTGTTGGAGGGGAGCAGTTCGACCGGGATCGAGTCATCGCGCTTGACCCGTTCGGTCGCTCCGAGTATGAATTTGGCCATGGAAACCTCCGTTTACGGCTATTGTGATTTGTCTTCTTCTATTTGAAAGACGTAGCTGTCGTCTTCGGCTTCAATGATCACCCTGTCGCCCGGCGACACCTTTCCCGTAATAATGTCAACCGAAAGCTTATTGACAATCTCACGCTCGATAATGCGCTGGATCGGACGAGCCCCAAGCTCGATCGTGTAGCCGTCGGCAGCCAGTTTGCGGCAGGCCGCGTCGGACAGTGTGGCCTCTATACGTTGGTCCTCCAGTAGCCCCACAAGGTTCTGAAACTCCAGTCGGGCTATCTTCTCTACCTGTTCCTGAGTAAAGGAATGGTAGATGATTATATCGTTCAGCCGGTTCAGGAACTCGGGCCGGAATTTGGTGAAAAGGAACTGGCGAATCTCATCCATGTCGACCGGTCGGCCTTCGCGATCGGCGTCGAGAATCCGATCGGCGGCATAGTTGGATGTCAGGATTACGATCGTATTGGAGAAGTCCACGGTGCGACTCTGGCCATCGGTCAGGCGTCCGTCATCCAGCAACTGCAGCAGCACATTGAAGACATCCGGATTGGCCTTCTCGACTTCGTCGAAGAGAATCACCGAAAAGGGTTTCCGGCGTACTGCCTCGGTCAGTGCTCCGCCGGCCTCATAACCGACATATCCGGGAGGGGCGCCGATCATCTTGGCCACCGAGTGGGTTTCCATGAACTCGGACATATCCAGACGCACCATCGCATTCTTGTCATCGAACAGGAATTCAGCCAGCAGCTTCGCCAGATAAGTCTTGCCCGTACCGGTCGGTCCGAGGAAGAGGAACGATCCCACCGGACGATTCGGCGGCTTCAGGCCCGCTCGCGCCTTGCGCACCGCATTTGAAATGGCGCTGATAGCATCCTCCTGGCCGATCACCCGTTCCGACAGAAACCTCTCCATATTGATCAGGCGGTCTTTTTCCGCCGTCATCATCTTGCTGACAGGGATGCCTGTGCGACGGGCGACCACGGCCGCAACATCAGGGGCGTCAATTTCTCGCGTAAGATTGTCGACCACCTCACGCAACCGGGCAAAACGCTCCTTGCGAGTCACCAGGTCTTCCTGGATGTCCTGCAGACGCATCTTGCGTATATCCATCACCGGGCCTCCTTCTGCTGCGCCTCGATGCGGTGCCCCCAGAAGCCATCGAGCCTGTCGAGGCCGCGACAGAGTTCCTCATAGGCCTCGCGAGTCGCCTCGAGCTCCTCGTCGGAGTCGGGCCTGGATTTAGCCAGCATTTCCTCGAATTCCGCGATGCTCTTCTCCAGTTCAGGTATAGCCTCCCTGGCGAACTCTTCTTTGACTGAGAACTCCGAACCGGCCTCGTCAATTAAATCCAGGCATATATCCGGGAGGTTGCGTTCGGAGAGATACCTGCGACCATACCTTACGGCAGCTTCGGCTGCTTCAGGAGTGTATGTCAGGTCGTGATGCTCCTGGTACTTGTCGAGTACTCCTTTAACAATGCGCACGGCTACGTCGACATCCGGCTGATCGATCTTGACCTTTTCGAGGCGTCGTTCAAGAGCTTTGTCTTTCTCCAGATACTTGGTGTATTCTTCCTGGGTGGTGGCTCCGATCAGCTTGACCTGACCTCGCGCCAGCGGAGGTTTGAGCAAGTTTGCGGCGTCCATCCCGCCCCCGCCGCCGGCGCCGGCGATCATGTGCACCTCGTCAATGAACAGAATTACTCTGCCGGCGGTCTTGATGACTTCGTTCATCAGAGCCTTGAACCGCTCCTCGAATTCGCCTTTGTACTTGGCCCCCGCGACCATGGCGCCGATATCGACCTCCATCAGTCGGCAGTCGTGTAGCACCTTCGGCACTTTCTTGCCGACCATAGCCTGGGCCAGGCCCTCCACTACGGCCGATTTGCCGACTCCCGCGCCGCCAACCAGCACCGGGCTGTTTTTTCGCCGGCGGAGGAGGATCTGGATCACCTGCTGAATCTCCGAGTCGCGCCCAATCACCGGATCGAATTGCCCGGATTCGGCCTGGCCGGTCATATCGGTACAGAACTTCAGTTCCTTGCCGGGTCGACCGGATTCCGCGGCCGCACCCGGGACGGTCCTGGTCTCCGATGAGCCCGCGATCTCGCTGACCGATTGCACATCGGAGAGAGCCTTCTGGAGGTCCTCCCTGGTCAAATCTACATTCTCACGAACCTGCGGCGACAGCTTGGACTTGGGATCGAATATGGCCAGCAGGACGTGCTCCGGCTCGACCAGAGGGGCGTACGTCCGTGCTTTCTCCTCGATGGCAAGCTGCAGCACTTCCTGAACCGCCGGCCCGACAGTGGGTTTCTGCGGCGCGCTGCGTCTCGATTGATCCTTGAGATATCGCTCGGCGGCGTCTTCGATGAAAGCCGGTGACTTGCCAAGCTGTGACAGAATCGAGGCAACCTCCGCGTTATCGCATCGCACCGTAGCGATGAGCAGATGCTCAACATCGATCTCCGGATGCCGGAGAGTTCCCGCAATGTCCTGGGCGCGTTTGATTAACTCACGAGACTCGGGTGAATACTGTGCTATATCCATTAGCCTATGTACTTCCGTCTGACGTTGGCAGCTCTGCTGCGGCTGACTGAAGGCGGTCGGCCGTGGTCTTTCCCGAGGAATTCTACGTAACTTGACGGTGATAAGTCAAGTGCTTTGTGAGGCCGCAGGGTTGATGTCGCCGCAATCGTTTCGATTGTTGCCGATGCCTGTTCAGGTGACTTATGCCGATCGCGACAGGGAGCCTGCCGGGCTCCTCCCCGCGTGCCACTGTCGCTTCACCCGGATGTGGAATGGGAAATCCGGGCCCGGAGGATTGATGTCCTGTGATGAGACTCAGGCCGGCCGCTGCAGGTAAGCGGCACCGAGTGAAGCTACTCTATGGTCTCGGGTGGTTCGGAGGGGAAACCCTGTATCCACAAGAACGGTGGACGTTCGACATCCCAGGTGGTTCCGAAGGTCTCCTCGCAGAACCTCTCGATCCGGGCATAGCCCTCATCGTCTTCAACGGCATTATCCCACAGAAAGGTTTTCTCCGGAAAATTGTAAGACAGGGCCTCGATGATGAAAATCCGGACCGACCTGATGGTGACGCCGGGGTTCTCGATGATCAGGTCGGTTCTCATCTCGCCGGCGAGGGCTTTCAGGGCCGGTTCGGTTCCGATGAACCCCAGATACCGGGCATATTCGGCCTTCTGATGAGGATCGGATTCCTCCCGGAAACGAGAGACATAACTTTGCTCGATCTTCGTGTTGCCGAGCGCGGCCGCGGCGATCCGCCCTTCGAGGGAATTTGACCACCGGGGATCCTCCATCAGCCGCTCGACAACTTCAGCGGCCTGTCTCGCCTTGGCTTTGGCGATCACCAGCAGCAGGGTCGGGTCGGGCATGGCGCGGAGATTGGCCGCCAGTTTGTCGCCGTATTGATTCAGAAGAGACGGAGGGACCGCATGCTGGAGCGTGCTAAGGCAGTAATTGCGGGAGACCCCTCTGCGGGAAAGGCCATCGTCAATGAGAATACTCAGAATCAAACGGTCCCGGATCAGCCGTCCCCCGTCCTCGTACAGAGGATCGACCGCCATTCCGATTTCCGCGACTAGCTGCAGGATAAGCTCGCGGGTTTCGTCGTCTTCATCAACCAGGGCACGGCGGAGCTCTTCGAGCCGGGTGGACTTGGGAGAACCGCCCGATATGAATTGTCCGATGTCGCCGCGGAACTCTTCTCCGGCCCGGAATTGCTTTATGATTTCGTGAATGTCTTGCATCTCGGCTTTCTCCTTGCCCGAATCAGCGCTGCATCCGTGGCAAATACAGAATATCATGGTCGCCAGGAAAATCGCCCGGCCCGCTCGGATTCTCTCAATCATCAGGTTCTGCTCAACAGCTCCCACTGGCTTTCGCTGCCACCGGGAACAGGATAGTAGCGATTCAGGCTCTTGAAGCGAATCTGGGTGTCGGTCCGGGAGTTCGAGTAATACATCAGGCATGACCTGACATCGGCATCGACACTGGCGTCGCTGCGGCTTCCGAGATCAAGGAAGTCCAGCAGTTCGTGTCCCAGTTCGTGTCCCATAACGGCATCGACCTCATCCTGGGAGTCATCGGCTTCCTGCACGAAAGCGGGATTACCGCTGAGCCCCCCGAGCGGCCACCAGAGGCCCTCTTTGTTGCGCTTGCGATGACGGGCAGTTAAGGGGCTGGCGATAGTGACGACCTTGGTGGCGCGGTTGACATTGGTCACCGTTATGTTCTCGTAGTTGCCGGGTGCGCCGAATCGATAAGTGCTATTCCCTATGTAGCCCATCAGCGTCTCACTGATGTATGACTCGAAGGTGATAGTAGTGTCGCCGCGATTGGCGGTCCGGGCGAGCCGGTAAAGCCAGGCGAGCTTCTTGACAATCACTATCTTGGTGCCGGGCCGTCTTCGCACCGCTCTCTTCACCGCCTTCTGCGCCTTCGATTCTCTTCCCGCCTCGAGGACCAGGGCGCCTGACCCGCTGCGATCGAAACGGACATCCATAACGCCTCCCTCGGTGTTGTAGTCGCTGAGGCTGATGGTTGCAACTGCTTTACCATAGTACTGCCGCAGCGCGCGCTGCGAGTCGGCGATACTGAAGTCGGGGCGGCTGAGCCGGGTGCTCGGAGAGCGGCTGTCCCAGATTCTGGCGACCATGGCCGAACACGATTTCCGATTGTATACATTGACCACAAGGGTGGCAACCACGGTTCCGCTTGCATCAGCGACCCTGGCCTTGATATTGGTGCTGGCCTTATTCCTCGATCCTCCCTGGATGTTCAGAGTGAAGCGGGCCGGCGGTACACCTTCGACCGATGCGGTTGCGATGGAGTCATCATCACTAGTGAAAGTCAGACATCCGCCGCCGACGCCACCCTCGACCTCGACCATAACCCGGGTGGTCCCGTCCTTTTGAACTGAAACATGAGGGTCCTGTCCGGAAGGCGTCGGCCCGTGCATCGACGAGTCGGCCATGCTGTCGAATCCATAGCTTTCTGAGTCGGAGCGGGTGAACGTCACCTTGATCACAGTAAGTCTGGCGGGCACGCTTGGCTGGGCGGAACCTCCGTCGGGAGTGAAATTGAGCCTGATCACCTCGGCCCCGGCCGAGACGCTGGGGTTTTCTTGGGCGATGACCCGCACAGTATCGGTGGTTTCGTTCTCCAGTCGGATTGCAGTGCTGTCGGTGCTCCAGCACCAGGCGCCAGGGTCGCCGCGATCATGCACAGCCAGCAGCTCGATCACACCGCCGACCGGGATGACCATCGGGGGCGGGCCGGAGCCGTCGGCGCGGCGGATTCGGTACGGCGGCGGCACCCGGAAGACTGCCGCGCGCCCTGACGGAGCCGCCGCACGGTTGCCTTCAACATCGGGGATATAGACCAGGTCTCCCTCCGCTAGAGTATCGGCGTTGGGCCGCAGCGAGCGAAGACCATCATTATTCTCGTGCTCCCAGATGGTTCGCCAGCCCCCCTGAATGCGGTAGCGCCGAGCAAGTCCCCATAGGGTATCGCCTCTCCTCATCGTATATTCGAATCCGGGCACTTATGATCCCTCCTCCGATTGTGAGTCAACCCGTTCAAGGCCGGGAAATTCAATCATGACATTGCCGGGAGCGACACCTTCCTCTTTGGCGTATCCCATGCTGTTGAGATTTCCCCGTCTTTCGGAACCGTCCGGCAAATGCAGAACGTATTCCTCGTCGGGGACCGGAGTCCCTCCCTCGTCGGCCAGCGTGATCTCGATCCAATCCCTGAATGTCAGCAAACCCGAGTCCTGCTCCGCGCCATACTCGGTTCCCTCCACCTTGACGGTAAAGAAGTACTCCGGCGGATTGTAGCCGCTGCCGTAACGGTCGAGTTCTGCCTGTGTCAGGATCTCATCGGTGTCCTCGTGATACTCGTATTCCCAGCGAAGCTCGATCCTGTTGCTGCGAACCGTTGCGGGTAACTCCACAATCTGATCGTGGGCTCCATCGCTGTCGTATTCGTAGATGATTACTTTCACTTCATCGTGATCACGCAAGCCGTTGATATCGGCCGAGAGGGTGAGGATATCGCCACGTCGTGCTTCATCCTCGCTCCAGGACAGGTTAAAAACTTCGACCGGGGGATAGACCGGTATCTTGTTCGACTCTCCTGAGATCGAATTGTCGGGCAGCTCCACTTCGAAGTGGGCCTTATCCCCCACTCTGGCCCCTTCCGGAATAGGCATGAAACCACGATACCGGTTGTTTCGCACGGTTCCTTCGATGCGCCCCAGACGATCACCCCGGCTGTTCTTCGCCTCAATTCTGATCGGAGCTCCCTGACCGACGAAGGCAGTTTGCACCTCCAACGGCGCCGACTGCCCGGCGATAGCCCGTCCGCACAGCCATGCGGCGCTAATCATAATGGAATCGAGCTTGATTTCCTGTTCGCTGTCGGCACTCTTATTGAATTGAAGAGGCATACCGGTTCCTTCTGAGCGCTAGCGATTCGACGGGTTGAAGCACTTGATCATCTCATCCACCTGCAGGGCGACAGTCTTCATCTGCCGCTTATTGAAAGTCCCGATGAACGTGTAGCCAACTCCATCGATCATGACGTAATACAGTTTCTTGAACATGCTGCCGGCGCCGGGTTCACCATAGCGGACAACTGCGGTCTCGGCCTCGCCGCCGGATTCGAGCCGGACCGACCCTCGCCGCACGAGTTCGGAGTCGGGAAGAGAGGCAATTGTGTTCTCTATTCGTTCCTGGGCGTAGTCGGCAAGGTTCTTTGTCTCAGGCGGGTCGTCGATCGCCAAAGACAGAATCGGTCTCTCTCCACCTTCCTCCGGACCCTGGAAAAAGTGGATTGTGGCGTCGGACCAGTCGCGTGGCAGGTCAAGGTGAAAGGAGTGGCATGCGGATCGCTGAGTCATTGGTACCTCTTGTCGCCTGTCGCTTCACTCCCAGCCCCAGGCCGGCGAACGGCCGTAGTGGCTCTGTTCGTATATGTTTGGCACAACCACATTGCCGTCCGCGTCACGCAGTGGACGCCGGACCTCAACACGCCGCCGCTGACCGGTACACACCACGCGGTAAGTCCGGTTGCCGCGGTGGCCGAGGACCTGCCTCCGGAAGCGCCATTGCCAATCGTGAGCGGCGGTGTCATACACGGTGTAGTCATTCGGCCATTCCCGTCGGAGTGTTGTGGTCAATTCGTCGCGACCGCGAGGGGGTACGTCGTTGCCGAAATCGAGCTTGAAGCGAAAGGTCTCGGTTTTGTCTTTACGCTCTCGTTCTCCGCGGCCGCGCAGCAGGTTGCGCCATTCATCATCGTCTATACCCGCGTCCGGATACTTCTCCCGCAACCGGCTGAGGCACTCATTGAGGCGCGGCGATCGCCGCCCCGGCACATAGAAGAAGAAGAACTCCTGGAAATACTCTCGCGCCCCGCGCTGACGGCCGCGACTATACCACTGGTAACCCTGAATGTACTTCGGGGCATAGACATGGGCGTTGCCCCCGAAGAGCCTCTGTATCTGGTTAAGCAGGCGCTGGTTCTGTCCGATTACACAACCCCGCAGAATGATCTTGCTCTCGTTGTCGGCCATATCATCACCGGGCGCGTTAAGCCTGTCGTCGTTCCCGTGCCGATCGAGCACATTGCTGTCGACATGACGCGGCCGGAATCGCCGGTTGGCAAACAACCGGATCATCCACTGCCAGGCATTGGCATGGCTGACGATATTGATGTCGCCCCATCTGCCTTCGCCGTACCGCTGCAGGCGGCGCTGGCTGCTGACGTACTTCAGGATCGACTCCACATTGGAGCGACGGATAACTCCGTCGGCCCGATGCTGCCAGTAGCGCTGCGCCGCGCGATGGTAGTTGTCGCGCCCTACCAGAAAGGTGATCACCGGCCGCTCCTGAGCGCCGTTGGGGCCGTAGTTGCGATAGAATACGGGCCAGGAGGTCTCGTACTCTATGAGTCTCGCTCTTTGGCGTACTGTCACCTCGCCGGAGATTTCCAGGCCGATTTCTATCTCGCCGCCTTCTTCGGCCAGGGTTGCATCGGGGATGCGAAGCTGGTGAACTGTCTGGTCACCGCGAAACTGCACCTTCAGGACCGGGGCATTGGCCGGCGCCTGGGCCTGCTGAACCCGATCTACCTGAAAACGGCGGTTGCTAATTGTGCCGGTGAATGTGGCGATCGGATCGTTGGCTGAATCGGACCATTCTACCATGGTGTCACGACGATAACGCCAGGTATCCATCTCCACGAGGACCAGACGGACATTGTCGGCATTGCGCGGCGTCAGAATGCGAACATTAAGCGTCGCATCGGGATCGCGAATGATACCGGGAGTCATCCTGATGTTGAATCGACTCATTCGCCCAGATCCTCCCAGTCCTCGTCGTCGACGACATTGAGTTCGATCTCTTCCTGCGCCTCATAGTCTTCGAAAGCCTCTTCCGGCTCGGGCTGATCATCTGAAAATAGCATGAATCCCGACACCCGGATCGGGTGCCGGCTGATATCGGTGGGCAGGGAGGGAACCATAACCGTCTCGTCGTGGCCTTCGAGGGTCATTTCGTATTCGCCCTGGGGAACGCTTTCATGCTCGATAACTCCCTCGGCATCGGTATTGCCTTCGAGGATTCGGTCGACCGAGATGACGATGCGGTATGTCAGATCTTTCAGGGGTACCTGACCGGAGTTGCTGAACAACTGCACCGAAATGTGGCCCGGCGGCAGGGCGCTGAAGGTCCGGTTCTTGATCTTGATCTTGTTAGAACGATCTAGTGGCATCGTGCTTTGTAGGTTCAGTCTGACTGTGTATCGTCGCCTCCGGCCCCGGAGCCACCCGACTGGGTACCGCCGCCACCGATTACTTCGAGGACATCGATGCCGCTGTTGGCGATCGTTTCGCGAATACCCCTCGGGAGCACAATACAACCCTCTGAGGCGTCACCCGGATTGGACAAGCTGTCTCCGTGAATGAGGAAGCCGGTTCGGCCGTGGGCAGCGTGTCCGTCGGGGGTGAGGCGCATCGTCACCGGTCCTTTCCTATCGTGATCGTAGGGCGACCCGATACGCCACGGACCGCTGGGTATCGGGCCAACGCCCCGGACATTCTCCATCGCGGGATTGTTCAGTCCACCTCCCGATCGGCTACCTGAATAGCCGGTTCCAACGACCTGCCCGTTCCGTATCAGCTCCCCGGTGAGTTGATTGTACTGCCATACATCTTCGGTCGCAGTCTGAGATTCATCGCTCTGCGGCTCCTCGGCCGGCTCGCTTTCCGACTGCGTACCCCCGGCGCCCGAGGCGGTCTCCGATTGGGTCTCGCTCCCCCCGCCCGACTCATCTGACTGAGTACCTGACCCGCCGGAGGAATCATCGCTCTGCGTTGTCTCCTCCAGCCCACCGTAATCCGGGAATTCCACATTCCAGGGCCCGGCCGGCACATTCTCAAGTTTGACATAACCGTTGCCGTCAAGCTGGCCCTCGCGGACCTCGCCGCTGGACAGGAAGACCCGATAGTTGGCATTGGCGACCGGTTCATCGTTGTCGTCACGGAGGTTCAACTCGATAAAATCGGCGTACTCAAGGATATTCGAACGGGCCTCGCAGCCGTCAACCCGCACCGTGAAATAGAAGGACGGATTGAAGTACTGCTGGGTGCCGCGGGCCTGCTGAGTCTCGTCCTCGTCCTCATCCTGCCATTCGTAGTGCCAGTCGTGTTCGATTTTGCCTGCGCTGATAGCCAGATCGGTCAGTTGTTCTATCTTCCGATCGGGATGGTGTGTATCGCGTTCGAAGACCTCGATATGGGCCGGGGCGCCGTCATCGATTCCGGCGGTCTCAATCTGTAGCTTGACCGTCTCTCCGTCACGCGCCGATCGTTTCGACCAGTCAGTTCTGGTTATGGCCTTGATTTCGATATCGCAGCTGCCGGCCTGGGTCAGGCTGCGGGTGATGCGCCCGGTGACCGCCCCCGATTCATCGATGCCGCCGGGGCCGCTCAGATGGTAGTAGCAGCCGGTGATGGGCTTGCCGCCCTTGTCGATGACCTTCACATCGAGGTAGTGCTCTTCCTCTTCGCCTTCGCGCGACTCTTCCCGGGATGTGTCGGCCGCCGCGCCCTGTTCGGCCTGGCCGGAAGCCTGGCCGCCACCTGCTCCTCCGCCCCCTCCGGCCGAGCCGCCGCCGCTTTCGCCTATCAGGACGGTGAACTCACCCACCGCAATTACATCAGGCGGGCCGACACAGGTGCACTGATCGCCGACCCGCGCGGCGGTCGTGCCGCCTATAAGCACCGTCGGGCTGCCCAGAATAATCGGCCCGCCGACATGGGGGATCGGCGGCGTACCGGGAGTTTGCATCGGGCAGGTGTGCATGTCACCCATGCGCGCGGCCGGTTTACCACCGATAAGAACAGTCGGACAGCCAACTGCAATCGTACCACCGTGGGCTGTAGTGTCACCTTGTCGGGCCGCGGGCTTGCTCATGATCAGGTTCCAGGCGCTCGAGGATACAACGTGCTACTGAACAATACAATACTGCCCGGCGTGACGTCAATACTTGATTACAGCCCCGGGGTACAATATGCCGGCTCAGACGCGACAAATGTGCTCCGCTGGGTTCCCGGTCCACCGTCAGGGGAGGCCAAGACACTGCCCGCGAATTGAGCAAACCGGCGCCACGTAGATACCGAAAGACTTGACAATCAGAACATTATGCCCGCCATGGCACTGAAGAACGACAGCGTCTCCCGGTTGCCCGCCTCTTCGTATCCCTGCATCAGGTAGCCGACCTGCAACAATGGCGCGGCGCCCGCCACTTTCAGCTTCGTCCCGGCAGCCAGGCCGAGGGTGATCCCCCCGGGTCGGCCCAAGCCGATCGAGTAGCCGGAGCTGATATCAACATACGGCTGAAGACGACCGACCTCAGTGAAGAAACGTATGTCGCCGGTGATCGGCACCATATCGTCGCCGGAGTCAAAGTCGCCCTGCCCACCGGGGAAGTTGATCCAGCCGAGTCCGGCGCCGAGGAAGACATTCGGGTTAAGCAAGACACCGTTGTAGGTGGTGACAGCGAGCATGTCCAGGCCGTCGCCTGTGAGGAGACCTACTTGAGTGATGTTGACCCACTTGAGTGGTTTCTTGTACGGCGGTTCGCTCTCCTTGAGAGCCTGGTAGTGTTCGTCGAGCTTATCTTCATCGGTAACCGCAGCGATGCGATCGTAAGGCACCGTGAAGATCTCCCCATCAGCCCGCTCAATTTGTAGCTCCTTGCCCGGCTCGTTCTTGATGATCTTGCCGCGGATGCTGGCGCCGTTGCTCAACAGAACGACGTCTTCCCTGGCGCTTTCTGCCGGTGGCCCCGCCAGGACGGTCACGCCCAGAAGCAGCGCAAGGCCCAGCGCAGCCATTACTGATTCGACGTTACGCATGTCTCTACACCTTCTTTCTTGATTACCCGGTGGCGCGAGCACGACGCCACCGGGCCTTGGGACATCGGTCCGTATAATGCTCAGCAACCAAAGATGACGAATCTGGCCCTTGAGGTATGCGAATGACGTGCCAAGACAGCGCAAAATCACGCATGCGCTTATCTCGCAGTGAATTACGTGAAATGAGCCGGGTCTCCGCTATCATCTATCGGGACAAATAGACCTGATTTGCCTTGGAGTAGCATGTCTAATAATCCTGTTTCCGTGTGCGGCAATCTCAAAGTACCGATCTGCCCGGTGACACGGCCCCATGCGACCACCGTCGACCATGGTTCTGTTGTCGTCTTTTGCATGGGTCGGGCGCCCCGCCCTGTACGCGACGATGTGATTCCATCCGCGTGGCCGCGGGGCTTGTCTCCGCGGCGTCGACGGGCCAGCCGAGGTTTGTCGACAGCCCCTTAGAGACGGGCGGCGCGTTTGAGATAGGCTATCTCATCGCGCAGACGGCGCTCGGTGTCCGAGGGAAGGTTGTCGAAGTATGCTCTGGCTCGACGCGCGACGGCGCTGAGTTTGTCCCGCCTGCCGGTCATATCATAGCACTGCGCAATATGGAAGTCGCAGGTGAGCAGGTTGTAGTAGTTGCCGGGATTCTGAGTGTACTCTTCGCGCATTTGCTGGTAAACCGAGATCGCCCGGTTGTAGTCCCGTTTATTGCAGGTCGCCTTCGCCAGCGGCCAGAGGAAGACCTTGCTGCCGGGGAATCGCTCCAGCAGTTGCTCGCATAGAGTTATCACCGAATCGTACTGCTGCCGGTCAAGGTAGATCCACACTAGTCCGTTTCTGGCCGCGTCACGGGAGATCGCGGCATGATCCGCAGCGCGTCTCAGCTCGGCCAGGCCCAGCTCGATGTCATCGGCTATTACTCCTACCGAACGCAGTAGCCCGGCCTTGGCTGATTTCCAGTAGTGAAACATGCCGATGCCGAAATACAGGTCCTCGACCGTGCTGTCGCGCTCCAGTCCCGCCTGATACTCATCGGCGGCGTCAAAGGCAACCCGGACAGCCCGCAGCATCGAACCGAAGTGGCTTTCCCACAATGAACGATGAGTGAGTGCGTGCCCCCGCCACAGGTGCATCCAGGCGGCGGTGTTATCGTCGCAGGTGTCGAGCACTGCATCCGAATAGCACATGACGCTGTCCAGCAGGCGCCCGAATCGCTGAGTGGCGGTGTCCTGCTCGGCCGCGACCATACGCGCCAGCAGCACTGATGCAGCGCTGAACCAGCCGGCGGGGTCGCCGGGGCGGGTTTCGATCATGTCGGCGGCAAGGGAATCGGCGGCATCGAATCGCTCATCGTAGACCAGGTGCTGGACGTCGATCAACTGTCGCTGTTTCCTGGAATCGAGATACCGGGTATCGCCGAATGCGGAAGCGGCCGCGGCGGCACCGAGAAGAACGGCTAATATGACAACAGGCGCGAATCTCATAAGACACAGGATACCCACTGAAGCGGATCCACCCTATGATTGAGTTATCGGCGCCTGTCAGGCAATACTAAAAGGTCATTGAGTGGAGCTGGTAGTGGCCCAGGATGAATTCATGGAGGTCTACACCTGGATCAGCGGTGGCGGCGATCAGCAGAGCGCGGCCGTTTTCATGGTAGCACAGGCGGCAGCCGGGGCAGTCGTGATTGTAGAAGACGTGGCCGGCGTGCTGCACCGACGACCCGGTCACTTCCTCGGGCACCGAGTATTGGTCGCAATTGCATACGAATACCGAGATTACGCTGGCGTCTCGTTGGTATACGAAGTGCCAGGCCGGTATGCCGTTGAGGTCGGTCATGGCGCCGCCGGTGAGCAGATAACCGGCGATCTGCGACTGGGGAGTGAATCCGAGCTCCTGACTGACCAATGACAGAGCCTCTGAAGTATCGTTCGGGTCGGCGAAATCCGTCAGCTTATCCAGCGCCTGTTCGTGGGCCGATTCGAGGTGCTGGTAATACCTGTAATGATCATAGTAACTGGAGAGCAAGAAGGCCGCCCCGAGCATGAGAACAAGTGTTGCCGCCGCGACCAGGGTCTTGGCGGCTATCTCAAAAGGGGGGCGTAGCCCTCCCCTGCCACCAGACGAAGCCCGGTCCTGATTCTCTATTTCATTGAGAATACGGTATCTGAGGTCAGTAAGATCACTCTCGACTTGCCCCTTATGACCCTCAAGTTTCCGGTGGAGGAATTCGTTGACGGCGCCTTCCAGGCGATATATCTCCGAGCAGTGTGAGCACTTCTTTAGATGCTCCCTGACCTGGCCCGCATCGATATCCGAGGCTTCCTTGTCCAGTATATCGTACAACAGGTTCAGCGCTTCATGACAGTTCATGTTGCCTTGTCCTTGATGTATCCGTTTCTGATCGCATAATCCCATAGCTGCTTCTGCAGGAGCTTTCTTCCTCGGTGCAGCCGGGACTTCACAGTTCCCAGTTGCAGGTCGGCGATTTCTGCGATCTCCTGGTAAGAAAACCCCTCAAGAAACGACAGAACTACGACCAGTCGAAAATCATCGGGCAGGTTCTCTATGGCTTTCTTCACATCATCGTCAAATATCTTAGCGAACAACGCCCCCTCGGGATCGACAGCCCCATCAACTGTGGCCAGCTGCCCGTACAGGAAATTGTCATCAATATCGTCAATGTTGGCAGTCATCGGTGAGCGCGATTTCGACCGGTACTGATTGATGAAGATATTGGTCATTATCTTGAACAACCAGGCCCGGCAGTTAGACCCAAGCTCGAACTTGTCCCAGAAGCGGTAGGCTTTAACAAACGCCTCCTGTACCAAATCCTCCGCATCCGTCGGATTCTTGGTCAGCCTCAGGGCCGTCCTGTAGAGCGCATCCATATGCGGGAGAGCTTCTTGTTCGAAACTCAGCCGCTTGGCCCGCTCTTCCTTCTTGTGTTCTTTGTCCCGGTCGCTCATTGAAGAATCCTCTCAATCGCAGAACGACCGGCCACAATCTTTTGCCGTCTCGTCATACAAAAACGTGTCTCTCCGTGACAATGTTCCCGGTCTGTCAAGTTTGCCGCGATCGCCCTCCGGGCCTGAGCAAACCGCGCCGGATACATTTATACACTTCAGCCCGGAAAGCCGGGCAACATACAAACATAACGCTTCGCGACCAGCTCGACAAGCGGTTTTGCTGCTTGCCGCTACGGCCACCGCCCCTGGCCGATACCGATTCCCCGTATTGGCCACCGGTGAACCACCAAGGCGCCTTTCGCAGGGGGTTAAGTAATTTGCGGCACCCCTTGACAGTCAAGATGTTAGAGGCTGTATGAATAGCGACCGGCTCTACTACGACGATGACTGCCCGATCTGCCGGCGTGCGGTTCAGCGACTGCGGCGAAAGGGGCTGGACGCGGCGCTGCAAGTAGTCCCAATAGGTCGATCTGACACCAAGACTGCGCGAGACCTGCCCGACAAAGACAAGCTGAAAGAAGAGATTCACCTCATGACAGCCGATGGGCGTATCTTTCGGGGCGCCTCGGCCCTGATTCAGCTCTACAAGCGACAGGGCCGAGCATGGCTGCCTGTTCAGCTGTATAGTCTGCCGCCTGTCCGCCGGGTCTTCGACAGCTTGTACCGTCTGATTGCACGCAACCGTCATTGGCTGGCCAAGAAGATGGGCTGGGAATAGGTCTCCGCTCGGGTCTGATCCGGCTGCCTGATCAGGTCGCCCGAAGTAGGTGAAGGACGGCGATAAGACCTTCCGCATAAGGGGCAACACAGGGGCCGAGTGAACCGGGACTTGACCTGGGGCGGGCGGGCGAGGTACATTAGGCCAAGAAACATATCTGTAGTTCGGAGGAAAGCGCCCAATGAGAGTAGCTTTGGTTGGTTTACTGCTTATCGGCGCCAGCGCATTCGCTCAGAATCGTATTGGCATCTGGCTGAATGAGAGGATTGTAGAGGGTGAATCAGGGCAGGCCATGCAGGAGTACCTGACCCGTCTTGAACCCTATGGCTGGCATGGGGCTGTTCTGGTGGCTCACTGCGATACGGTTTTGCTGCATGATGCCTACGGCCTGGCCGACCCGCGCAGCGGTCGTCGAAACACCACCGGCACGATGTTTTCCACGGGCTCGGTTACGAAGCAGTTCACGGCAGCGGCAATTATGCTCCTGGCCCAGGATTTCGTCGTGACACCGGATGCTTCGATCGAGTATTATTTCACGGACGTCCCCGAGGACAAACGGGGGATTACAGTCCACCATCTGCTGACGCACACCTCCGGGCTGGCGCCGTCTTACGGCCAAGACGACGAGTCCATCGGCCGCGAGGAATACGTGCGCCGGGTCCTTTCCGAACCACTGGTTGCTCCTGTTGGCGATCGGTATGAGTATTCCAACGCAGGCTACTCGCTTCTGGCGGCCATAGTGGAGATCGTCTCCGGTATGGATTACGAGGCCTTTCTTCGCGAGAAGTTCTTCAAGCCCGCCTGGATGCGTATGTCGGGATTGCACCAGCCTCTCTGGCTCGATGAGGAGCTGTCGCATTCGCACAACGCTGAGCTGGGTTTCCCGACCCCGGCCGACCGACCCGATCCATGCTGGAACCTGACCGGCAACGGCGGTATCCTCTCGAACCCCGGCGACATGTATCGGTGGTTCCAGTTCCTTCATTCCGACAAGGCTCTCAACGACGAATCCCGCCGACTCCTCTTCACGCCCCACGTAAAGGAGTATCCCGACGCCGACAGCTTCTACGGATACGGATGGGTGATCCAGGAGTCGCGCACCGGCGATACTGTGATCTGGCATAACGGCGGCGCCATGCCCCATGGCTGGAGTTGTGCGGTATATTACTACAAACAGGCCGAGGCGCTGTTCATAGTCTTCTCCAATGCGCCCTTCGACGGCAGGCTGCCGGTTGACAATATCGCGGTGAACCTCTCGGCCGTCCTCTTCGGCGACCGGGAGATCACGATGCCACCGGCTGTGTTGACGTCCTTCGATACGGCTGCGCTGGGCGGATACGCCGGCGTCTACGTCGGCGACGAAGCGGCGTTCGTCGTTGCGAGTGCAGCCGACCGGCTCCTGCTGCAACCGTCGAGCCAATACGGTTGTGATCTTCTATTCCCATCCGAGTTCACCGCGCGTCTGCCGAAGTACAACGACATGACCAGACAGATGGTCGAGCTGATGGCCGACGGTGAGTTCACCGAGGCGGCCGAGGCCTCATCGTTCCAGGCCGGCGACGAGGCAGCCGGAATGCTCAGGGAGTGGTGGATCTCAAACTCCTCCCGCCTTGGCGATTTCAAGGGTGTCGAGATCATTGGTACGGTCGCCACTGGTGATGCTCATACCCACTTTCGGCTGGATTTCGAGAAAGGGAGTCTCTTTTGCGAAGCGGCCTGGATACCGCCGGGACGCTGCCTGGGAATCGGGGAGGCCCCGCCTCCACAGAAAGTCCTGCTGCCGACCGCTGCCGACCGTTTTGCCGCCTATTCGCTGGCCGGTGAAGTTATGCGGATCGATTTCAGCGATGGCGTCATGACGGCTGCCAGCCCCGCCGGCACAGTCACTGCAACACGGCGGCAGTGACCGCAGTAACTAAGACTGCGCCCCGTCCTTTTGCAAAGCTGCCCCATCGAGCATCTTCACCTGCATCGGCGCCGCCGAGCCATCCTTGTCTGCGCCCATGTAGAGGGTGACATGCGGGTACGGGATCTCGATGTTCTTCTCATCGAAGGTCAGCTTCAGACGGCGGTTGAACTCGCGCATGACAGCCCACTGCCGGATTGGCTTGGTCTTGATCCGGGCCTTGATGACCACCGCACTGTCGGCAAACTTGTCGACTCCGAGGATCTCGATGTCTTCCAGGATGTCGTCCTTGAGCGGCGAATCCTCCGCTCGAAGCGTGGCCGCGACCTCTTTAATGACCTCGATGACTGTATCCACGTTCTCCCGATAAGCTACACCGATGTCCATCAGGGCGAACGAGAATTCCTGGGTCATGTTGGTCACGACATCGATATGGCCGTTGCGCACGTAATGAACGCTCCCCGCCAGGTCTCTTAGGACGGTCATACGCAGAGTCACTCGCTCGACCAGACCACCCTTGCCCGCAACATTGACCACATCGCCGACTCGAATCTGATCATCCAGCAGAATGAAGAAGCCACTGATGACATCCTGAACCAGACGCTGCGAGCCAAAGCCGATCGCGACGCCGACGACACCGGCCGCCGTGAGAATGGGCCCGATCGCGATCCCCAATTCGCCTAGAATAGTGATGAGTGCTATGGCAAGGACGACCAGAGAAACGACGTTGCCCGTAACGCTCTTCATGGTATTAAGGCGCTTGTAGTAGGCGTCGGACTTGCCTTCGCGACCGAACGCCTTGACCAACCGGAAGGTCAGCTTCTTCAGCAGCCAAATAGCTATGAAGGCGATGACTATTACTATAAGAATGCGCAAGCCGACCGAACTGAGCCAGCCCATTACAGGATCGAGATAGTCGTTGATATTCATTAATTCTCCTTCTGTCACGGTTGCCATTGCCATCCAATGAATGGACCGGATCGATCCATGTCAACGACCTTGATTGTGTTCTTGCGTTGTGGATAATGCATTCTATGTTATAAGTGTAACCGTCCTATTCGACGGAAGTTCACAACTGGAGTGTGCGGAGATGAGACGAGAGGGCAGATTGACAGCTATCGCCGCAGGGGTCTGTCTGATTCTGACTATGTCGGTTGGGGCCGATGTCCTGACGGTACCGATAGATCACGCCAAGATCAATCAGGCCATTGCGGCGGCCAACGAAGGTGACACTGTTTTTGTAGAGCCGGGCGTATATGAAGAGCAGGTCGTAATCGATAAGAGTCTGGCGGTGATAGGGCGAAACTGCAACGTCACGATTATTGACGGCAGCGCCGGCAACGAAAAGGCTGTGACACTGACGGCAAACGGGACTGTGCTGAAGGGCTTCACCATTACCGGCGGCGGCAATGACGGCAACTACGAGTACTTCGGGGCCGGTATCGCTATTATCGGGGCTGACAGTTGCCTTATCGAGAACTGCCGAATTGTCGAGAACCCGCTGGCGGGAGTATTCGCGGCCAGCGTAAACCATAGCACGATAAGGTACTGTAAGTTTTTCCACAACACCTACGACATCTATACCGGCCCGCTGGATGAGGATACTCTTGTTGCGATGGACTTCACGGGCAACGTGATCGAGCACTGCGAATTCCGAGACTTCTACAGCCGAGGTGTAGCGTTCGAGCATGACGCCCGGGAGCAAGACAACACAATTCGGAACAACCCTTTTTGGAGTAGTGAATCATCTACAATCGCAGCCTACTTCATTACTGCCGAAGACAATCTGGTACATCAGAATCACTTCTACGGCTGCGACGGCCCTTTCTTGGCGCTGAACCATTGCATGTGCGGCGGGGATTCGAACAGGGTCTGGAATAACGCTTTCGAGATCGGTATGCCGGGAGCACTGTCGCAAGTGATCGACGACGGATATCTTGACGAGTTCTGGTACAGTTACTCACCGGTCAGGGGCAATTTCTGGGCGGACTACGGCGGCGCCGACAACGATGGCAATGGTATTGGCGATCAGCCCTATTATATCTATAGCTCCGGATGGACTCTGACCAATGAGGATCCTTTTCCCATATTCAGTCGCCCCGATTCCGACGACGACGTCTGGATCGACTCGGTCGACTTGTGTCCAGACGACTCCGGAGACTGGCTCGATGCCGATAACGATTTCATAGGGGATCAATGCAACCCGTGCACCGACTACGACGGCGACGGGTACGGCGATCCGGGGTTCGATAATCCAGACTGTCCGAGTATTGACAACTCTCCTCAAGTCTATAATCCCGATCAATCCGATGTTGATGGTGATGGAATTGGTGATTCGTGTGACTTCCGATCCATGGAGTGGAGCGACATCGAAACCCAACTCATGGGGTTGGCGGTTTCCAACACGGGCAATATGGGTAATTCCGGGCAGGGGCTTGACAATCTCGACTATGTCGAGTCGGGCGACTGTGACCCGGGCGCCGATGTCTACCTGTATGATGGATCACCGGTACTATGCCGCATCACGGCGACGGGGGATACACTGATCGATCGCTCTATGCACCATGATCACTTGTTCCGCCTACCGGACTGGGGCCATCCGGTAGAAGCCGAGGGTTCTACCTCAGACTACACCTGGCACAGTTCCGGAGTATTCACGTCCAGCGATCTGGCAGTGGGATTGCAGCAGATTGTCTACGCGCCGGTCTCAGCGGGTCAGGCTGACTTCATGATTCTGCGAACGACCATGTTCAGCTTCGACGGAATACCGCACGATGACATCACGCTGGCCCATGTCCTGGATTGGGATATACCGTCTGATGAAGGTGGCAACAACAATGGCGGCTATGATTCAACTCTCAACCTGGTCTGGCAACAGGGAGTGGAGTCCGACGCTCAGGGCTGCCAGTCGAACTCGGCAAGATTTGGCGGCCTGGCCTGGCTGGCCACCTACCTGGGCGATTCCTGTGCGACCAGTCAGATCAGCCGGCCTCACGGCATGCATGTGGCCCCAAATGTCGATCATATCTGGAATGATGAGGTATCCTGGTGGTACGACAGCCTGCATCTACCGGGATTCGGTGGCACCCAAGATACCACCGACCTGCACACGACGATCACCTATTTGGCCGACTATACTATCCAGCCGGGTGACACTGTGACTGTCTGGTCGGTGCTGTCAACGGTAAAGACCGGTACTGCCGACAGTCTGAGAGCGAATGTGCATTCTGCTCGCCAGTGGTTCAGCACTCACCTGGCCTCACTCTGTGCCTGCTGCGTCGGGATGAGGGGTAACATCAACGGCGATATAGGGGAGCAGGTAGACATCAACGATCTTGTTTACCTCGTAACCTATATGTTCCAGGATGGTCCTGCACCCCTGTGCCTCGAAGAGGCTGATGTTGATGGCGACGGCTCGAGTCCCAATGTGTCGGATCTGATCCACCTGGTGACCTACATGTTCTCTAGCAGGCTGTTGAAAAATGTGTTCGGGAGCCGGTTTTGTCAATTTCCTTATTC
>CAZGMK010000005.1:0-170269 GCA_964526835.1 uncultured Ignavibacteriales bacterium
AACTCGAACTAGCAAATCAAACCCCCAAAATCAAGACCCTTTTTCAACAAGCCCCCTCGGAGGGGGAAGAAGACCGCCCGGGGCCGCTGAGTATCTCAAGCGGACAGCTCGTCTGTGCTTCTGTATCAACCCCTCCCCGGGAGGGGTCGGCGAAGCCGGGGGAGGGTCCGGCAGCCGAAATCCGCGCCGGACGCCCCGGCGGACCTTCCAATGCTCATTACGCCGTAGATAATGTGATCCCGGGCCCCTTGACTTCAGGGGCGCCGTCTGGCTATCTTCAGCACGAGGCTGACATGCGGCTAAAGCACTTGAAAATCAACAACTTCCGAGTCCTTCGGGCGGTTGACCTCGCCCTGCCCGATGAAGTCATCGGGGTCATCGGTCCCAATGGCGCGGGCAAATCATCGCTGGTCGAGGCAATCGCCTGGGCCCTCTATGGTCACCAGGCCGCCCGCTCGGGCAAATCCGAGATCAAATCTCAGACTGCCGCCCCCGACGACAACTGCGCCGTCGAGCTCGAATTCGAACTCAACGGCCAGGCTTTCCGGATCAACCGCAAGCTGGTTGGACGTACCGAGCGCGGCGAAGTGGAGCTGTTTCGCGGCGAACAGCAGGAGGCAGTCGGGGTAGCGGTTACTCGGGACTACATGACCGAATTGCTCGGCCTCGACATCCGTGGGTTCCTGACCTCATTCCTGGCCCGTCAGCAGGAACTCAACGCCCTCTCCGATCTGACCCCGGCCGAACGCCGCAACCACCTGGCCGGCATGATGGGAGTGGGGCAACTGGACAAGGCCATTCAGGCCCTGAAAGGCGACATCAAGGGATTCGGTGACAAGATCGACTACATCGAGCGCCAGCTGGCCGGAAAAGAGGTCCTCGGCAGACGCATTGATGAATCCTCGGCCGGGCTCGCTCACCTCAGGCCGGAGCGAGAGAAACTGGCTGCGCAGGTGACGGTAAGCCGTCAGGAACTCGCAGCCGCCACAGGAGTGGCCGGGGCATGGCAGGATAAGAAATCGGCCTATACAGAATTGACTGGGCGCCTGAAAGCCGATCGGGTGGCGTTCGCGGACGCCCTTAGCCGGTCGAAGGAGCTCGCCAGAGAGATCGCCGAGTTGGAGGGTCTCGAATCCGAGAAGGTCGCGCTGGAGCGCTCGACGCGCAACCTGAAAGAGGCCCGCTCTCGTCTGGAGGAACTCCGCCAGGCGGCCGCCAACCAGTCGCGGCGCAAGGACCTGCAGAAGCAGAGGACTCAGCTCGATCAGCGCCGCGAGGCCCTGAATCGTGAACTGGAGGCGAACCGCAAGGCGCTGGAGGAGGCGACCGGGCAACTGAAGTCCCTTCCGGATGATCTTACGGAGCAGCTGCAGCAGGCTCGGGCCGATCTGGAGAGCGCCCGCGAGCACCACGCGACGATCCGAGAGCGGCGCGGCGGCGTCGAGGCGGAGCTGAACAAGCTGACCGGGCAAGTCGAACACATCGCCGAATTGGGACCGCAGTCTGTCTGCGACCGCTGTCGCCGCCCGCTTGGCGACGATCTGCCCGCGATACGCCGTCACCTGACCGAGGAGCAGAAGACGCTAAAGGCCAGGCTGGCCGATCTGGATCGGCGAATTACCGAGTCGACGTCTAAGGGCCGAGCACTTCGTGAACAAGTGGCCGACCTGGAGAAAAAGCAGCAGAAACAGCACGATCTGACAGTCCGTCGAAAGAACCTCGAAGATCAGGCCGCGAATCGCCGGGAGCAATTGAGCGATGTCGGCCGGCAGCTTGAGCGACTGGCCGACGAGCTGAAGTCAATTGGTGATGTGGAGTTCAGCCTGGAGGACCTCGCCGAGACCCAGAAGACAGTCGAGCGCATGGAGGCCGACCGTCGCCGGCTGGACAAGCTCAGCGGGCGCTTGCAGCGTCTTCCGGCTGCCCGCAGTGAACAGCGCAATCTGAAGGAGCGATGCGAGAATCTGCGGGCATCGATCGACGGTCTGGAGCGAGAGATGACCGAACTGGGATTTGATCCGGAGAAGGCTGCCGCGGCTGATCGTGAATTGAAGGCGGCTCAGGAGAAGCTCGACCGGTGCCGCGATGTACTCGCCCGCATGGACAAGGAGTTGGAGCTGGCCGAGCGCGATCTTGCGCACCTGGCCTCCGAGCGCGACAGACTCGACCTGGCGGAACGCGAACTCAACGAGACGCAGGAAAGCCGCTTCTACGGGGAGAAGCTCTCCGGTCTGATGTCTCGTTTTCGCTCCGAGCTGATTGCCGGAATCCGGCCGCGTCTGGCCGAGCTGTCCAGTGGTTTGTTCGATGAAATGACAGGCGGCAAGTACAACCTGGTCGAGCTGGACGAGAAGTACAATCTGCGCATACTCGACAACGGCCAGTTCTTCGGAGTCGAGCGCTTTTCCGGCGGCGAGAAGGACTTGGCCAACCTGTGTCTGCGTCTGTCCATCTCCCGCTCGCTGACCGATTCGGCCGGGCTCGATCGTTCGTTTGTCATCCTCGACGAGGTCTTCGGATCACAGGACAACGAACGCAAGGACCTGATCATCGAGGCCCTGACCCGCCTGCGCTACCGGTTTCCCCAGATACTGCTTATCACTCATGTCGAGGAGATTCGTCACCGGGTCGGGCGATTGATAGAGGTGACTCCAACCGGTCGCGGTTACTCGGAGGTGCGGGTTGCCTGAGCTGCGGACGCGCTTCTACCGCTATCGTCGCCTGATCGGGACGGCCGTTCTCCTGGTTGTCCTGGTAGCCCTCGTTTGCCGGCGTATCGGGCGCGACTTCGCTCCGGAAGGAGAGCCGTCGAGGCGCTTTCACGTGGTGCGCGTGACCGACGGCGACTCGATGCGCCTGACCGGCGGCGAACGTCTTCGCCTGGCGAGTATCGACGCGCCCGAGGAGGGCGAGCCGTTCTACGATTCGGCGACCACCTACCTGGCATCCCTGGCCGAGGGGCGCGATCTGGAACTCCAATTTCCTCAGCAGCGACGTGACAAGTATGGTCGCCTCCTGGCCTGGGCCTTTGTCGATTCGCTGTTCCTGGGCGAGCAGATGCTCCGAAGCGGGCTGGCTTATCTGCTGCTCTTTCGTCAGAGCGACTACCACCATCCGCTTATCCAGCGGCTGCTGGAGGCGCAGCGGCAAGCCATCGACGGTCGCAGGGGTCTGCACGGCCTGCTCCGCGAACCTGAGAGCCACTATGTTGCTGCGTCGACCGGACTTCGCTTCCACCGACCGGTCTGCCGTACGATCCGGGGTCTGAAGCCCGCCGAGTCGAGAGTCTTCGAGGATCGTGAGACACCCCTGCGCGAAGGCCTGGCGCCCTGTCGAATTTGCCGACCGTGAATCCCGCCGACATCGATTACTTAGCGGGAGTACTACTGGATAGTAAACCGGTCGGCGCCGATGGTCGATGAGACATAGAGAAGGTATCGCACAACAAAAGCACTGTCTATTGGTATGTCTATGTCGTTATCGCACCGCGCCATTGCAACGCTTGCTGTTCTGCTGAGCCTGGCGGGCTCGGCTTACGCCGAAGCGTCAAGTACCAAGGTCTCCGGCGATTATGTCGCGCCGAGCAGTTCCCGGCGGAATCCGGACCTCGACCCGCTCGATCGCGATCGCCTGTCAGGTGACAGCCTTCCGGAAATTCGCTCCGCGATGCAAAGTGCCTTTCAAGACAAGGACGGCGACAGCACTGAGGATACCTGCGCCAGTCAGCGGACTGCCGTCGATAATGGGCGACCTTCTGATTCGCCTCAATTGCAGCAGAATTATCCCAATCCCTTCAACCAGGCGACAGAGATTGCCTTCACGCTGCCGCGGTCATCCCGGGCCAAGCTCGAGGTCTTCAATGTCGTGGGGCAGCGAATCGTGCTTCTGATCGACGAGGAGCTGTCGTCCGGGCGACATGAGGCTTCCTGGGACGGCCTTGATGTCACCGGCAAAGGCGTCGCCAGTGGCATCTACTTCTATCGTCTTGAGGTCGGTGAGGTGGTTGCTGTCCGCAAGATGATCCTCATGAAGTAAGCCCTCGGTTCGTCTGGTACCAGTCGAAGTTCGAGGGCTGAGTGCTGTTCTATCTTCCCTGACAGATCAGTAGCAGGGCAAGGGAGGCGGGCCCCCGCCGAACATATAACCGACCAGATAGACCAGGTCGCTTATGTCCGGGCCGCTGCCCGAACCATCGAAGTCCGCCTCCTCTTCGCAGGGGGGCGGAGGGCCGCCGCTGAACATGTAGTTTACCAGGTAGACGAGGTCCGATATGTCGGGCCCGGAACCGCTTCCGTCGGGATCATCAGCCAGGCCGACACAACAGCCGCCGATCTCCCAGCAATGCGGACCGTCCCATGAGGGTTGCTGCTGTCCGTGAACACCATACGCCCACAGCCAGTGTCCTACGGGTCGGTAGAAGCACGAGTCCAGGCACAGGGTCTTGCCTGTCTGATCGGCTGTCACCTCGGTGGCGATGGTTAAGGCGACCGCGTCGAAGCCGGCGGCCAGCCCGGCTGCTTGTATTAGGTAACCGCCGAATCCCACGGTGTCAGCGCCGGCGCCGTCAACACTGAAGGAACCGACATAGATGCCGCCGTCATAGATGTTCTCCCAGCCCAGGGCGCTGGTATCCCCGGTCAGCGGTGACCAGGTCGCGCCGTCGGGGGAGTACAGGCGGAAGCCGTTGGTGGATCCGGCGACCGGGTTCTCGTTCAGGTTGCTCAGCCGCAGATAGAAGACAAGGGGAACTTCGGCGGCCAGCTTCCCGTCGCCCGACAGACCATCGACATAGTCCAGGGTAACAATCGCCTGAGAGTGTGCGGCGGTGGTCAGCGACGCGATAAACGCTACCATAGTCACGAAGGATCTGAGCATCGGGGTCAAGCTACCTCCAGGGCTGGGGCCGACGAAGTGTCAACTGGGCCGACTGGTACTGGATACTGGTCAGCCTCAGAGTGCGGGCCGGCCGATAACGCCGGCCCGCAGCCTTATGCTCATTGTTTCGGTAAGAAGCGCCCCGGGCTTAATTCCGGGCTCACTGCCGGGAGTTCTGTGGATCTTTCGTCAGTTGATTGATGCGCACCCTGGCGCGATGCACATACTCCTCGTGACCGGCCGGGGCGTGGTCAACGAAGTTCTGAAGGGCGATCACGACGCTGTCGGTCTTTCCGACCTGCTCGTAGGCCATGGCCAGGTTGTACCAGGCCTGAAAGTTATCCTCGTTCAGTTCGACGGCCTTACGGTAGTCGCCGATCGCCTGCTCGTAGGCACCGCTGAGAAACCAGACGATTCCCCGGTTGTAGTAGGCTGGGGCGTACTCGGGTTCGATCGCCAGCGCCCGGTCGTAATCGTCCAGCGCCAGTTCGTACTCACCGAGTTTGGCCTGGGCCAGGCCGCGATTGTTGTAGGCCACATAGATTTCGGGGTCCACATCAATGGCCTGTGAGTAGTTGGCCAGGGCTTTGTCGACCTCGCCGAGCTGGCGATAGGTCTCGCCTCGGTTGTTGTACGCGATCGCATGGTCGGGCGCCAGTTCGACGACGCGGTCGTAGTCCGCCAGAGCCTGTTCCAGATTGCCTTGCTTTCGTTGCAGGTCAGCCCTGTTGAGCCATGGTTGAGCAAGGTCGGGATCGTGTTCGATGGCGCGGCCGAAGTCCGCCAGGGCGGCATCCGGGCGAAGGAGAGCCAAGTTGATCGCGCCGCGCGAGCTGTAAGCCAGGGCCATCGTGCTGTCGGCGGCGATAGCACGGTCGAAAAGCCGGCGTGCTTCGGAGTACCGCGCCATACGCGCCGCCGCATCGGCAGCCATAAACAGCACCTCGGGGTCGTCCGGATGGACCTGCAGCAGGCTGTCGGTGAAGGAGAGCCAGAGGCGCTGCGGGCTGCGGGCGCTCGATGTGTCGAATTCGAATTCCGGAGAGAACCCTCGACTGGTGGCTTTGGCGGCAAGGTCCAGCAGCACCAGGCCGACTTGGTCCGGGTTGCTCGTTGACTTCGACAGGCTGAGCCACACCGTCTCCCAGTCGCCGTCGACAGCCGCATTCACCGTAGCCGGGGATGGGGGGTCGCCCAGGCGTTTGGCGACGTCATCATCCTTACCGCAGCCGCCAAGAGACACTGCCAAAGCCACAAGAGCCACCAACACGCCACAGAATCTATGAGCCAAGATCATCATCAGGTTCCTTTCGAATTATTCTCTCCAAAAGCCGAAACATAGCCAAAGACCGCTCCAGCGTCAACAACTGGTTAAGTCGTAAGGCGATGATCCGCCTCTGCGAGAAAGGAGAAGCCCTGCCTGTTAAGGATAAAGCACACGGGGAGGACAGGCAGGGCCTAGGAGGGCTTTGCGATTGTCGAAACATAGGCCGATTTGTCCTTTTGTCAATAGTTGGGTTTAGCTTCCTTTGTTATAATATTGTTGGGCAATACGTTAGGCTTGACGCGGGCCCGGTCTCCAGGCCCCTTGTTCGATTGGTTGCTGACAACTGCCTGCCGATTGTGCATATGTATAAGACTATGATGTCTCAATCCGCGAACACAGTCGCCCTGTCCTGTCTTCTCCTGGCATGCCTCGCAGTCGGCTCGGCGGGACTATCGGAGGACGATGACCGTGTCCTGGACCTGTTACGCCCTCCGGCTGACAGCGCTGAAGCCGCCAGGGTTCGTATATGGTTGCCCCTCGAACGAAACACCAAGTGTCGGGTACGCCTGAACATCACCAATGATTCCGGACGCGTGGTTCGTCACGTGCTCGACCATGTGCTTGGCCCGGCTTACTACAACTTCTACTGGGACAAGCGCGACGACTCCGGCCGCTGGGTTCCGGCCGGCCAATACCGTTGGGTCGCGGAGGACTGTCGCGATACCCACGAGGGTACGCTGGTCGCATCCTATCGTCTTTGGGAGCGCGAGGCTCGCCTGGTGGCCGTGGACTCGGCTCAGCCCGGGCGGTTCAATCTGGAACTCGACAGCGGGTCGGTGGCGGTCAGCCTGGTTGTCCGCAACAAGCGCGACCGGCTGGTTGACTCCATAATCACCGATACCATCCTTGATGCCGGCAGGCACCCTGTTGAGTGGACTCCGCCCCCGGGCTATGCGGGCGATTTCTACCTGGAAGCCGACATCGGCGGGTTCACTCATCGCCTCGACTTTCGTCATCCCGGTCGCGACTGAGCGGCGACCTGTGCCGATCATCCCATATATTGTCCGAGATTTGAACACCTACCGATGTTCATCGGCGGCGCATCCTTCCGATAAAGAAGTAAAGGCTCCCCTCTCCGCGCGAGGGCTGGAAGGGAAACGTACTTGCCGAAGGAAAGAGATGCCGACCATACTCGTTGTCGATGACAAAGATTCCATGCGCAATATGCTCACCGAGACTCTGCTCGAGGAAGGGCATACTGTCGACGCCGCCGACAGCGGCGGCAAGGCGCTCGATTTGATCCGCAATAAGTCCTACGATCTGGTGGTGACCGATCTCAAGATGCCGGATATCGGCGGTCTGGAAGTACTTGACGGTGTCAAGGAGGTCGACGACGAGACCTCGGTAATCGTCATGACCGCCTACGGCACAATCGAGGATGCGGTCACGGCGATGAAGAAGGGCGCCTATGATTTCATCACCAAGCCATTCGATACCGAACATCTCTGTTTTCTGGTCGGCCGGGCCATGGAGAACCGTCGCCTTATCGCCGAGAACACCCTGCTGCGGCAGGAGCTGTTCAATGTCGAGGGTTTCAGCGACATCATCGGCAAGACCCGCAAGATGGTCGAAATCTCGGAGTTGATCCAGAAAGTGGCCGGCTCCGACGCCTCGGTCCTCCTCCAGGGCGAGACCGGCACCGGTAAGGAGCTGTTTGCGAAGGCCATCCACATGCTCTCGCCGCGCAAGGGCAAACCGTTTATCGCTATCAACTGCGCCGCCATCCCCAGCGAGCTTCTCGAAAACGAGCTCTTCGGCTCGGAGAAAGGCGCCTTCACCGGCGCCCATGCCCGCAAGATGGGCAAATTCGAAATTGCCAACACCGGCACGATATTCCTCGACGAAATCGGCGACATGAACATCGCCCTGCAGGCCAAGCTGCTCCGGGTTCTGCAGCAGCGGCAGTTCGAACGCCTCGGCGGCACGAAAACCGTCGATGTCGATGTCCGCGTGATCGCCGCCACCAATATGGAGCTGCAGGAGCGCATCGGGTCGAAGGACTTCCGCGAGGACCTGTATTACCGCCTGTCGGTGTTCCCGATAAACATCCCGCCGCTTCGCGAGCGGGTCGACGATGTCAACGAATTGGCTGAGTACTTCATGGCCAAGTACTGCCGTGATATGCGAAAGCCGCTCAAGAAGCTCTCGAAGGAAGCCGTTCGCCTGCTGGAGCAGTATCACTGGCCCGGTAACGTGCGCGAGCTCGAGAACACTATCGAGCGCGCGGTCATTCTGGCCGAGGGCAAGAAGATCACGCCGGACCACCTGGCCATACGAATCCGTCGTGAGAATGAGATCCGCCTCAGGGAGGGGGCGGGTCTCAAAGAGATCGGGGCTCATGCCCAGACGCAGGCCGAACGATCAGCGATAGTGCGGGTGCTCAAGCAGACCCGCAACAACAAGCGCAAGAGCGCCCGAATCCTGCAGATCGACTACACGACCCTGTTCGACAAGATGAAGAAATACGATATCGACAAGGATTTGAAAGGGGAGTAGGGCTGCCAGCAGACTCTGCCGAACCGGTAGCCTCCCGTCTTCGGGTGAAGAATAAGGTCTCCCTGTACAGGTTCGTTCATTCGAAAACCCACCGCGGGAGCGGTGGGCTGCCGGGCTACTCCGGTACCGAATCAGCCGGCCAGCCTCTGAATCCGTCATTGATGGCCCGCTCGTAACGATAGCGTTGTAACTCTATCTCGTAGAAACCCGGTTCGGTCATCCGACGGTCAGGGTTGATCCAATCCTCATTCTCTTTGAACTGCCTGAAATGAGCGGTGTCACGCAGATCGAACAGGAATCTGCCGATCGTCGTGTCCCGGGGCAAGTCCTCAGGGCGATAGGCCCGCATAGTCCCTTCAGGCTGAACCCAGGGCTCGGGAGGGAGATTTCGAAGCTGGACCAGCGAATCACCTCGCTTCTGGAAGAGACCATACCATGTCCATTCCTTCTCGAAGCAACCCTCCTCAAACGTAAAGCCCAACCTCCCAGGTTTCTCGCCAAGGATTCTAACGGTGACCGTGGTGTCGAACTCCACATCCTTGTTAATGGTCATGGTTACTGGCCCCGAGGAGTTAGGCGCGATATCTCCGGTTGATTCAAGTCGCACTTGTGCTGTGGAGCAGGCATGGGCGGTTAGCGCTTCATTCGCCCTGATTCTAATCTCAGCTCGCCCGGTCTCCGGGTCAAACTCCGCAACTTCCATCCATTCGTAGGCGCGAGGCGTGGGTTGGCGGGCTGAGGTTCGCGCCGCCAAGACAATCCCAAGAACTATGATGACGAGTCCAGACAGCATTCGGCCACCTGTGAATAACCTCATATTTACACTCCCTCGTTGCGAGTAGCCAATCCTACTCCCCGGTTCAAGTCGCCGACCAGAAACGCCGGCACTAAGAATGTCAGACTACTACGGACAGGCCACCGGCGGCGGGCCGCCGGAGAACATGTATGTGACCAGATACACCAGATCGCTAATGTCGTGGTCCGACCAATCACCATTGACATCCGTCTCCTCTGGGCAAGGCGGCTGCGGCCCGCCATTGAACATAAATGTGACCAGATAAACCAGATCAGAAATATCAGGAGGGCCCCCGCTGTGATCGGTATCACCTCGATTCTGACAGCATGGGTCGACGATTTCAAAACAGTGCGGTCCATTCCACCCTGGAAGAACCTGGTGGACACCATTCTCGCGGTAGCCCCAGTTCCATCGCCGTCCCGAGGGCGGGTACCACGCCGAATCAAGACAAATGGTCTTTCGATCGTGTATGTCCGGAATAGGGCCAATGGTAATGGTATAGGCAACAGTGTCGAAGTCCGGTCCAAAGCCGTATGGGCTGTCAAAAACGACACCACCTGCGCCAGCAGTATCCGACCCGATCCCGTCCGCGTCGATGTGATTGACGACGAATACAAGGTCGAAGTCCTCTGCGCCGTACACACCGGTAGTATCCATGAATGTCTGACCCCATTCGGCTCCATCGGGAGAAAACACCTTGAAGGCATTATCGATACTCCCGTAGGCATGCTCGCCGTCACTGGAAACGCGAATATGGAACACGACCGTCTGGTTGGTTAACAGCTTTCCGGGTCCATACAGCCCATCCGTGTGGTCAAGCGATAGCATCTGCGCAAATACGGCCGTAGAGCAGACTACAACTCCACACAGAGCCACCAACCCCAACTGCATGGTTTTCCTCATATCTCCTCCTGCGTATATTTGGGTCCACCTACAAAGTAGGTACTCAAGGTGGTCTGAAAGAGGGATCTTGTCAAGCCCATTCTGCTATGTTGCCCCAAAAACCCGTTGACTTGGCGGTCGATTTTGCTACCTTTTCAGGCAATATGCCGCAGTTCGGCACAGCCGGGCCGCGTACAACCTGCGGGTGGTCCCGCCAATGCTGATTCTAAATAGTCTCGGGGCGCGCCCACAGGTTAGAGTGAGTGAGTCATGGCCGCCTCAGTGATCAATCGCAATGTGCTGATGCTCAACCAGAACTACGAGCCGCTGTCGATGTGTTCGGCTCGCAGGGCGATTGTGCTTCTGTTTCAGGGTAAGGTGGAGATGGTCTCGCCCGCCGACGGCCTCAAGATTCGCACTGTCGATAAGGCCTTCTCGGTACCGTCGGTGATTCGACTCTGGCAGTATCGCAAGGTGCCATACAAGCGGATCATGCTCACCCGCAAGAATGTCATCAACCGTGACGGCCACCGCTGCCAGTATTGCGGGTCGACTCGCGGCACGATGACGGTCGACCATGTGATTCCCCGTACCCTCGGCGGCGGCGATACGTGGGAGAACCTGGTGTGCGCCTGCCCGCGCTGCAACAATCGAAAGGGCAACAGCACTCCGGAAGAGGCCGGGATGAAGCTGCTCCGACGGCCGTTCCGTCCCTCGCTGATCACGTTCCTGCAGAAGAATGTCCAGGTGGCCGACACCTGGAAGCCGTATCTGTTCATGCAATAAGCCGGCGATGGTGTGGAAGCGGGCCCGGTGCCCCAATTGCCTTGCCGCATCCTCAGGGGATTGAGGCACAGTATACAATGCCATACTGTTCAATATACTGATTCCCAGGGTGCCACGCCCCATCAGACCGGACCCGTGGAACGCGCTTGCAAGGGCGGCCAGGCCCAAATGTAACAATCAGGGCGCCAATAGGTTATGTGGCCAACGGCCGGTCGGGTACGGGCTGCCGCGAAAAAAGTTCGACTGCTCCCCAAAAAGGCCTTGACAAAAGCTGTTTCCCCGGTATTTTAGGCCGACTTTACTAAACATCGTGTACAAGTTTACTAAACTTGACACGAGAGATGAGGCAAGAGTTGAAACTGGTTATCGGGCAGAAGATTAGGTCTCTCAGGCTGGCTTCGGAGCTGACCCAGGAGGAATTGGCTGTCAGGTCGGGAGTCAGCAAGGGCTTTATCAGCCAGCTTGAGAATGATCAGACTTCGGTCCAGATCGACACGCTGTCGGATATTCTGGAGGCGCTCGGCCAGAGTCTGGGCGGGTTCTTCACCGACGCGGTCCCCGAGAAGCCTGTCTATAAGCCGGCCGAACGGGTGTCGATCGACAATACCGGAGCATCCTCGTTCGAGATACTGATTCCGGGTTCAACCAATAACCTGATGGACCCGGCGATGGTCACCCTGGACCCGGGGCAGAGCCTGGCGAAGCGCGGGCCTCACTCGGGTGAGCAGTTCGGGTACGTGTTGAAAGGTATGGTTACCCTGCGTCTGGGCAAACATGTCTACAAAGTGCGCCGAAAGGGGTGCTTTTATTTCGAGTCCAACCAGGAATACCAGATTCTGAATGATAACAGCAATCCGGCCATTTTCCTCTGGGTGCTGTCGCCGCCGCAGATGTGAATGGAACGGGAGAGTCTTGAAGCCCTCGTAACGGACAGGAGGGACTTGCGATGAAGATATTGGGTCGTCACCTGATAGTGGAAATGGCTGACTGTGACTGCAATATCCTGAATGACCAGGAGTCATTGCAGCGACACATGGAAGAAGCGGTGCGTCGCTCCGGCGCGACTATTGTTAAGAGCGTGTTCCATCGCTACAATCCGCAGGGTGTTTCGGGCGTAGTGGTGATCGCCGAGTCACATATATCCATTCACACGTGGCCGGAGTATGGCTACGCGGCGGTGGATTTCTTCACCTGCGGCGACAGTGTCGACCCGTACCGGGCCCATGAATACCTGTCCGCAGCGATCGGGGCACGCAAGTCGGTGGTGCAGGAGGCCAAGCGGGGGATCCCGTCGGCTTTCGATGAGAAGATCGACCATAAGCCGCTGGATGCGGCCCGGTCGGCGGCCAAGAGTTAAGGACAGGGAGGCATCGTCATGACTCATTCGGTCAGCCTGACGTCGCTTGAGCAGACCACGGTAGGACGCGGTGTCAACCCCGCCGCCCTGCGTGAACTGTTCGCGGATCTGTCGCTGCAGACACCGGTTATGCTGCTGTCGCGGGGGGAGATAGCCGGCAACTATCGGGCCCTGAGCGCCGCCCTGCCAAGAGTGGGCCTGCACTATGCAGTCAAGCCGAATAACCATCCTGTTGTGCTTGATCAGGTGCGGCGGGAAGGCGGCAGCTTCGATGTTTGCTCCGCCGGGGAGATTGAGGTGGTCCGGCCAACCGGAATTCGCCCGGAGGAACTCATCCACTCGCATCCCATCAAGTCGACGCCGGAGTTCGATTTCGCGGTGTCGGCGGGGATCGAAACTTTTGTCGTCGATAATGTCGAAGAAGTCCGCAAATTCGCTCGCTACACCGACAAGAAACTCAAGGTCCTGATACGGTTTCGCATCAACACGAACACCCAGGCGGTGGTCAATCTCCAGTACAAATTCGGCTGCCTGCCCGAGCAGGTTCTGCCGCTGGCCCGGGCGATCCGCGAGACCGGCCATGACTTCTACGGCCTGTGTTTCCATGTTGGTTCGCAGTGTGTGCTGTCGGATAACCATGTTACGGCCATTGAGACCGCCCACGAGCTGTTCCACGCCCTCGACGTCGAGGGTTTCTTCCCCCGACTTCTTGACATCGGCGGCGGTTTCCCGGTGCACTATGCCGAGCCGGTGCCGGAGATTGATGAGTTCTGCCGGCCGATCAGCCGGGCCCTTGATGATCATATCCGGCCCGATATCAGAATCGTCGCCGAGCCGGGCCGGTTCGTCTCGGCCACCCCGGCTACGCTGGTGACCACTGTTGTCGGCAAGGCAGTCCGTGACGGGAAGATCTGGTATTATCTCGACGATGGCCTGTACTCGACATTCAGCGGTATTGTCTTCGATCACTGTCAGTACCCGGTAGTGACCCTTCGCGAGGGCCAGGAAAAGCTGTCGGTTTTGGCCGGGCCGACTTGCGATTCGTTCGATGTTATGTATGATGGCCTGATGATACCGGAGCACCAGGTTGGCGATCGCATTGTCTTTCTGGCCACCGGGGCTTACTGTGCCGTGTCCGGTTCGAACTTCAACGCCTTACGCCGACCGGAATATGTCGTGGTAGACTGACAGGAGGCTCATCATGAGCGGCGACCGCAAGGACATTCACGAGACTTACATTTCCGAAGACACCTCGATGAGCGATTTGTGGAATGTCTGGTACAGCGAATTGCATGACGGCCTATCGGGTCTGACGATCAAGGTCGATCGGATAGTCGAGTCGATCAAATCGCGGTACCAGCGCATTGACGTGCTCGAGACCAGGGACTTCGGCAAAATGCTGGTCCTGTACGGTTCGCTGATGGTCTGCGAGAAGGACAACAACGCCTACAATGAAATGCTGGCCCACGTGCCGCTTTTTTCACACCCCTCACCGAAGCGGGTCCTGATTATCGGCGGCGGTGACTGCGGCTGTCTGTCAGAAGCCCTTGAACACCCTGAAGTCAAATCGGTTACGATGTGCGAGTTGGATGAAGCCGTGGTGGAGGTCTCCCGACGACACTTCCCTCACCTGACTCGGGGCCTGGACGATCCTCGCGCGAAAGTGGTTTTCCAGGACGGCAAGAAGTTCATCGAGGAGACCGACGAGAAGTTCGATGTCATCCTGATGGATCTCTCGGACCCGGTGGGGCCGGCCGCCGACTTGTTTCAGAAGTCATTTCACGCCAAAGTGAAGGACCGCCTCGCGGATGGAGGCATCCTCGTTCCCCAGACCGAGTCGCCCTATTATAATGAGCGAACCGTCCGCGCCCTTTTCAAGAATCTTGGCGAGCTATTCCCGATATGCAGGATGTACACCTGCTTCATGCCGATCTATCCTTCGGCTTACTGGTCGTTCGCGTTCTGTAGCCTGAAGCATGATCCCGTGGAGGATTTCGACCGGGATCGCTGGGAGAGGTTGGGATTGAAGACCGGCTACTACAACGATGAGATTCATCGGGGGTGTTTCGCGCTTCCGCAGTTCGTCCGTGACATGCTGGCATCCTGACCAAACACCGAAATCGATTCGACTGATAACAGAGGCCCGCCGGAGAAACTCCGACGGGCCCTTTCTGGTACAGTGTCGCGGCCCGAAGAACGTTGCCGCTCGCGGACCGAATTCGCATCCTTGCGGTTACATCATTTCGTACACGGCGGAGATGCGGAAGTTCATGTTGTTGGCGGCGCCGCTGATGAAGTTGAGGCCGTCAAGAAACATCTTCGGATCGGTGTGCACGTCGACGTGCAGGCGATTCCAGTGAAACCCGAAGCCGAGGTAGGTGTCGTTTTCCGGATAACCCTGCGTGTCCTTGGACGCGCCCGACTCGCGAGCGTAATTCCGCCAGTAAGTGGTGGCGCCGAAACGGATATCCATCCACCTGAAGACATCTGCGTCCAGGCCCATCTTGATGTAGGGGAGAGTGAACGTGGCTTCATCTATCTCGTAGGCATCGCCGGAGGCCGGGTCGACCTCGTTATTGACGACGTCATACATGATGCCGAAATCGAGCACCGCGAGGACATTTGTCGCCGGCACATATTCCATGCCTACGCCGACATCGAACGTCACGACATTGTTCTTATTCGCGCCGATCAGTCTGGCGGTATCGTTCACCACGGCGCTGGTGTCGTGTTCGTACTTGCCGTAGCGGAACTCGGCGTGCGGGATGAGAGTCACCAGACTGCTGATCGGCTTGAAATACCGGCCGCGAGCAAAGAAAGCCATATTGCCGGAGGGGCTCGTAATGTCATACTGTGAGCTGTCCGCGGCGATGGTGCCCTTCTCCGACCAGCCAAGTAACTCAAGCCCGGCGGCCAGGTCGAACTTGTCTCCTTTGGGTGTCAGGCCGAGGTCAAGTCGCAGGATGTGCATGCTCTGCTCATCCTTGTCATCCGGCTTCTCATCCTTGTCGGTCGCCTGGCGATAACCCAGGTGGAAGCCGAACTTGTGCTCTCCCATCATGCGGCCGTAGAGCAGATCGATCCGCCTGTTCTGCCCGAACGGCGCATTGACCGGCAGGTACTGGTGGTTTTCAGCAGTATTGTTGTGCAGGTAGGTTCCGAGGACGCAATTCCTGTCCTTGCTCGGCTTCCAGTGGATACCGAGTTGAGTCATGTCGTTGGGCTGGAATTCACCGATGGCCAGATTGGGATAATCCAGCAGGCGCGACGGGAAGAGGCTGATGTTGGCCTCATCCAAAAGGATCATGTTGTTGTCGCCCATGGTCAGAACACGGGTTTCGGTGGCCGCCGCCGAAACGGCCATAAATGCTACCAGGGCCAGAACAGTGAACGTTTGTTTCATCGCTTTCCCTTTCGATTATGGTTCGAAGTTTGGTTACCTGTTCCCAATCATCACCGAGTATGCATTACACACACCGACACGAAGCTGCCGCCGGTCTTCACTGCCACCGGCAGCAGTTTCTCTGTCTGTTAGCATCAGAACGTAGGTTTGCGGCAAGAACACCACAACAAAAAACAGCACGATTGCCATGATCCTATTGACGGCCATCGGCGTCTTCAGGTTGCAGGGAAAGTGGGGTAGGGCTTACTGGCCAGAGCCTGTTGATAGAGTCCTTTGCGAATGATCCTTTAGCGCCTCCAATTCTGGTCGGGCGACGCAAGACTGTGGGCCGGCCGAGGTTCACCAACAAGCCGTTCAGTCGTCGCCCTTGATGTTCTGCCAGACGGCTTCCAGGTCATCCAGAGGCAACTCGTGAAGGTTGTGTCCTCGGCGACGGACTTCCTCCTCCATGCGGCCAAAGCGCCTTCGGAATTTCTGCAGCGCCCTCTTCAGCGCCGTCTCCGGTTCGATTCCCAGCTTCCGCGACAGTGAAGCAGTCGCGAACAGGAGGTCGCCGATCTCATCGGCCAGTCGGTCCCGGTTGTTGTCTTCAAGGGCCTGGCGAATCTCTGCGATCTCCTCGTCAAGCTTGGCGATCACGTCCGCCGCCCGGTTCCAGTCGAAGCCCACTCCGGCGGCCTTCTCGCCGATCCGAAAGGCCATGGTCAGCGCCGGCATCGACGAGGGCAGCCCACCGAGCAGCTCCTTTTTCTCGCCTGATTCGATCTTTCGCTGCTCCCAGCGATCCCGTACCTGCTGTGGGTCGAGTTCCTCGGGCGCGCCGAAGACATGGGGGTGACGACGAATCAGCTTGTCCGAGATCGCGTCGGCGACATCATCGGCGTTGAACTCGCCGCGTTCATCAGCTATCTGGGCGTGGAATACGATCTGACAGAGCAGGTCGCCGAGCTCTTCCTTCAGTTGCTTTGCACCGCCGTCTTCGATGGCCTCAACGACTTCGTACGTTTCCTCAATCAGGTAGGGAAGCAGACTCTGGTGGGTCTGCTTGCGGTCCCAGGCGCACCCGCCGGGCGCGCGCAAGGCCGCCATAACAATCTTCAGGCCCTCCCAGGACGGCAGGTCTTCTTCCGGCAAACGAGCTTTCGGTTCAGTCATAATTGACGATAATACGCTCTAAGGCCGACGATGCCAATCGCTTTATAAGAATCCGGCCGCTTGACTAAACCCGGGCGCGCCGGTATTTTCCTGAATCTGAGGCCGTGCCGGCCTGTTTAAGCCGGGTATGTAAACAGCAGCAAGGAGCAACCAGGCTCTATGACGACAAAACAGAAGACAAAGAAGAAGGCGACCGCCTACAGCGCAGCGGAAGTCGAGGATAAGCTATATAGGCGTTGGCTGGACAAAGGGTTCTTTCACGGTTCGGTCGAATCGAGCAAGCCACCCTATACGATTGTCATCCCGCCGCCCAATGTTACCGACCGCTTGCACCTTGGCCATGCCCTGAACAACACAATTCAGGACATACTTATTCGCAAGCACCGGATGGATGGTTTCGAGGCGGTCTGGTTTCCGGGCTGCGATCACGCGGGTATTGCCACACAGGTGATCGTCGAGAAGCAACTGCAGAAAGAAGGCACTACCCGCCGCGAAATTGGCCGGGAGAAGTTCCTCAAGCGGACCAATGAATGGGCGCAGAAGAACAAGGACATCATCCTGGGCCAACTCGCCAAGATCGGCTGTTCATGCGACTGGGATCGTACCCGCTTCACCAAGGATGAGGGTTTGTCGAAAGCGGTCGAGACTGTCTTCCTCCACTTGTATGAGAAGGACTGGATATACCGCGGTCACCGCATTGTCAATTGGTGTCCCTCCTGTCAGACGTCGCTCTCCGACGACGAGGTGGAACACAAGGACTTCGACAGCAGCTTGTGGTACATTCGCTACAAGATCAAAGGATCCGATGAATTCCTGACCGTCGCCACCACCCGCCCGGAGACGATGTTGGGCGATACGGCCCTCGCGGTCAATCCCAAGGACCAGCGTTTCGCCAAATATGTCGGCAAGACCGTCATCCTGCCCATCCTCGAGCGCGAGATCCCGATAGTGGCCGACAGCTATGTCGATCCGGAGTTCGGTACGGGTGTGGTCAAAGTCACTCCGGCGCACGACCCGAACGACTTCGAGATCGGTAAACGACACGACCTCGACGAGATCAATATTCTCAATACCGACGGCACGCTCAACGAAAACGCCGGCAAGTTCAAGGGCCTGGATCGGTATGAGGGGCGCAAGCAACTGGTGGTAGAGCTGGATGAGAAGGGTCTGCTGGAGAAGACCGAGCAGTACAGTCTGGCCGCCGGAACCTGCTATCGGTGCAAGTCGGTGATCGAACCCTACTTGTCCGAACAGTGGTTTGTGAAGATGAGAGAGATGGCTGAACCCGCGATCGAGGCGGTCAAGTCCGGAAAGATCAGGTTTCACCCGGATTACTGGTCGAAAACCTATCTTCACTGGATGGAGAATATTCGCGACTGGTGTATCTCGCGCCAACTTTGGTGGGGGCATCGTATTCCTATCTGGTACGCGGAGGACGGAACCGCGTTCGCCGGCGCTGAGCGTCCGAGCGCCGACCAGTGTCGTGGGTATGATCCTGAAACTCTGGTCCAGGACGAGGATGTTCTTGATACGTGGTTCTCCTCATGGTTGTGGCCGCTGTCGGTGATGGGCTGGCCTGAAGAGACCCCCGAACTGAAGAAGTTTTACCCCACTAAGGTCCTGTCTACCGGCAATGAGATCATCTTCCTCTGGGTGGCGCGTATGGTCATGGCCGGGTATGAGCTGGTCGGCGAGCTGCCCTTCAGCGATGTCTACATCCATGGCACCGTTCGCGACGCCAACGGAGTCAAGATGTCCAAGTCGCTGGGCAATGGAATCGATCCGCTCGACATTATTGAGGAACACGGCGCCGACGCCCTGCGCATGTCGATGGTTCTGGCCACGCCTGACGGTCAGGATCCCTGGATAAGTCCGAACGCGTTTGAAGTGGGTCGTAACTTCGTCAACAAGCTGCACCAGGTCTCGCGCTTTGTGATGATGCGCCTGGACGGCCACACTCCCGAGCTCGACGGTATCAACGATGACGACCTGGTTATCTTCGACCGCTGGATACTCTCGCGACTGGAGCGAACCATAAAGGAGATCGAGAAGGGCTTTGAGGAGTATCGCCTGTCTAACACCGCGAAGGTGCTGTACAATTTCGTCTGGGATGACTACTGCTCCTGGTACATAGAGTTGATCAAGCCCGACCGGCCCGACCAGGCGATCCGCGAGGGCTCACTCAACGTGGCCACCTTTGTGCTGGATAAGATACTGAAGCTGCTGCATCCGTTTGTGCCGTTTGTGACCGAGAACATCTACCTCGAATTGACCGGCCAGTCGGTCGAGAGCGACACGACTGTCACCTACGGCCCCTGGCCGCACACCGATGGTGCGCACATTGATGAGGACCTGGAGAAGAGCCTTGAGCAGATCCAGGCCGTGGTGACTGCGGTCCGATCGGCTCGCGCCGAGCTGAATGTACCTCCCGGCAAGCGCAGCGATCTTTATGTTCGAACGAACACTCCGTCGTTCGCCGAACTGCTGCAAAACCATATCCAGTACTTCCGTTCGCTGGCCCGGGTCGACAACCTGTACGCCGGGACCGACATAAGGCGCCCGTCACCGTCGGCCTCGGCGGTGATCTCGCAGGCGGAGATCTTCATTCCATTGGAGGGGCTGATCGACATCGCGGTCGAGGAGAAGCGTCTGCGCAAGGAACTCGACAACCTCGCCGGGCACCTGGACAGGGTATCCCGCAAGCTGGCTAACGCTGACTTCCTGAAGAATGCTCCTGATACGGTGGTGGAGAAGGAGAAGGCTAAGAAAGCCGATTTCCAGGAGCGCATTGAGAAGCTCAACAAAAACCTGGAGCAGATCACGGGTTGGTAAGACCACTCCGTGGCGCAGTTAAGAGCCGGTAGCCCACAGCTGCTGCGGGAACTTACGGTCCGGACCGAATCAATCCTACACCAGGGAGCCCATAGATCTGCTGTGGGAGCTTCCGCCATCACTTTCCCATGCGTCGGGAGTTCAGGACTCCCGACCTACGAGACCTCACGCATGAAGAACTGCATTAGCCACGGAACAGCAGCGCATTAGTCATTGACCGTCGGCGCCGGCGACAGCAGATTAGGGCATGCCGTCGCTCAAACTCGATTCGCCGCTGCAATATGTCAAGGGTGTCGGGCCGCGCAAGGCCGAGGTCCTGGCCGAGCACGGCATGGAGACTGTCGGAGACCTGTTGCGGTATTACCCGCGTCACTACCTCGACCGGACCACCGTAGTCCCAATCGCCGAGGCCGCCATCGACCGTCCGGTAACGGTCATCGGCAGAGTCGTCGCGCACGGCATCCTGCACGGTCGCCGCAAGCGCTACGAGGCGATCCTCCAGGACGCCACCGGGACCATCTCGCTGATCTGGTTCGGCGGTCTCCGTTTCTGGCAGAAGCTGTTCAAGAAGGGTATGGTCTTCGCCGCCACCGGTGCCCCGACCTGGTTCCAGGGACGCCAGATGGTCCATCCCGACCTCGAACGTCTCGAGGACGATTCCGACCGCATGATTCACGCCGGGCGGATCATCCCGGTGTACCCGCAGACCGCCGAACTGACCAGGGCCGGCCTGACCAGCAAGGGCATCCGTCGCGTGACCTCATACATCACCGACAATCTCGCCCAGCGCATCACCGACCACCTGCCCGAGCGCGACCGCCGGGCCATCGGCCTGCTCGACACCGATATTGCCCTGCGCAAGATTCACTACCCCGACGACCGCGAGCAGATCGAGAAGTGCCGCCGCCGCCTCGCCTTCGACGAGCTGCTGCAATACCAGTTCCTGATCGTGGCCAGCCGTCGCGGACGCAAGGCGGTCACCCGGACCCACCGGTACTCTCCGCCCGGCGACAAGATGCGGGCCTTCCGCGAGGTGCTGCCGTTCGAGTTCACGCCCGGGCAGAAGCGAGTCATCCGCGAGCTGTTCGACGACATGCGGGGCGAAACCCCGATGTCGCGGCTGCTGCAGGGGGATGTCGGTTGCGGCAAGACGGTCGTGGCGATCGCCGTTGCGCTATACGTCGCCGAGAACGACCGCCAGGTCGCCTTCATGGCGCCGACGGAGATTCTCGCCGAGCAACACTACCGCAACTGGGCGCCGCTGCTCGAGGGGATTGGTGTCACCTGTGGCCTGCTGACGTCATCGACCAGAAAGCCGTCCAAGGAGAAGCTGGCCCGCCGCGCCGCCGAGGGCGAGTTGATGATCCTCTTCGGCACCCACGCCCTGATCTACGACTACATACAGTTCGAGCGCCTGGGGCTGGTCATCATCGACGAGCAGCATCGGTTCGGTGTCCAGCAGCGCGGCAAACTCCATGCCAAGGGAGAGTACCCGGACCTGCTGGCGATGACCGCGACGCCGATTCCGCGCACTCTCGCCCTGACTCTCTACGGCGACCTTGACATTTCCACGATCGACGACCTGCCGCCCGGACGCAAGCCGGTCCGCACCGTCTGGCGCACCGAAGAGGTCCGCGACAAGGTCTACCAGTTTGTCCGCGAGGAAGTGGACAAGGGCGGGCAGGCATACTTCATCTATCCGGTGATCGAAAAGTCCGAGAAGACCGAACTCGAATCAGTCGAGGATGCCTACACCGACCTGCGCTCGACAGTCTTCCGCGATCTGAGGGTGGGCATGGTCCACGGACGAGTCAAGGCCGCCGAGCGCGACAAGTTGCTCCGGCAATTTCACGACGGCGAGCTGGACATTCTTCTGGCGACCACTGTCATCGAGGTGGGTCTGGACAACCCCAACGCGACGGTCATGCTGATCGAGCACGCCGAGCGTTTCGGGCTTGCCCAGTTGCACCAGCTGCGCGGACGTATTGGCCGCGGCGAGAAACAGGCAACCCTCGTGGCGGTGGCGCATCCACCGCTATCCGATGTGGCCAAACGACGGCTGACCTATTTCACATCGACGACCGACGGCTTCAAGATTGCCGAGGCCGATCTTGAGCTGCGCGGACCGGGAGAGATGTTCGGCACCCGTCAATCGGGGCTGCCCGATCTAAAGGTCGCCCGTCTTACCGCCGATCAGGACCTGATAGTGCATTCCTGCAAGTTGCTGGAGTCGCTGTTCAATCAAACCGAATCAATACCCCCTGAGTACAAAGACTTGTGGCACGACCTGCGCGAGGGCGCGCTTGGCCACGAGCTGGCCACCGGGGGTGGCTGAGAGTACAGGCAGAGCTGTTCGATATGAGAAACTTGAGGTAACAGTCATGAGCGAAGGCGAAGACAGGATCGATCCGCATTTCATGCAGTTGGTAATGTCGATGCAGGCTGGTGCGATGCAGCAGATGGGCAAGATGGCCTCGCCTATCAGCGGCAAGGTCGAGCGCGATCTCAACATGGCCAAATACTCTATCGATATCCTGGGCATGATTCAGACCAAGACCAAGGGCAATCTGACCGACGAAGAAGACAAAATCCTCGGCCACGTGCTTTACGAGCTGCGTCTGAACTATGTTGATGAACTCAAGAAGGCGCGGTCCGGCCAGGACAAGCAGGCGGAGGGCGAAGAAAGCGAGACCGAGCAGGCGAAATCCGCTGAGGCCCCGACTTCGGCCTCAGAGGATTCCGAAGAAATCGGGCCGGGCGGGGACGACGACTCCGTCGGGGCGGCGGATGACAAGGACGAATCCTGATCCACGGGGCTCGCGATTGCCCTTGCATTACACGGTCTTGAATCTATATTGAAGCGGTATGACAGCCAGTGGAAGTAAGGTCCAGCCTTTGATTGATACCGAACAGAGCCTGAAAGCCATACTGGGCGACGGATTGAAATGCAATCATCCGATGGCTCCGCTGACCAGTTTCGGCACCGGTGGGCCGGCACGGTATTTCTTCTCAGCGGCCACTGTTGAGGAGCTGACAGCGGCGGTCGAGGCCGCAAAGCGACTGAGTGTCGACTATTTTCTGATCGGTGGCGGCTCAAACCTACTCGTGTCCGACGAGGGGTTCGATGGCCTGATCATCAAAGTCGATATTCGGGGTCTGCGGCTGGTCGAGAATACTCTCGTGGAGGCCGGGGCAGGCGTGGGTCTGGCCGATCTGGTTGAGTTCACGGCTGCCGTTGGCCTGACCGGTCTCGAGTTCGCCGCGGGCATCTGGGGCACTGTAGGCGGGGCGGTTTACGGCAATGCCGGGGCCTACGGCGGGCAGATCGGTGATGTTGTCAGGGACCTAATGTTGGTTGACTGCGACGGCCGTCTGAAAGAAGTTTCGGCGGAGTACTGCCGGTTCGGCTACCGGGGTTCGTATCTGAAGAGGAGCCGAGAGGTAATCGCCAGTGCTCGATTCTCCCTGGCCGCCGGCGATGAGGATGCTATTCGCGAGCGAATAGATGAGATACTGGCCTTGCGCCAAGCCAAGTTTCCTTCCTTCGGGACAGCCGGGTGTTTTTTCAAGAACATTCCCGATCCGAGTCAGCCTCACGGGAAACTGCCGGCCGGCAAGCTGCTCGAGGAAGCCGGGGCCAAGGGACTTAGCGTCGGGAGAGCGCGCGTTTACGACCGTCACGCTAATATCATCGTGGCCGAGCCCGGAGCTACGTCAAAGGATATCAGGCGGTTAGCCGACAAAATGAAAGAGAAAGTGAAGTCCCAGTTTGGTATAAGGTTGGAAGAAGAGATCATCATGATCGGCCGCTTCACAAGCTCGGAGGAGCCCTATTGACCCCTTGCTAAGTAACTGAGTTGTAGTGTGACACCGGTTACTGAGTGATTTTGAATCGGGACAGCCTGATGAAGGTCTTGGCTATCGTCGTGTTGACGGTGGCAGGTGGTGGGGTATGTCCGAATGCAGCACAGATCGGTTTTCAGGCCGGTTTATTCCCATATCCTGACCGGATCTCCGACTGGAGGGAACCCTCTGACGAATTCTCGGTGGCCTTGAATTCGACCTCACGGCCCTTTCTGCCCCGCGCCCTTGAGCGCTCCCCCCAACTCGTTCGTTCGAGTTTCGAACAGCAGTCACTGGTCTTCAACACTCAGTTCCACAAGCGCCGGGGACAAGAGTATTGGCTGATCCCGGTCGGGGCGGATCAGCACGAGTACCTGGCTCATCGCAAGCAGCGCACAACCGACGAAAACTTCCGTCGTGAGCTGAACAAGAGCATTGTTGATCCGGATCAGCGGCGGCAGCAAGATGGTCTCGGGATTACCGTCGGTTTGCCCAAGCGCCTGGATCGCGTATTCGGTGAGGGAGGGGCCGGATTGCGGGTCTCTGGTTACCGACGCATAACGTTCTCGGGGCGCTCCCAGTGGACCGACGGGGCCAATTCTGATGGCTACAGTCAGTCGAAGTTCCCCGCCCTCAACATGGAACAGATTTCCCGGTTTCAGATTACCGGCAACATCGGTTCAAAGATATCGGTCAAAGTATCCCAGGACAGTCAGACTGATATCCCGTTGTCGAATCGTATAGAGATTCGCTACAGGGGTGATGAAGACGATATTTTGAAGTCGATTGAGGCCGGTAACACGACGCTCAATCTCCCGAACACGCGTTTCGTCGGTTATTCATCAAGAATCCGGGGGCTCTTCGGCCTCAAAGCTGAGGCTCAGGTTGGTTCCCTTACCCTGACAGCCATAGCTTCGCAGGAGAAGGGCACTTCCGAGCGAGCATCTGTCAGCCCGACGGGTGAAGAAGCCGCCGAGTTTGTTCGCGACTGGGAGTACGCCGACAGTCGGATTTTTGATCTTGGGCGACCGGCGGAGCTCCATGCCGGGGATTCCGTCCTCAACATCTATGTGTATGAGCAGACAAACGAAGAAGACGACCTGAAGTCTGATCACGCCGAGATCTATGTCAATCCCGCCTATCCCGATTCGTTTCCTAACGAGCGCATCGTCGGCGTCAGGGTGAAGGAGCTCGATCGAGATCAATACCAGTTCATTAACGATCCCGAGATGCCGCCGTATCTTGTTTTCACTTCGATCACCCGCCGCAACCGTGCGATCGGTGTCTGGATGGTCACCAAGGTCAATCGTCAGGGCCAGTGGGCTGTCGATACTGTTGGAAACATCGTTGAAGACACGCTCAAGCTGAAGCTGATTCGCCATAACACGCCGCGATCGGATTATGAGACGTGGGACCTCATGTGGCGGAACTGCTATACCATACCGCGCGGGGCCGAGATTCAGGACCTTAACATCAAGGTCTACAAGGGGCTTTCGGGGAATGAGAATAACACGAGTCAACGCTCCGAGTTCCAGGAGACTCAGAATGGCCAGACCATGGACTACATCCAGATACTCGGGCTCGATCGCTATAACAAGAGGAACGAGAGAGTGCCCGACGGAAGGGTCGATGAGCGCCAGGAAGTGTTTCGCCCTGACTGGGGCCTTCTGATATTTCCGCGACGGCGGCCCTTCGATAACGACAGCGTCTTCGTGGACTCCTCCGGTCGACCCACCCAGGAGCTTCAGGACAAGGTCAGCGCCATATACGACTATGATCAGGATGCTGAAATTGTCCGGACCCAGAGTCAGTATTTCATCAGCATGTCCTCCGGGACTCGCAGCGGTACGATCCGCCTGAATCGGGCCAACATTATTGAGGGATCCGAGCGGATCTACGCCAACGGCGAACTGCTTCAGAGCGGTACCGACTATCGCATCGATTACAGTTTCGGAACGGTTACGCTGATGTCTTCAAGGGCGACCGACCCCAACGCAAGCATAGAGATTGACTTCGAATACGCTCCTTTCCTGGCGTTGCAGAAGAAGACTCTGCTGGGGATGCGGGCCGAATACGAGTGGAGCAAGAATTTCTCGTTTGGGGGCACCGTACTGTACAAATCCGATAAAGCGGAGGAGCGCAAGCCGCGGGTGGGTGAGGAGACGGCCAAGATGGTGGTTTACGATCTCGATGCCACCCTGAGCCTGGAGCCGAGTTTCCTTACGGATCTGGCTGACGCCCTTCCGCTGGTCGAGACCGAGGCTAAATCGCGTCTGACATTGTCGGCCGAAGTTGCCCAATCCCGCCCCAATCCAAACATCGAAGGCGTCGCCTATGTGGATGATTTCGAGGCTGCCGTGGATTTCATGTCACTGGGCAATACGCGAATAGTATGGCAGGCATCTTCGCCGCCGCTGCAACTTGACGACGCCCCCGGCGACTGGGTCCGCGGTAATCTCTGGTGGCATCAGTCGCGCCGAGTCGTCGCCGTCGAGGATGTTTACGATCGGGAGGCGGAGCCGGGTCAGGGAACCTTCCAGCCGTTCCGCCTGGTATTTGCGCCGAGACCATACAAGCTGGACACTACGTTGACCGAGGACGAGCTTGTAGTGGACACACTGAGTGGTCCGCATCGCTCCTGGGGCGGGATCATGCGATACTTCGCCCATCGAATCGATCCCCAGCGGGTGCAGCTCTTCGAAGTCCGCATGAGAACCGAAGACGCATCGGGCAAGCTGCACTTCGATTTCGGACAGATCTCTGAAGACATCAATGGTAATGACAGGTATGATACCGAGGACCACAACAACAACGGCGCCGTTGACCAAGATGAAGACACCGGCCTGGATGGCGTCATGGATGAAAACGAGGAGAACTATCATCCGGTCCTGAATCCCGATCCCTCGGGCGACAACTGGTACTTTGAGGGCGAAGGCAAGTGCCCCCTGCCGCCGGAACAGTGCGAAACCTGGGACTGGGTGAACGACCCATACTGGTTCCGCTGGCTTAATGGAACCGAGGGAAACAGTGTCGATGCGCGGGTTCTGGGGCGTGCCGACAAGGAACGACTGTCGCCGGACGGGTTCAAGACCAACAACAGCTACTTCTCGTATGTCATCGATCTGGCAGCCGACTCATTCCTGGTCGAGGGTTCAGAGAAGAACGGCTGGGTTACGTATCGTATCCCGTTGCGGGATTCGACCGCCCTGGAGGGGACATACGGTTCGAAGCCGGACTGGAATTCCATACATCATGTCAGGGTATGGTACGAGGCCGGATCCGACCAGGTGGATACCAGCTACATTGAGATAGCCGACTGGAGTTTCGTTCAGATGAACTGGGCGGACTCGGTTGCCTACAGCCCGCTGTCGGCGCGCATACCCGAAGAGGGTCGCACCCGGCTGGTCGTCTCTTCGGTCTCCGAAGAGAACGCGAACGAGTTCTATGCTCCCCCCGGTGTCGAGCCCTACCGAGACCCCACTACCAACGTCACCGAAGCACAGCGAGGACTTCAGCTCGAGTTCAGCAATCTGAACCACTACGATACCTGCCTGGCCCTGAAGACTTTGCCGAGCGTTTATCAGTACTCGGGCTATCGTCGGATGGAGATGTACGTTTGGGGAGACACCAGTATGGCTCTGGATCCTTCGGGGCGACAGCCGATCGTGCTGTTATTCCGCCTGGGGCGCGACTCGCTGAATTTCTATGAGTACCGCTCACCGCTTCACCCTGGATGGGATTCGCGCAACCACGTGAACATCGACTTCAATGAGCTGACGGCTCTCAAGGATTCACTTCTCAAAGAGGCGGACCGCGCCGGAGAGAGGGCATTCGACCTGGACGGTGTCAAGGAGCCGTATCGGGTGAAGGGGTTGCCGAATCTGAACGAAATCAGGTACTTTGCTGTCGGCGTCGTCAATACGGACCCCGCCGATACGCTGTCCGGGCCCAGTGCGCGTGTCTGGTTGGATGAATTGCGGTTGACCGAGGTGCGTCGCGATGTCGGAACAGCCGGCCGGTTCTCCATGAACGGTAGCATTGCCGACTTACTGAACTACAATTTCAATTATCAATCGCAGGATCCCTACTTTCGTCAGGTGTCCTCGGCCACGCGCGGTGGCGGCGACAACAACCTGGGCAGCGGCAAGAACCAGACGTCGTACAACTATGGCGTTTCGGCCAACCTCGACCGCTTTCTGCCGCGGTCATGGTCGGTCAGCCTCCCGGTCAGCTACAGCTATTCGAAATCGATCTCAACTCCTCTGCTGGGCAACAACTCCGACATCCTCCTGCCCGAAGAACGGCGACTGGAAGAACAATCGATCAGCGAGACCCAGAGCTTCTCTGTTTCCGAGCGGTTCAGCCGTAAGGGCGGCAATATACTCTTTGATGCTTTCCTGAATCGTCAGAGCGTTGATTTCTCATACCGTCGAAGCTTCTCCAAGTCCGTTGATCGCCCCTATTCCCTGGGAGAAAACGTCACCGTAGGGACAAGGTTCGACCTGGGTATCCAGAGTGCTCCCACTCTGCCGCTGTTTTTCTGGACCCAGCCGATACCCATTGCCAGGAAGGCTTCCGAGAGCAAACTGGGATTGTATCCGCATCGCTGGAACCTTACAGTCAACTATTCTCGCAACGCGAGCATAAACGACGATAAGAACTTCAATCGTCTGTCCTCGATTGATCGTACCCTGACCGGGCGCATGGATGTCGCGTACAACCTGTTCCAGAATGCGAATATGTCGCTGACACTGGACACGCGTCGCGACCTGAGCAATCTTGATGAAGTCAACTGGTCGCTCAGTGATCTGCGTCTGGGCACGGAGCTGCATTACGGCCAGAGCTTCAGCGCAGGCTATAACCCCGGACTCCTGAGCTGGTTTACGAGTCAGTTCAATTACAAGGCGAACTACTCGGATGACTGGGAGCGGTCCACTGAGACGCGCCGTTCGGCAATGAGCCAGAGTTGGGGGGTCAACGGAGTATTCGATCACATCAAGATGCTGGGAGGTGAGGGGAGTGCGGGTGGACAGCGTCGCGGACGCCGCAGTAATGTTCGTGGTGGTGGCCAACGACAGGAGGCCGGCCGGCCGATTTGGGATTACCCGCTGGCGGTGCTGCGCTTCATGACCGGGTGGATCAAGGCGCCCGACTACACCTACGGTCGGGATTACAACGCGACCCTGCCGGGAATGCTCGACCGGCCACCATTGGAATATCGATTTGGTTTGACACGAGACGGAGGCGTGGAGTTGAATCCCCAAGGTCAAGCACCCTCATCGTCAGAGGGGGAGCGATATTCCGCCTCGTCGGGGTTCAGCCTGCTGGGGGGTATAAGCACCGATGTCAAGTTCTCCCGCTCGATCAGCCGCGACCTGGTCCGGCAGGGGGCTCGCAACGAACAGATTTCCACCAACTGGCCGGATCTGAGCATCAGGATCAGTCAGTTCCGGACCCTGCCGCTGATCAAGCCGTTCGTCAACAAGTTCATTGACATTTTCGCACCGAAGACATCATACTCTCGGTCCACTCGGGAGACCATAGACCTGGACAACGGATACCGGACCGGGTTCAGCGAACTTGTCGCCTATCAGCCACTGCTGTCTGTCAACTTCAATCTGTTCCGGAAACTCAGCTTGTCGGGGGCCTATAACCTCAATGAGGACAGGTCCGAGAACTACAACAACACCAATGGTGCTCTCGAGAAAGTGACTTTGTCGACCAAGCAATCCTTGTCGTTCACGGCTCAATACTCATTCAGCGCGCCCGGTGGTATCGGCCTTCCTTTCTTTGGGCGCGTCAAGTTCAACTCCACCGTCAACATACAGGGCAACGTCAAGATCAACTCGCAGACCAGCGAGACTTCAGATCGAGGCAAACCTTTCGTAACCTCAACCGACAAATCGGACCTTACCTGGTCGCTCTCGGTTAAGTACAGCTTCAGCCGAGAGATCAGCGGCGGTTTCACGACTCGCTGGCAGGATTCCAAAGACAACTACCGAAGACGCAACAGCCATGTCCGAGAAGTAGAACTCTGGGTAGAACTGAGGTTCTAGCACGTTATTGGGTTGACAGTTGCCTTGCAGTCTCCAAGATTAAGGCATGGACAGGATCACCAGCCGGCGTGACTTTCCCTCGATCGAGGAGTTGGCGGCCGATGAACGCCTGAGGCCCGCCCTGGAAGGGCTCCCGCGTCCGGTTGCAGTGGAAACGGTTCGTGCTGAAGTGGCTGCCGCCAAGGAACGGCTGGATATCGACGGAAGCGTCACTCTCGCTGCGCTTCACAATGGAATCGAGCGCGCCGCCCGCAGGACCAGGCGGCAGGAGATTACCCGGGTCATCAACGCCGCCGGCATTGTCGTGCACACTAATCTGGGCCGAGCTCCCCTGGCGGAGGCGCTCTTCGATGAGGTCAAGGCCACTGTTTCCGGCTACGGCAATATCGAATATGACTTGGCCACGGGGCGACGCGGCAAGCGCGGGCAGGCTTGCGAACGTTATCTGGCCGTCCTCGCCGAGGCAGAGTCCGGCACGGTCGTGAACAACAATGCCGCGGCCCTCATGATGATCCTCAACACTCTGGCCAACCGCAAGGAAGTCATTGTGTCCCGGGGTGAGTTGGTGCAGATAGGCGGCGGTTTTCGAATCCCCGACATACTGAGACGGTCGGGGTCTCGTCTGGTTGAGGTGGGCACAACCAACATTACGACGCCTGAGGATTACGCTTCGGCAGTCACCAACCGGACCGGGTTGATCCTGAAGGTGCATCAGAGCAATTTCCATCAGGAAGGTTTCACGCAGGAGGCTACGATCCAGGAGCTTCTGCAGGTGGCCGCCGACCTGGAAGTTCCGGTCGTAAACGACCTGGGTAGTGGGGTCTTTGTCGATACCCGAGCGCTGACCGGTCACAGCGAGCCGACTGTCCAGCAGTCTGTTCGGGCCGGAGCAGACCTTACCTGCTTTTCGGGCGACAAGTTGCTGGGAGGCGTGCAGGCGGGGTTGATTGTCGGGCGTTCCGATCTGGTCACGAGGATCAAGCGCAATCCGCTGTTCCGGGCCGTACGCGTGGACAAATACGTCTTCGCCATGGTGGAGCGCGTTCTGCGTATGTATCTTGACGGTAAGCATGATCGATTGCGCCTCTGGGGTATCCTGTCCGCCTCGGAGGCCGACCTCTACCGGCGCGGCAAACAGATGCTCTCTGAGCTCGGCGATCCACCGGGTCTTTCCGTCGAAGCTACCCAGGCCTTCGTCGGAGGAGGGGCCCTCCCCCAGGCCGGTATACCCTCGGTGGCGATTTGTTTCGATCCCGGCATGAAGGCCGTGAGCCTCGAAAGGAAGTTCCGCGAACATGAACCGCCGATTGTCGGCCGCATTGAGGACGATCGATTTATGCTGGACCTGAAGGCCGTCGCCACCGATGACCTGCCCATAATCACCGAGGCCATTCGGTGCCTTGCGGTCGAGAGAGGGAACTGACCGGGAATGATTGTCATCGGCACCGCGGGACATATAGACCACGGCAAGTCGGCTATAGTGAAGCGCCTGACCGGCACTGATCCGGATCGTCTGCCAGAGGAGAAGTCGCGGCAACTCACAATCGATCTTGGGTTCGCCTTTCGCTGTCTGGAGGATGGTTCCACCGTGGCCTTCGTGGATGTCCCGGGGCACGAACGTTTCGTCAAGAACATGATCGCCGGGGCCGGCGGAATCGATGTCGTCATGTTGGTGATCGCGGCCGATGATGGCTGGATGCCGCAAAGCGAGGAGCACTTCCAGGTGGTTCGTCTGCTCGGTATCGAGCGCGGTTTGATAGTCATCAACAAGTGCGATCTAGCGGATCCCGACTGGGTGGATCTCCTCGAAGAAGATGTCCGTGAGAAAGTCGCAGGCTCGTTTCTGGCCGAGGCGCCTATCTTCCGCGTTTCGGCGCAGACGGGAGACGGCTTCGATAACCTCACGCGATATGTCGACACGCTCCCTTCGCGGGTGACGACCGAACGAGATATTGGCAAGCCCCGGCTTCATATCGATCGCTCTTTCGTCTTGTTGGGTATCGGCGGTGTCGTTACGGGAACTCTGCGGGGCGGGCCTCTGAGTGTCGGCCAGAGTGTGACTGTGTGGCCCGGCCGGCACGAAGCCAAGATTCGATCCCTGCGGGCCAATGAAGTCGAGGTCGCCACTGCTCAGCCGGGTCAGCGCACGGCCGCATCGTTCTCGGGCATAGAGAAGGACCTGCTGCAGCGCGGCGGAGTCGTCACCGCCGGGCTCGATCAGGAGTACTTCGCTCGCCGACCTGTTCTCGCTCTCTCGGCTGGACTGATTCCCGAGGCCGCTGTCCCACTTGAGAACCGCAGGCGTGTTGTAGTGCTGATCGGCACTGCGGAAGCGGTGGGCGAGCTTCGGATACTGGATAAGCAGCGCATCCAACAAGGGGATGAAGGGGTGGTGCTGTTTGTCCCGGATGACCCGACCCTGGGCCTTATCGGCGAGCGGTACGTAATGCGACTACCAACGCCCATGGTTACCCTCGGCGGCGGTCGGATCCTGGATCATCTGCCCCGCCTGCCGCGGCGAAAGGCCTACGGAGACTACCAGTATTTGATTCGTCGGGCCGACTGGAGTCTCGAAAACCTCGTCACGACAGAATTGCAAAAAGTTCTCCTGGCCTCCGTCGATGACCTGCTGAGCCACGCTGCGGTGTCATCTAAAGCTATCGATGATGAAGTCAATCGTCTTCTGGCAGAGAAAGTGCTCGGGCGATTCAGGGGCAAGGTCTATCATCGCGAAGCCCTCGAAGCGGCGATTGAGCGTTTTCTGAATCGACTGGCGGCGCACCTGGAGGAGCATTCGCATCTTCGCGGCATTCCGCGGGAACAGATCCAGCAACTGTCGTCGTTCGACAGCGCGACTACCAGGGTGTTGCTGGAGTATCTACTGGATAAGGGTCGACTGATCCGGATTGGTGACAAATACAATCCGACAGGCCGAACGGTCGAGCTGAAGGGCAAGATCCGGCAGGCCCACGACGAGATCATGCGCCAATTGGAGGATGATCCCTTCACTCCGCCAAAGCTATCCGACCTGGCCGGACGCGGCAAAGACTATCGGGAGGCGATCAAGTTCATCCTGGAAAGCGGCGAGGGTTACAAGTGCGGTGCGGACTTCATCTTTCCCACGGTGGTGTGGGAGGAGATTGTCGGTTTTGTTCGCCGGCACTTGAACGAATCGGGCAACTTGGCTGTTGCTGATCTAAAGGAGCGGTTTGGCCTCACACGTAAGTGGGCTATCCCTGTGCTTGAAGAAACCGATCGCCTGAAGATTACAAAGCGAGACGGTGATTATCGGACAAAGGGTATCGATTTTGAGAGTTAACTATCTGTTTTACAACGGCCGCGTTCATACCCTGGCCGAGGAGGTCATCGTCGATTCCGTCGCCATCAGCAGGAATCGCATTGCCGGGGTCGGCAACAACCTGCAGCATGATCCGGAGTTCAAGAGGTTCTATCCCGTTGACCTGAAGGGGAAGACGGTGATTCCCGGACTCAATGACGCCCATACGCATTTCGGATTCATGGCTCTGAGTCTCGGGCGGGTGTCGCTCGATGGCCTCACCTCGATCGAAGCCTGTCTTCGCGAGATCGGCAAGCATGCCCGGCATTTGAAGAGCGACGAGTGGGTGCTGGGCGCCGGCTACTCGACGGAGTCGTTCCGCAAGCGCGTCATCCCTGATCGCCACATGCTTGACAAAGTTACCGGCGGGCGACCTGCGTTCATCCTGTCGAAGGATGAGCACACGGCCTGGGTCAACACCCGGGCGCTGGAGATGGCCGGTATCAACGCCGACAGCGAGCAGCCGTCGGGCGGCGAATACGTGATGGACGCCCATGGCGAGCCGACCGGTATTCTGCGCGAAGCGCCGGCCTGGGAACAGGTGGCCCATATGGCGCCGAGCCCGTCTAAAGCGACTGTCCGCCGTCTGCACGACCAGGCGCTCGAATTGGCCTGGAGCCGCGGGGTCACCGGTGTCACGTCTTTTGACTCGCCGGAGGTTTTCGAGTTCTTCACCGATCTGGCCGAACGGAACCAGCTCGGCATACGAATAGACTACTATCCCCCGGCCGGAATGCTCCCGACTCTCAGGCGAGCGGGTATTCGCTACGGGGCCGGCAATGACTGGCTGCGGATTTGCGGTGTCAAAATATTCGCCGACGGCGCGCTGGGCAGCCAGACCGCCCTGTGTTTCAACAAGTACCTCGGAAGCCGGAACAATCGCGGCATTGAGGTGACGCCGCCCGATGAGATCGCCCGATTGGTCAAGGCCGCCGCTCGGCTGGAGCTACCGGCGGCCATCCATGCCATCGGCGACAGGGCGGTGGCCCAGGTGCTCGATGTGCTGGGGAGAGCGCCTCGGCTCAAGTCCGGGGCCAGGCACCGCATTGAGCACTTGCAGTTGGTGCGGCGCAAAGACATCCCGAGGGTGCGCAAGCTGGGAGTTATCGCCTCCATGCAGCCGTCGCATTGCCCCTCCGACATCGACATGATCGAGCGCTACTGGGGATCGCGGGGCCGCAACGCCTACGTCTTTCGCACACTCATTGACAGTGGCATTGACATCGCCTTCGGCAGCGACGCACCGATCGAGCCGCTCGACCCGCTGGCCGGGATGGCTGCGGCGGTGCGACGTGCTCGTAAGGGCGCCCGCAGGATCTTCCACCCGGAGCAGCGGATCAGCGCTCAGGAGGCTCTGCAGCGATTCACGCTGGGGCCGGCCATCGCCGCCGGGCGCGATGGTATTCGTGGACGCATTCTTCCCGGTTACCTGGCCGACCTGACTGTCCTGGCGGATGATCCGACCAAAGTGGCGGCGGCCAGGCTGTATGATCTGGAAGTTGTTGCCACGATCGTTGACGGGCGCGTGAGGTTCGGCGGGAACAACCTGAATATCTGAGCGTCTGATAAGTAGTGATATCGAGATCCTGACGATGGCTTGGCAGAATACTGCATCAAGTCGCAATTGAGTTTGACAGTCAAACCCTAATCAGGGCATATTACAGTTATGCGATTCAGGCATATCATCTTGCTGGCGCTGATCGGCTTTCTTATGGTCAGCCCTATCATCTCGATGGCCATTCGGGCGGCCGTCGATTCGGGGGACACCGGCTCGGACACTGTCCGTGAGCCTGTGGCAGAGTTCCCGGAGCCCGAACGACAGCGACCGCTGGTCTATGTCATTACCATAGACGGGGCCATCGGAGCGGTAACCGCCGACCGTATCGATGAGGCTATCGAGCAGGCCGCCGACGCCGACGCCGAACTTCTGGTAATTCGTCTGGACACCCCGGGGGGCTTCACACGTCCGACCTGGACTATCTGCAAGAGCATTATGAACTCACCGGTCCCGGTGGCAGTGTACATTGCTCCGAGCGGAGCGCGAGCCGGTTCGGCGGGGGTTTATATCACGTATGCCTCGCACTTCGCGGCCATGGCGCCGTCGACCAATATCGGCGCGGCGCATCCGGTGTCGGGCAGCGGGGAGAATATCGATTCGGTGATGAATGAGAAGATCACCAACGATGCCGCGGCCCAGATCAGGGCCGCCGCCGAGCAGCACGGCCGCAACGCGGAGTGGGCTGAACGAGCAGTGCGTGAGTCGGTTTCAATTACCGATACCGAGGCGCTCGACTCCAATGTGGTCGATATTCGTGCCGTGAGTTTGGACGACCTGCTCAGTCAGATTCACGGCCGCAAGACCGAGCTTCCGCGGGGCGAGAAGGTGATGTATCTCAAGAAGGCCCGCACGAAAGAGATCAAGACTTCCTGGATTCATCAGTTCCTTGAGGTCATCACTCAGCCTGATATCGCCTTCATTCTGTTTTCGATCGGCGGGCTTGGCATTATGCTGGAGTTGTACAACCCCGGCTCGATTCTGCCCGGAGTGGTCGGCGCGATTTGTCTGATTCTCGCTTTCTATTCGTTTCAGACTCTTCCCATCAATTACGCGGGGGTGGCGCTGATACTCCTCTCGGTCATACTCTTCATCGCGGAGATGAAGATCGTCAGCCATGGCCTTCTCACAATCGGCGGCCTGGTGTCGCTGTTTCTGGGTGGGCTGATGCTGGTGGATACTGTTGATCCTGACCTGAAGGTATCTATGTCGGTGTTAATTACAGTGGTGGCATGTGTCGGCCTCGCCGTTGGCCTGGCCGGGTGGCTGGTTGTAAAGGCGGCTCGAAGTCGACCCGCTACCGGCCATGAAGGCATGATCGGGAAGATCGCCCAGGTACGTAAACCGGACTTCGTCTATGTGAACGGCGCTCTCTGGAGGGCTGTCAGCGAGGACAATTCGTCTCTTGAAACAGGCGACAAGGTGGAAATCGTCGGCGTGGATAATCTGACGCTGAGAGTACGCAAACACTCTAACTGATAGGAGGGCAAATGGTTACCCTTCCGGTTGTTGCCGTAGTTGTATTCTTCGTTCTGATCCTGTTGTTCAACATGATCAAGGTGCTCAGGGAATACGAACGCGGGGTTGTGTTCCGGCTCGGGCGACTGATCGGCGCCAAGGGACCGGGCCTGATCATCCTGATCCCGATCCTCGATAAGCTGGTTCGGATTGATCTGCGAGTCATTACCTACGATGTCCCGGCGCAGGATGTGATCACCAGGGATAATGTCTCGGTCAAGGTGAATGCCGTCGTATATTTCCAGGTGACCGACCCGAACAAGGCGGTCGTGAGCGTCTCCAACTACTTTGAGGCCACGTCCCAGATCGCCCAGACTACGCTCAGGTCGGTGCTGGGTCAGCAGGAGCTGGACGAACTCCTGGCCGAGCGCGACAAGATCAACGAGGAGCTGCAGCGGATAATCGACGACCAGACTGAGCCCTGGGGTGTCAAGGTCAGCGTGGTCGAGGTCAAGAACGTCGACCTGCCGCTCGAGATGCAGCGCGCCATGGCCCGCCAGGCCGAGGCCGAACGCGAACGCCGGGCCAAGGTGATCCATGCCCAGGGTGAATTCGAGGCGGCCAAGCGGCTGGGCGAGGCGGCGGATGTCATCGGTCGTAAGCCGGCGGCGATGCAACTGCGCTTTTTGCAGACCCTTACCGAGGTCAGCGCCGAGAAGAACTCGACCCTGGTCTTCCCGGTCCCGATCGATCTGCTGAGCGCCTTCAAGGAGTACCTCGAAGGTGGACAGCGAAAGATTGACGCGACCGAGCCGCCCCCGGGTGAGTAGACTGCGTAAGGCTGATTGAAGACCGTCTGAGAGGGCCGGGAGCCCCCGGCCTTTTCCCCGCTTGACCCTGGCCGAAAACCGGACTATACTCGCGCCATGAAGACCAAGCGTACCGACTACATCAGTTGGGAAGAGTACTTCATGGCTGTAGCGCAGCTTTCGGCCCAACGCTCCAAGGACCCCAACACACAGGTGGGAGCCTGTATCGTCAATACCAGGAAGCATATTATAGGTATCGGTTACAACGGCTTTCCGGTGGGCTGCTCCGATGACCTGCTTCCGTGGGGCCGCGAAGGCGCCTTTCTCCAGACCAAGTATCCGTTTGTGTGCCATGCCGAGATGAATGCCATCACCAACTCCTCGAACAAGGCCGAACTTGACGGGGCCACTATGTATGTTTCGCTCTTCCCGTGCAACGAGTGCGCCAAACTGATGGTCCAGGTCGGCATCAAGGAAGTCGTGTTCCTGCAGGATAAGTACCACGACGACGACGTCTTCGTGGCGGCCCGTAAGATTTTCGACATGGCCGGGGTGAAATATCGCCGGATGGTTCCGGAGCACCGCGACATCAACCTGAAGCTCGAGTAGTTTCGCTGGACCTGGACTAAATCGGCCCGCCCGGGCCGTTTTTTTGTTTGACCGCGGTCGGCGTCCGGCTTTCTTGTCGCCTTGAACAGCACCAGAATCAGGAGAAAACGACCAATGACTCGAACCAAGGAAGACGTCCTCAGACTCGTAGATGAAGCAGGAGTTCGCTATGTCCGCCTCTGTTTCACCGACATTCTGGGCAAGATCAAGGGCATGTCGATAACCCGGGGCGAGCTGGAGCAGGTCCTGGAGGAGGGCCAGGGGTTTGACGGCTCCTCGGTCGAGGGTTTCGCCCGTATAGAAGAATCCGACCTGATGGCGGTGCCGGACCCGATCACGTTCCGGATCATTCCGTGGGAGATCGCGGGCGAGCGGGTCGCCCTGATGTTCTGCGACATAACTAATCCCGACGGAACTCCCTACGAGGGAGATCCGCGCTGGGTTCTCAAGCGTAATCTGGCTCGTCTGGCCGACAGGGGCTGGAGTTTTCAGGTGGGTCCTGAACCGGAGTACTTCTACTTCGCGGACAGCACCGAGACCGAGATCCTGGACCGCGCCGGGTACTTTGACTACGATGCCAACGATGTCGGCTCGGCCGTACGGAAAGGGACCGTCGCGGCGCTCGAGGCGATGGAGATCCCCATCGAGTGCTCTCATCATGAAGTCGCGCCCAGCCAGCACGAAATTGACCTGAAATACCAGGAAGCGCTGGTCATGGCGGACTACGTGCAGGTTTACCGCTACGTTGTCAAAGAGGTGGCCATGCAGAACGATCTCTACGCCACCTTCATGCCCAAGCCGATGCAGGGGGTCAACGGCAGCGGTATGCATTGCCATCAGTCGCTAACCGACGGCAAGAAGAACATATTCTTCGACCGGAAGGGACGCTATAACCTTTCGAAGACGGCTCGTCACTATGTGGCCGGACTTCTGGCGCACATCCGGGAGATTACCCTGGTGTTGAACCAGTGGGTCAATTCCTACAAGCGGTTGGTGCCGGGCTTCGAGGCTCCGTGTTATATCAGTTGGGGACAGCGTAACCGGTCGAGCCTGGTGCGCGTGCCGGCGTATCGCGAGGGCAAAGAGCAGGCGACCCGCATTGAAGTGCGTTCACCCGATGCCGCCACCAATCCTTACCTGGCTTTCGCCTGCATGCTCGGCGCCGGGCTCAGGGGTATCGAGCGAAAGTACGAGCTTTCCGATCCAATCGAGCAGAACATCTATCAGATGTCGCCTGAGCAGAAACTCAACCTGGATATCGGGACCCTGCCTAACTCGCTGGATTACGCTCTGCACCTGTTCGAAGAATCGGAACTGGCGCGCGAGATTCTCGGTGACCATATCATGAAGGCTCTGATTCTGAACAAGCGGATCGAGTGGGACCAGTACCGGGTCCACGTCAGCCAGTACGAGATCGACAAGTACCTGCCGATGTTGTAGGGGGCGGCGATGGACACAGGTGACGGTAGCCCACCGCTACTGCGGTAGGGTCATGCGTGAACAAGAGCGTACGATGCCAAGACGGGAGTCTGTTCCCAGTGGTTGGCGGACGTCCTGAGGCTGTCCCACAAGTTCAGCCTTTGGCACTTGGTACGGCTAGCAAGAGAGTACCGCAAGATAGGACGAGGGCGAAGGCCCTTGCCGCCAAGGTCCTTGGAGACATTACCGCAAAGTCTCGCTCCGTCTTCGACGAAGCTAGGACCCTGTGGAACGACCTAATGGGACAGCTTCAGAACCTACGCAGCCACGGAATGTCTTGTCAAACCGGTTGTCAATGCGGATTGAATTGCGTATAATCTTGGAAAATAGTGCCATTTGTTGTCCATCATAGGCAGGGAGCCGTTGCGCACCTCCGTTGCCACGTGGAGTGAATCGCCATGTCCTTTGTTCTGAACTCAAGTCGATGGTATGCATGCGAGATAATGGAGGGCGCCCATGGCGCCGACCTGCATTCGTACTCGCCTATTCGAGTGACACGCATAGAACCGCCGGGGGCGAAGGCGGGGCGATTCGAGCTTAGTTCCTATTATTTGAATTACCCCGAAGGGGTCCGTGACAAGATCTACACCCTGAGAACAATCGATCATGGGGGGCATCTCCTGCTCGCCGAATCTGAGGACCATGAACCAAGCAGGCGTCTGCTGATTCATGATATCAGCTGGTCGTGGATGCGTGAACACTTCGAAGTTGAACCCGACCGAACCCTCGATGTGCAGGCATGGCTGGAAGGGCGTGCGTAGTCCCGGTAAGCGGGCGAATGGCCCGAAAACCAGAAGGAATGGAGGTCGAGCGATGAATGTCCGGAGTTTCCTGATCGACATGGTGATGACCATGGTATTGATCTTTGTGGTCGCCGTGGTCGTCACCTGGCTTTACAGCCTGATAGCGCACGGAGATGGGTCGGCGGATTGGGGCACAGCAGTTCGTCTGGCGATCATACTTGGAGTTGCGCTGCCGCTTGCCAGAATTCGCGCCGGGCGGAAGGCCGCATGACGTTCGGGGCGCGGACGCCCCCGGAACTCTGAGGCCTTTCCCCGCATCACCCTGAGGCCGAGTCATCACTGCACAGACAGGAATCTGTGTTGGTTGGTCCGATGAATCAGGCATTTGGACTCCCGCTTTCATGGGAGTGGCTGGAGGGGAGACAAGAGATGACTGGAGGGGAGACGGAAGTGGCTTGAGAGGTGGAGGGAGTGGCTTGGGCAGCCGCGGTCAGTTCCGGATAGCGCCTGCTACGAGGCCGAGTCACATGCCCATTTCCCCTTGCATAAACGGCCGCGTCGGCCTATCTTTGCGGTGAGGCGTTGACCCCACCGATGCCCTGCCGTGACATAACAACCGATGGTCGTTGCGCAATGCCAGAGCGACCGGCAAGGAGACCTGCGGCGATGGACTACGCCGCAGAAGGGAGGTCTCAATGAGACAGGGGCTGTTAACCGCAACACTGATGGCGATTGTCTTGCTGCTCCAGGGAGTCGTATTGGCGTCCGAGGCTCCGCGCGGGCGCAGAGCGACAAATCTAGCGGCAGCCGACCCAAATCCGCTATCGGTTGCCGAGCCGGAACCGGGTGACTACAGCGGAGCTGTCGACTCACCAATTCCGCTGGGTAATGCCGCGACGCGCTATCTTGCTCCCGGAGTCGCCGTCGGGAACACCTATCATGACCAGCAGCACAACGGTACTATCGGTCGTATGATCGATCGCGGCTGGGACGCGACTTCCAACCTGGTAGTTCACTTCTCCTGGATTGACTTACCCGGCCCGCTCTTCCTGTACCGCGGCTACGGTTACAGCAGTTACCACACGGTAGGGGACAGCATTATCGCCGAGGCACACATCCAACCCAGCGATCACTATGCGGGCTATGTAAATCTGGCTGTAGATGGTTCGAACGCCGCTATAGTCGGCGGACACGAACATTCGGGAGACGGTCAGTATGTCCCGCAGTTCTACTATGACTTCTGCCCGGCTTTTGGCTGCTTCGCCAATTTCCCCAATAACCGCGTGCCCGACTCTGTGATGCTCTACGAAGCCAACCCCTCCGTGGACTTTGTCATCTGGCCACATATACGGTATCATGAAATCCCGGGCAATGACCCGGTCCTGCATGTATTCGCTCAGGAGTCCATGCCGGAGGCAGCTGATCCCCAGGGGTTGTACTATTATCGCCGGGTGGGTGACATCATGACCGGCTCATGGGACTATCCGCCGTACGTGGTCGACACGACTTTCAATGTCGCTCAGGATGTGGCGGCATCGAAGACCGGGGGCAAGATGGCGCTGGTGTGGAATGCCAACCGCTGCCCGGACCTGTCCGTCTGCGACACCTGTTCGGACAATACCGGGAGCATTGCAGATTACAGCAGGCAGCTGGATAACGATATCTACTACCAAGTGTCATATGACTACGGTGCATCTTTCGAGCCTCGGTTCAATCTTACGAAGAACCAGAGCGGCGTGGCCGGGTACCGCCCATACACTGATCTTTCCGCCCTGATCACGAGCGATGATGCCCTGCATATCGCCTGGAGCGGCCGGGTCTGGGACGGCCAGTCGGGCGCAATACAGGCCTGCTCGATGTTCCACTGGGACGAGAATCTCGGTTTCTACCCTGACGGCCGCGGGCGCATCGCCAAGGTCGCCGACCTGGAATGGGAGCAGACTCTGTGCAATGGCGGCGCCTGGCAAATGAACGGCTCCAAGATATCGATCTCGGAGTGCAACGGTAAGCTCTACTATCTCTGGGTTCAGTTCAATGATATTCCGGCCGGGGTCGAGGATGATTGCGCCCAGCGCGGCCTCGATGGTACCGAGTTTGTGGGTTCGGGCAACGGAGAGCTGTACGTGTCGGTGTCGTCCGATTGGGGGAATACCTGGGACCCGTCGCGTAACCTGACCAATACCCGCACTCCGGGCTGCGATCCGGCGGGCGCAGGTGAGCGCTGTTATTCCGAGCATTGGCCCTCGATGGCGGAGTTCGGCAGTGATCACCCGCACGGCGCATCTGTCAGTGTCGTTGATCCGTCGGGCAGCTACGCCGACAACTGGTATCTCGACGTGCAGTACGTCGACGATCAGGACGCCGGCAGTATTGTCAAGGCAGAGGGAAGCTGGACCCTGAACGACATGCGCTGGTTCCGGTTGGCGTGTGTCGATCCGGTTCAGGCCGCCCGTCTGTCGGTAGAGCCGGATAACTTGGGTGATGCGATATTGATTGCCAGTGGGGAGCAACTGGATACCATTTTGACCCTCACCAACTATGGCAACACTGAACTCAACTACACCCTGAGTATCGCTGAGATCACCGGACCCGAGGGATGGCTGACCACGAGCGGACTTGAGTCCGCCAGCCTGCCGCCCGGCCCTGACAGTGCGATTACTGGGACTGTGCATCTTAACACTGGCGGTATTGTCACATCTGATGCTGAGCTAAACGGGTACCTGATCTTTGATGGGAATTTCGAAGGCAGTCCGTGCTCGGTGGAGGTGGAGTGCTGGGTGTATGACGGTTCCCTTCCGATGTGCGACACGATCTATGTCGATGACGGTTCCAAAGCTCATGCCCTGGCCCTGATCCTCGGCGATGACGGCAACATGGGCGACCGGGGCCGCGGAACGGTCAATCTCGACTACTTCAACTATGGGGATTGTGACGTTTTCCTGCCTGGTGAGGAGGATTCCTACCCCGGTGACGCTTCGGTGTATCTGTACGACGGTTCGCCGGTGATTTGCTGGGAGGAGGGTGGCACGCCGGTCTGCGAAGCCTCTATCTTCGACCGGAGCTCGTTTGAAGGCGGCTTCCTGCCAGTAGCGCATACAAGTGAAGACACGGCGCCGGACTGGCTTCCGCCGCTGGCGGGCTACTGGGTGGGCGACTTCTTCACCAGCACCTTGTCTACTCGTGACAGCAGTATCCAGATAGACTGCTGCACCTTTGCGCCTGACAGTCCGATCAACCCGAACTGGATGGTGCAAGCTAAACGCTACACGAATCTGACAGGCTCTGACCTGACCGGACTGGCAATCGGTGAGGTTATAGACTGGGATATCCCGTCCGACTCGGCCAACTGGAACAACTCGGGCTTCGATGCCTCACGTCGCCTGATATACCAGATTGGCTCCGAGTTCGATCAGGACGAGGAGTGTCAGGACAACAACTTGCGTTACGGTGGCCTCGCCGTGGTTAGACAGCACGACGGCTACAATTGGAGTGATTTCGGGTATGGGATGTATACCATGGATAACTCGACTCAGATCTACCCTTTCGAGGGCCTTAACGACGACTCGCTGTGGAAGTACATGGAGCAGAACTCCGGGTTCTTGATCAGCGATTCGGCTGACGCCGACCTGCATTCTGTGGCCACGTATCAATGGAACTACGCGTTGGAGGCAGATCGTGAACTGCTGGTTTACACCTGTCTGGTGACCGAGAAGGATGGCCTCGCTGCCTTTGAAGCCGCCTGCGATGAGTGCCTGGCATACGTTGATGCTATCTTTGTCTTTCCGCCACCGGATTGTCTCCTCCGCGGAGATATCGACCATTCGGGGGACGGGCCGAACATCGCCGACCTGGTGTATCTTGTCAGCTATATGTTCTCCGCAGGTCCTGAACCGCCCTGTATGGCGGCGGCCGATGTCAACGGAGACGAAGCGGGCCCGGATATCAGTGATCTCGTCTACCTCGTGTCGTACATGTTCTCTGGCGGCCCACCACCGGTCCCATGCTGGTAATGGAATCTGATACCAGCCTGCGGACGCAGGCCAGCCAAGCGTTTCCCCACGTCACCCTGAGCGGAGTCGAAGGGTGGCGTGGGCAGGGGCTGGTGGTGGAGCAGGTGCTTACGTCGGCCTCGACTCCGCTCGGCCTGACGTGAGGGGCACTCGGCCTGACGTGGGGAGGGGCGGTCAGGCTGAGGTGGAGAGGGGCGGTCTGACGTTGGGAGGCGCTCGGCGTAAGGTGAGGGAGCGACTGAACCGGTAGACAAGGATGAATTCAGGGCGAGGTTCTTCTTGAACCGCGCCAGCGATGATCACGTATTGTGCTTAGGGTTGAAGCGGATGACCTACCATGTCTATATCTTGCGATGCTTCGACGGCTCCTTCTATACGGGAGTGACAAATGACCTGGAGCGCCGGGTTGGGGAACACAATGCAGGCGAGGGCGGCGAATACACGCAAAGGCGACGGCCCGTGCAGCTGGTATTCAGCGAACAATTCGTTTCAGTAGAAGAGGCTATCCGAGCCGAAAAGCGAATCAAAGGCTGGTCGCATGGCAAGAAGGAGGCACTGGTTAGAGGTGATTTCAAATTGCTTCATGACTTATCTGAATGTAGAAACCAATCGCATTACAAGTATCGCTAAGCTGCGCCTTCTCCATTGGTTCTATGTTGCCCCACGTCACCCTGAGCGGAGTCGAAGGGTGGCGTGGGCAGGGACTGGTGGTGAAGCGGGAGCTAACGTCGGCCTCGACTCCGCTCGGCCTGACGTGAGGGGCACTCGGCCTGACGTGGGGAGGGGCGGTCTGACGTTGGGTTAAGCGTTCGGCCTGCGAGAGTAGCAGGATCTCGGAAGGCGTCAAAACCACTGGGGTTTTGACCTACCCGCTACCCGCTCGGCCCCACAAGGGCACTTCGCGAAGCGTCCCTACACCCCGGCGCCCCTTGACATAACCACCGCCCCGATGTACCCTTGCCCCCAACATTCTGAGATGATTGGAGCCAGGAATGAACTATAACGGTAAGCAATACCAGCCCTTTACCAAGGCCTTCCCCGACACCGAGTTCGACCGGCGTTTGGTCGGGCGCAAGCACACCCCGCGCATTCCCAATCGCCAAAGCAAAGTGGTGGCCCTCGATGAAGTCATGCAGGTGCTCAACGATGGCGATACGATCAGCTATCCCCACTACTATCGCTTCGGCGACAAGGGTCTGCAACTGATCGTCGATGCCCTGCGTCGAACCGGCAAGAAGGATATCAAGATCTACGGCAACGCCTTTTTTGATAATGTCGATCCCTGGCTTATCGAGGCGATCCGCGACGGTGTCATCGGCGGCATCTACGGCAATGTCTACCGCAGGATGGGCGGATACCTGGTAACCGGTGAACTGCTGCCCTGGGTGGGGGTCGGTTTCTCCCACGGTAACCGCGTGCGCAAGCTCCAGACTGGCGAAGTGAATGTGAAAGTGGCCTTCGGGCCGGTCCCGATAGCCGACCGCTGGGGCAACGCCAACGGGCTACTGGGGAAACCCGAGCATCGCTGCGGCCCGGTGGGGTTGTTCTCCGCCGATGCCGAGTACGCCGAATATGTCTGCCTTCTAACCGGAACGGTAAGCAATACAGTGGTTATGCCAACCCCGATCTCCATGGAGCAGGTCGATTTCGTGGTGAAGGTCGACGACCCCGGCCTCAACGAGGGAATCGGCTCCGGTACACTGGATATGGACAAGGCCCGGGCGAACCCGTTCAACGCTCAGGTTGCCGACAACGTTACCCGTGTCATCAAGGCCGCGGGCGTGGTCAAGGACGACTTCTCGTTCCAGGTTGGCAGTGGCGCCGGGTTGATTATCCTGGAGAATATCCGTCAGATGCTCAAGGATGAGAAGATCCGGGCCAATTTCTCTATCGGCGGAGTCACATCGCTACATGTCGATATGCTCGAAGAGCGCACGCTATATCAGCTCATGCACGGACAGCTCTTCCAGCCGAGTGATCGCATGTTCGATTCCATGCTGAATAACCCACACCATCATGAGATTACGACACCCTACTACGCCTCCGTCGCCAACAAAGAATCGGCGGTAAATCTACTGGATCTGGCGGTCTTGTCGGCGCTGGAGGTGGACCTCGGCTTCAACCTGAACACGGTCTGCGCCGGTGGCCGGATTATCGGTGGGATCGGCGGCGGGCAGGATGTCGCGGCCGGTGCCGACCTGACGATTATCTTCATGCCCCTGGCCACCGGCAAAGACGACAAGGGTTTTCCGAAGGTCGTCGAGAAGGTCTATACCCGGACCACTCCCGGCGAGGTCATCGATGTAATCGTTACCGAGGAGTTTGCAGCAGTCAACCCGGACAGCAAATCTACCTATAAGGACGCAATCCTTGAGCGTGGTAAAGAGTTTGGGGTGAACTTACTGTCCATCGAGGAACTGCACCAGAAGTCGAAGGACAAGGCCGCCGAATGGGGCGCCACTCCGCCACCCCTGCGGGCGACCGATGAGGTGGTTCATGTGATTGAGTGGCGCGACGGAACCCTTCTCGATACTATCAACAAGGTCGAAAAGTAGCACCTACCCGCAAATACGATTCCGGCCCGGCCAAACCCCTGTTGGCCGGGCTTTTCATTGACGTTGACAATATCGCCCCCGGCCGTACATTATCCGGTCAGCAAACACCATGACAGCGGCCGGGCCCAGGCCGCCACGACAAGGATCAAGCCCATGCGTCTTTACGAACACGAAGGTAAGCTGCTATTCGAAAAAGCAAAGATCCCAGTGTCTCCACGACGCCTGGCGACCAGTCCCGATATGGTTCACCGTGTGGTCAAGGACATGGCTGTGCCGGTCGTGCTGAAATCGCAGGTGCTTATCGGTGGACGCGGCAAAGCAGGCGGGATTAGAATCGCCGATGGCCCCAACGAGGCGCGGGCGGCGGCTGAAGAGCTGTTTAAGCTCAAGATCAGGGGTTACCGGGTACAGACTCTGTTGGTCGAGCCCAAGCTCGACATAGTGCAGGAGTATTATCTCGGTGTCACGATCGACCGGGCTAACTACAAGTTAGTGGTGATCGCCTCCGGTCAGGGCGGGGTCGATATCGAGGAGACAGCCGAGCATGCCCCGGAGAAGATTGTCCGTCACCCGCTCGATATCGCCGACGAGCTGTACAGCTTCGATGGCATCAATATCGCCCGCCGTATCGGTATCCCATCCGAGCAACTGAAGGCGGCCGGGTCTGTTATTGTTAATCTCTATGATCTGTTCCGTCGCTACGACGCCAAGCTGATGGAGATCAATCCGCTTGTCCTGACCGCCGACGGCAATCTGGTGGCTGCCGACAGCCGGGTATCGCTTGACGACGACGCGATGTTCCGTCACCCGGAACTGGCCGAAATGGGTATCGAGAAACGCCACGAAGAGGGCGAGATGACGCCGCGGGAGAATCAGGCCCGCGAGTGGGGCATACCCTACCTTGACCTTGATGGCGACATCGGCATGTTCCCCGGCGGAGCCGGCTTCGGTATCATGGGCAACGACTTCATTCACTATTATGGCGGCAAGCCGGCCAATTTCATGGACTCCGGGGGTGGACCCTCGCCGGAGCGCATTTCCCGGATGTTAGTCCTGCTCGATGAGAATCCGAATGTCAGAGCCATCTTTGGTGCACGCTTCGGTGGCATCAGCCGCTGTGACGACTTCGCGAAAGGCGTGATCATGTTCCTGCGCGAGCACGGCCTCTCCAAACCGATGGTTATGCGCATGACCGGTAACATGTGGCAGGAAGGCGTGCGGCTGTTCGAAGAAGCCCGGAAAGAGAGCCCCGAGCTGTTTGAGAATGTCGAGGCCCACGGCATTGAGACACCCATTGAGGATATTGCCAGACGGGCGGTTGAGCTGGCTGCAGGACAGAAAGGGGGCAAGTGATGGCTATCCTGGTCGACAAGAACTCAAAGGTAATGGTGCAGGGGATTACCGGCGCCGCCGGCAAGTTCCACACCGAACGCATGATCGCCTATGGTACCAATATCGTAGGCGGCGTTACCCCCGGCAAGGGCGGACAGGATGTTGACGGCCGTCCGGTGTTTGACACTGTTCTGGACTGCGTTGAGCAAACAGGCGCCGACGTATCGGTCATCTTCCTGCCGGCCCGATTTGTCAAGGAGGCCGCTATCGAGGCGATCAGGGCCGGGATAAGGTTCCTGGTCGTGATTCCCGAACATATCCCGATTCACGATATGCTGCATGTTCGTCGCGAGGCGGTGGCCCATGGCGCTACGGTCATCGGAGGCAATACCGCGGGTATCATGACTCCCGGTGAGGCCAACCTCGGTATCATGCCGGATATTGCGTTCAGGCCGGGGCGGGTCGGCACGGTGTCCCGGAGCGGTTCCATTACCTACTATGTTGCCGATACGCTGACCCAGTCGGGTTACGGCGAGAGCACTTGTGTCGGGCTGGGTGGTGACCCGGTGCTAGGTTCCACCTTCGATGAGATTCTCTGGAAGTTTGAAGAGGACGACAAGACCAGAGCGGTTGTGATGAGCGGCGAAATCGGTGGCGTCTACGAGGAGCATGCCTGTGAGACCATCGGCGAGATGAAGACCCCGGTGCTGGCCATGATCGGCGGCATGTTCGCTCCTCCGGGAAAGCGCATGGGCCACGCCGGCGCCATTGTCGAGGGCAGGATGGGAACCGCGAAGGAGAAGCTCGAAAGGCTTGCCGAAGCGGGCGCTCACCCCTGCAAGACATTTAAAGATATCCCGGTCACGCTGGCGAAGGTGGGGGTGTAACAACGGGCGGCCCTTGGCTTCCGTCGATGCGCGAGTGACCGTTCTAAAACCTTGACCTGATCATAGCTTGCGGACTTATTGTCGGTCATGCGACCGGTTATGATCTTGCTGCTCTTCCTGCTGCTGGCCGCATCGGGCTGCTCCGATTCCAACAACTCGGATCGGCCGGAGGCGCCACCTGAGTACGGCTTCCGCGTGGTCAACGAATATCCCCACGACCCCGGAGCATTCACGCAGGGACTCGTCTGGCACGATGGATATCTGTACGAGGGGACCGGCCAGCACGGTCAGTCGGAGTTGCGTAAGGTCGACCTCGAGACCGGCGAAGTGCTGCAGCGTCGCGAACTTGACAGCACCTATTTCGGCGAGGGGATTACCGTCTTCGATGGCAAGATATATCAGCTTACATGGCTGCAGAAGACCGCTTTCGTCTGGGACCTGGAGACTTTCGATTCAGTGAGGTCGTTCTCGCTCCCGACTCAAGGCTGGGGGCTGACCGATAACGACAGCCTGCTGATCGTATCCGATGGCAGTTCGAGTATCTTCTTTCGGAATCCGCACAGCTTCGCGTTGTCCAGCAGGATTAACGTGACCGATCATATCGGCGCCATCGACGGATTGAACGAACTGGAGTGGATCGACGGCGAGATCTGGGCCAATATCTGGCGCTGGAATTTCATTGCGCGTATCGATCCGTTAACCGGCGAAGTAATCGGCTGGATTCGGCTGGGCGGACTGGTGCCGCCACCCGACAGCGCGCATCCGATCGGCGTACTCAACGGCATTGCCTACGACAGCGCCAATGGCAGAATTTTCTTGACGGGCAAGAACTGGCCGTATCTGTATGAAATAGAGGTGGTCCCGCTGTCCGGCGAATAGTCACGCACTAGTGATTCGATAGTCTCAGGGCCACGAGGGTCCTGCCCCGCCTTCTGTTGTGACCAACTATTCGCTGGTCGTGGCCGAACTCCAGCGATGCTGGATGGATTTGACGCCTGCGATCTGGTAAAGGGCGCCAAGTCCTACCAGGATGTAGATCAAACGGCTCAGGAAACTCATCTCGCCGAAGATGGCGGCGACCAAATTGAATCCGAACACACCGACCAAGCCCCAGTTCAGTCCGCCGATTACCAGCAATACCGCAGCAACAACATCAACTGTCCTCATAGCGACACCCTTTCGTTGTTCACCAACTCCGTTGGGAGTCCATTCGCAGACTTGTTTGTACCACCCTCTGTCTTAATCAACCACAGGAAGGCCCATATTGTCTCAACGCCTTCGGGCCGCAACCCAAAGCGACACGTGACCAAAGAGAGAGCGGGCGGGCGCATGAAGCATCCGCCCGCTCGACGTGCTGTTCCCCTGAAGGAGTCAGCTTACTTCAGCAGCACCATCTTACGTGTCGCACTGAAGTCGTCGGTAGTGAGACGGTAGAAATACATGCCGGAGGCATACTGGCCGGCGTCCCAGGTTATTTGTTGCAAACCCGCGCCCATCGGTCCATCCACCAGGGTCTCGACCTGCTGGCCCAGGAGGTTGTATACCGACAGATTCACATTGCCGGCTTTGGCCAGGCTGAAGGCTATCGTGGTGGTAGGGTTGAATGGATTAGGATAGTTCTGGTTCAGCGAATACTGGTTGGGGAGTGCATCGGCGTTTTCAGCCACTTTGTTCATGCTATTCTTCGAAGCAGCCGGCAAGGCCACGACTGTGCCGTTAGGCAGAGCAACGAAAAGCCCAAACGCCGCACCATTCTGATTGTCACCGGAGTAGAGGAATCCGGAAGCAAAGACAACGGCAGCTCCGCCACCGAGTCCGCGCAGATCGGCGGTGAAAGCCGCCACCGCAGTGCGGTTGTCGTTCTCAGGAGTGACATAAAGCGTATACTCGATCGGAAGCAACCAGCGGTAGTCGGAGAAATCTCCGTAGGCTAGGTCATCGATCAGGCGCCACGGCCACCACCAGTTGCCTTTGGCGAGGATATCAACGCCCGGAGCGTCAGTGGCACCGTGGAATCCGATTACCTTCACCGCCCAGGGGTAAGGACTGCTGGTCCTGATACCATCACGGGCATAAATGTCGAAGGCGATCGAACGCGCATCAGGGTTGTCGGCGAAATCGCCAGGGCTGAGGACACCATTGGCGATGGCGACATAGGTCTTCTCGTTCTCGAATTCCACCGGGAAGGTGGCAATAGCGTCAGCGGACGACGAGGAGGTCGGCGGGGCGACACCTATATTGAGGGTCACTTCAGCCGGGACGTCGACGAACGCGGTTGCTGTCCGGAACTCGAAGTTGTCCAGCAGGAGATCGTCGTTGACGTAGACATCAACGAATTCAGCGTCCGGGTCGGCAGCGTTGTGGATGATCTGCAGTTTGGCCATGGGACTGTAGGCCGGGAACTCAACAACGTCGCCATTCGGTAGGGCGGCAAACAGGCCGAAGGCCGCGCCGTTCTGGTTGGCTGCCGGATTCAAAAAGCCGGAGGCGAAGACAGCAGCGGCGGCCCCACCGAGACCGGACAGATCCGCCTCAAACGAGGCGACAATAGTCCCGTTGTCATTGCCCGGGGTAACGTCGAGTATGTACTTGTCGGCCGGAACACTGACGTAGCCGGTGATATCGCCGTAGGCCGCATTATCAACAACCGTGGCTACACCTCGAGCTTTGACATCAACAGTCGGGGCATCGGTCGCCCCGTGCAGGGCGAAGAAGTCCACCTGGTGCCAACCATTCTGACCGCCCTCGCGGGCACCGGCTTTGGCGAACAACTCAAAGCCAATACTGCGGCCGTCCGGGTTAGAGGTGAACATCGACGGACCGAGAACACCGTTAGCTATGGCAACGTAGGTCTCTCCGCCGCTGAACTGCACTGGAATAACGGCCAGGGCATCTGCCGACGACGTCGACGTCGGCGGAGCGACGCCCAGATTCAGCGTGACACCGGCCGGAACGTCGATGAACGGCGTGGCGGTGCGGAATTCGAAGTTGTCCAGGAGCAGTTCATCATTAACATAGATGTCGACGAACTCCGCGCCCGGGTCGGCAGCATTGTGAATAACCTGAAGACGAGCCGTCTGGCCGATGGCCGGCAACTCGATGACGGTGCCGTCCGCCAGGGCTGCGAATAGACCGAAAGAGGCTCCATTCATGTTGTCGGCCGGGCTCAGGAACCCGGAGGCAAAGACAATCGCCGAGCCGCCGAGCAGGCCGCTCAGATCGGCCTCAAACGACGCCACTACGGTGTTGTTGTCATTGCCGGGCGTGATCTGCAGCACATAGTCCCTGGGCCAGAGTGAACGGTACCTTGAGAATTCGCCATAGCTGAGGTCGTCAAACAGCTTACGGTTCCATCTGGAATCGTGAAGGACATCGATGGTGGGAGCATCGGTCACACCGTGGAAAACAACGATATCGGTAAACCAGCGCCACCGGGCATTCTCGCGTATGTCGTCCTTGGCGAAGAGAGTGAATCCGATCGATTCCGTGTCCGGGTTTCCGGCAAACATGGAGGGATCAAGGACGCCATTCGCAATGGCGACGTAGGTCTTATGCGCTTGCAGTGTCACCGGGATAGTCGCGATGACGTCATCCGATGAACCGCTGCTGGCGGGAGCAACCCCGATATCGAGTTGAACTCCGGCTGGCACTGTCTGAAAGGCGGTCGCGTCGCGGAAGGCGAAGTCATCAATGAACAGGTCGCCGTTTACGTATATATCTACTATTACCGCAGCTGGGTCGGCTGAGTTGTGGATTACCTGCAGCCGCGCGGTGGAGGCCTGCGCGCTCACGGCGGCGGCCAAAATCAGTACGAGAGCTATAATTCTCTTCATTGTTCTGTTTCCTGATCTCTGTGATTATTGTTTTCCGTGTTCAGTTCGCAGCGGCCCGCCTGCCTTGGGCAGGCCGCTGCTGCTATGATTGACTAGTACCGGGAACTGTTGGCCTGCTCTTTGTCGCTCGGCAGAATGACGGCGTCGATCACATGGATAACGCCGTTGCTGCAGATGATGTCGGTGGCTATTATGCGGGCCCCGTCTATCATTGGTTTGCCGTCAACCATGCTAATGCCGGCCTTCTGACCTTGCACGGTCTCAATCTGCTCTTCGCCGAGCACATCAGAGGCCGTGTATTTGCCTGCAGCGACGTGGTAGGTAAGAACCGAAGTCAGCTTCTCCTTATCGTTCAGCAAGTCTTCGACCGCCCCCTCGGGCAGAGCTGCAAAAGCTCCATCGGTGGGAGCAAATACTGTGAATGGGCCGTCCCCTTTGAGGGTCTCGACCAGTCCTGCCACCTTGACTGCGGTGACCAGCGTTCCGAAACCCTCGGTCGCGATTGCGGTCTCGATGATGTCATGCCTGTGATCCATCTTCCCTTCGGCCTTGGCTGTCGCCGCTCCGTAAGTACTCTTCGATGAACCGGTGGAGCAGTTGGAGGCCAGGGTAGAGGTTGTCAGGGCGCCTGCGATGAGCAGCGCGAGGGCGAAGGTAAACAGAGTCTTCATTTTTCTTGTCCTCTTGTTAAGTTGCGTATTACGACGATGGCCGGGCGATTTGCCCGGCCACATCTTCGATTACGATCAGTTGTTCACGATTATCTGAGCGCCCAGGGCCGCGTTGCCGGATCCAGCTACAAAGCCTTTGGCGAAGACAGTGTAGATTTTGCCGTTTTCGAGGGTGATCCCCGGCAAAGGCAGCACCACTGTGTCGGTACCGGCCAGGCGGACTTCCAGGTTGTAGGTTCCGGCGTCCAGGGGGGTGAAAGCGGTATACTCAGCAAATGCCTTGTTGCCAAATACGACACCTCCACCTGTTACACCGATGTCAACGGCCGGTGCGTCAGGCGACAGATGCACAAAGCGAACATGCGCTTTGCCGGCGGCCGGAGCCGACAGATCATCTTCAATAACCAGAGCGGTGATCTCGTTCAGCTCGTCAACGGCGAACACTGAGTAGGTACCATTGGGAGACAGAGTCAGGTCCGCATTGATCACAGTAACATCGGTTCCCGAGGCATTGACTTTGATGTTGCGAGTGCCCGCTTCAAGCGGTACATAGCCGGTGCCCTCGGGGAAACTCAGGCTGGTAACAGCCTTGGCGCCATCAACATATATATCTACAGCGGGAGCGTCAGGCGATGCATGGATGACCTGCACGTTGCTGGCTGGGGTGGAGGTGATCGGATTGCTATCCTCATCATCCGAGCAACCGGCGCCAACCAGGGCAACAGCGGCGATCATCGCAGTCATTCCAAAGATTCTCTTCTTAATCATCTTCAAACTCCTTCTAATACAGTGTCAGTTATTAGCTTATTCCTACTCCGTGCTCTTCCTCTGCGGGCCACGTCGACTCCTCTTCCACAGAAGTCGCATTCTTAGTTGCTGGACATTGCCAGATTCCAGCGCTGTTGAATCGCCTTGATGCTCAAGGCCTGATACAGACCGCTCAGCCCAACCAGGAGGTACACCAGGCGGCTCAGCAGACTCATCTCTCCGAATATGGCAGCTACCAGGTCGAATCCCAGCAGGCCGACCAAACCCCAGTTGAGGCCGCCTATGACCAGCAGCGTCGCGGCGATAACGTCGAATGTCTTCATCTTCTTTCCTTTCGTTTCAGCCTTATTGCTTCTGTTTCTCATCTTCAGGTTCATCTCTGCTGTCCTTGCCCTGTGTAACCACGACAGATTTGATATTGTTTCAGGAATGTACAGAAAATGTCGAAGCTTCGTATAATATGTCCTCTGTGGCACAGCTGCCGAGCTGTAATTGGTTTGAGAATATGGTCTTAGGGTCAGAAGTAGAGCCGAGAATTTCAACTGTTGACTCGATTTTGGTTGAACTACATGCCGTTATATGTGTTACATATCTTAGACAATAATATGACTGATTTGCGAGAGCAGGAAGCCATGACAGCACGCAAGAGACACACTATAAAGGTAGCGGCCCGACGCGCCGGCCTCTCAGCGCACGTTATCAGGATGTGGGAAAGGCGTTACGGTGCCGTGTCGCCGGGCAGAACTGACAGTAACAGACGCCTTTACAGCGATGGAGACATCGAGCGTCTGATGCTGCTGCGACGGGCGACGGAAGCGGGAGAGAGTATCGGGCAGATAGCGGATATGGAGGATGAAGATCTGCGGAAGATGGCCCTGTCGGCGTCATCAATCCCGGCGATGACCGATGAACCGGGGCGTGAAGTCCGTTCGGCTCAGGAATACCTGGATTCATGTCTTGAGGCGATTGAGGCCTTTGACGCTCCGCTGTTGCAGAATCGTCTCACCGATGCATCACTGTCGCTCGGACGCCAGGCCTTGCTGGATCAACTACTGCATCCCTTGTTGGAACAGATTGGCGCCCGCTGGAACGATGGCAGAATACGGGTTTCTCATGAGCATCTGGCATCGGCGGTAGTGCGATCATTGCTTGGAGCATTGACCGCCAGCTCGCCGGTAGATGAACGTGCTCCGGTACTGGTCGCTACCACTCCGGCAGGTCATCTCCACGAATTCGGGGCGCTGATGGCCGCCGTGACGGCAGCGTCTGTCGGCTGGCGGGTTGTCTACCTGGGGCCGAATACGCCCGCTGAGAACATCGCTGGGGCTGCGCGGGACTCGCGAGCCTCGGCTGTTGCACTCAGCCTGATATACCCGCCCGATGATCCGCGCATCGGCGAGGAACTGCGGCGCCTGGGCCAACTGTTGCCCGGCAATACCCGTGTGATTGCCGGCGGGAGGGCCTGGCCAGCTTATCAAGGGATTCTCAACCAAATCGGCGCTGCTGTGTTCACCGATCTGGCCGACTTCAGGCAGTTTCTGTCCGACATGAGGACGGACCTGACTTCTCGCGGCAAGGTCGGTTGAGGAACGGTATGGGTGGTATGGCACGAGTTGACCCCACGCGCATCAGGCAACTGAACGCCGTCGATTCATCAGTGGAGGGGACAGGTCCTGTCGTGTACTGGATGGACCGCGATCAGAGAGCCCGCGACAATTGGGCACTGCTCTACGCACAGCAGATCGCCCTTGAGTTGGCTCGACCGCTGATGGTGGTGTTCTGTATCACGCCCGGTTTCCAGATAACGCCTGACCGCCAGTATGACTTCATGGTTTCAGGCCTGAAGCAACTCGAGCGGCAATTGCGAAGTCACCATATCCCGTTAATACTTCTTGTGCGAGATCCGGTAGAAGAGGTCCCGTCACTTGCCGAAGCGCATACGGCGGCGGCGTTGGTAACTGACTTCTCACCGCTGAGGATGCCGCGGCAATGGCGGCAGGGAATAGCCGACCGGCTTGGCTGCCCCGTCCTCGAGGTCGATGCTCACAACATAGTCCCCTGCTGGCAAGCCAGCGATAAACGGGAGTATGCAGCCTATACCTTGCGACCCAGGATAAACAGGCAGTTGCCGGAGTACCTCACCAGGTTGCCCGAACTCGTAAAGCACCCGATCGAGCTGGACAACGACCCCGCCCGGGTGGATTGGGACAAGGCTCGGGCTGTCATGGGACTTAGCCGCATCGAGGGGTCACACTCTAATGCGCCGGGCGAGAGGGCCGGCTTACTCCGTCTGGAGAAGTTTCTGGAGACTGGTCTCAATCGCTACGCTTCCGGACGAAACGATCCCAACGCCGGGGCTCAGTCGGGCCTGAGCCCCTATCTTCACTTCGGGCAGCTTTCTGCACACAGGGTGGCCTGGGAAGTGCGACAACGGTGCGATCCGGCTCTGGCCGAGGCATTTCTGGAGGAACTAGTAGTTCGTCGCGAGCTTTCCGACAACTACTGCTACTACTGTCCCGATTACGATACTTTCAGGGGCTTTCCCGGGTGGTCGCTTAAGACTCTCGATGATCACCGGGATGACCCACGGCAGCATTTGTACGGGCCGGAACAGCTTGAGTCGGCCGACACCCACGATCCGCTCTGGAATGCGTGCCAGAAGGAAATGGTGATTACGGGCAGCATGCCCGGATACCTTCGCATGTACTGGGCCAAGAAGATTCTGCAGTGGTCGCCGGGAGCGGAGCAGGCGCTCTCGACGGCAATTGACCTCAATGATCGATATGAACTCGATGGTAATGACCCGAACGGGTATGCCGGGATCGCCTGGTCGATCGGCGGTGTCCATGACCGCGCGTGGCCTGAACGCGACATATTCGGGAAGATTCGATACATGAGCTATGAAGGCTGCCGACGCAAATTCGATGTGGATGCCTACATCGAACGGGTAGCCGGGATCGAGAACTCGGGGCGGTGAGCATAATGAAGATGTATGAATTGGAGCGCGAGCAGACAGTGGCCTGTCCTCTTGATCAGGTGTTTGCTTTCTTCGAACGACCGGAAAACCTTGTAGAGATCACTCCGCCAGCTATGCGCTTCGAGATCCTTACGCCGTTACCCATCCGAATGATGAGCGGCGCGGTTATCGACTACACGGTGAAAGTGTTCGGAGTGCGAACCCGCTGGACAACTCTGATAACCGATTATGATCCGCCGCACCGGTTCAGCGACGTCCAACTCAGAGGACCCTATCACTTATGGCATCACAGCCACAGGTTTGAATCCATTAACGGTGGTACACGTCTAATCGACAACGTCCGGTATATTCTGCCGTTCGGACTTCTCGGGCGGCTGGCGCATTCGTTGCTGGTCAGGCCTCAACTTGACACTATATTCGATTACAGGCACGGCATCATCGAACAACGTTTCGGTCGTACCGCAGAGTGACTATGTCTTTGGATGCACCGGTTCTTGTCCTTGGCGCAACGGGATATGTGGGAGGAAGGCTGATCCCGCGGCTGGTGGCGCGGGGTTACCGGGTGCGGGTTATGGTTCGGGATCGCGGCAAGCTCGAAGGCCGACCCTGGCTACACCGGGTAGAAGTGTTTCAAGGCGACGCGCTTCGTCTCGAGACTCTCGATGCCGCTTTCCATGGCGCGGGCGCGGTCTATTACCTTATCCACTCAATGAGCGCCGAGGGCGACTTCGAGGCCGTCGATCGTCAGGTGGCCGCCAACGTCGCAGCCGCCGCTGATAAGGCCGGCCTTCATCGGATAATCTACCTGGGGGGCCTGGGCCGTCGCGATATTGAACAGTCGGCCCACCTGAGAAGCAGACATGAAGTGGGTGAAGTGCTCCGATCCGGGACGACACCGGTAACGGAATTACGTGCCGCGGTAATAGTCGGCTCGGGATCGCTGTCCTTCGAGCTGATACACCATCTGGTGAACCGCCTGCCGGCCATGATCTGTCCGCGCTGGGTCTACACACGAACTCAGCCCATTGCCGTCCGTGACGTTCTTTCTTACCTGGTTCAATCGCTCGGACGCGAACAAACTGCGGGTCTTACGATCGACATTGGCGGACCGGATGTTCTGACCTACCGTGATATGATGCTGGGTGTCGCGAATATTCTCGGACTCCGCCGCTATATGATCCCGGTACCCGTGCTCACACCTCATTTGTCCTCCTACTGGGTCAACCTGGTTACTCCCATACGATCCAGTCTCGCCAGGGCGCTAATCGAAAGCCTTCGCAGCGAGACGATTTGCGAGAACGACCTCGCCGCGGCGCATTTCGACATCCAGCCCCTGTCCTTTCACCGGGCCGCAGAGTTGGCCCTGGAACGTGTCCGTTCTTACGCGGTTGAGACTACCTGGACCGACGCCACAACCGTCACACCGCAATCGCTGGACCCGTCGCACCTTCGCGAGGATAGAAGGGAACTGGAAGTCAATGCGCCACCCGAACGAGTCTTTCGGGTCGTGGCCTCAATCGGCGGTGACAATGGCTGGTACTATGGTGATTGGCTGTGGCGAGTGCGCGGGTTCATAGACCAACAGCTAGGCGGGGTGGGGCTTCGCCGCGGCCGCCGTCACCCGGAACAGACATCACCGGGCGAGGCCCTTGATTTCTGGCGGGTGCAGGAGTATCTTCCATTGCGCCGACTGGTCCTGCGGGCCGAAATGAAGGTCTGGGGTCAGGCCTGGCTCGAATTCGAGGTTGAACCGCTGCCTGATGACAGTTCGAGACTGATTCAGACTGCAAGATATTATCCACGCGGCCTGACCGGGCTTGTATACTGGTATTCGGTTCACCCGCTTCACGCAGTAGTATTCCGCGGGCTGATCAAGGCAATCGCCAGCCGGGCGATTGACAAGAGCGAGGCGACAGCAGTATGAGGAAAAGAGTCGAACGAGTCTCCGATATTCGGGTTGGTATCAGTACTTGCCTGTTAGGGCAGAAAGTGCGATTCGACGGTGGTCACAAACACGACCGTTACCTGACCGACATACTCGGAGCGTATTTCCGTTTCGTTCCGGTTTGTCCGGAGCTTGAAGTCGGGATGGGTGTACCGCGAGAACCGGTACACCTGGAGGGGGGCACCGAATCGCCTCGGATGATTGGAACCAGATCACGGGAAGACTGGACCGATCGTATGAATAGCTACAGTCGCGGCCGGGTCAAGAAGCGCGATCTGGATTCGCTGCGTGGCTACATCCTGAAAAAGGACTCGCCATCCTGCGGAATGGAGAGAGTGAAGCTCTTTGGCGAGAAGGGCATGGCCGAACGCAAGGGGGTTGGATTGTATGCTCAAGCTCTGAAGGAGCAGTATCCACTACTGCCGATCGAAGAAGAGGGACGCCTTAACGATGCTCGGCTGCGGGAGAACTTCATTGTGCGGGTGTTCGCCTATGATCGACTCCGAAACCTCTTCGAGGGTCGATTCGCTCGTCGCGATGTAGTCGCTTTCCACGCCAATCATAAGTACCTGATCCTTGCCCATAGTCCCAAACACTACACCGAGATGGGACGTCTGGTGGCGGCAATCGCCAGGCACAAGCCCTCGGATTTCCGCGACATGTACTGCGCAGCCTTCATGGAAGCGTTGACAGTGAAGACGACGATCAAGAAGAACGTCAATGTTCTGCAGCACATTATGGGTTTCCTGAAGGAGAAGCTGACGGTGGACGAGAAGGCCGACATCAACCGTGTGATCGATGACTATCGCGCGGGTCTGATTCCTCTGGTGGTCCCGCTGACGCTGGTGCGTCACTATGTAGACAAGCACGCGGTTGAGTACATTCAGGACCAGGTATACTTGCACCCCTCTCCGAAAGAGTTGATGCTGAGGAATCATGTCTGAGTCAGTTGCGCTCGTTTGGGATATCGCACCCGTCTACCCGCTTAGAGAACTGGAAGACATCATCCCAAAACTGATTGAACGACTCGCTATTGCGCAGCCATTCTCTAAGGGGAGCTTTGCTAACGAACTGAGCGACGCGAGATGAGACCGGACTTGTGGGAGATGTCCTTGCCGCTAGTGCCTGAAACTGATGTTTCACCCAACCAGCTAGTCGTTCTAATGGCATCTCAGCTTCATTGCAGCCCAGAGCCTTGGCGAGGGCTGCGCGATCTGCGGCAAGCCAATCCTCTATGTTCTCGGAGGCCACGCCCATCAAAACGGCATGTCTGTACTCCTTGGGGATGACTTCGGTCTCCCGCTTTAGCACTGTCTTCCAATTCTCTTTGTTGGCATCTCTGAGGACAACGACGTAGTCACACCTTGATTCCCCTCCAAACAGGCCTGTCATAGATCTCTTAAGTTCCCGTCTGATTGACGTGCCTGTTGAGCCGCGATACCTGCCGGAGACGAGCTTGGCATGGGGACAATACCGGGCGGCGAGGCCGCGAACGAAACCATCGTCATTTGTACCTTCAACCAGGTATCCAATTGTCATTTGAGTAGGCCTTGGTAGTGCTGTTCCCCGAGAGGCATGGTTTGGAGCCTCTTCTCTGCGGCGGCTCTGTCGACAGGCTTAATCGTCGATCGATACTCGTCTTTGTTGGTTACAAAGACCCAGTCGAGCGAATCATCGAATAGGTCAATCAAGTAAGGTGCATGCGTAGTGAAGAGAGTCTGAGGAGGATTAGGTGAGTCCTTTAGCAAATCCAGGATCCTTCTCAAGATACCAGCATATATGCCGTTCTCAGGTTCCTCAAGTATGACAAACGGTTTGTAGGGGTGTGAGAGGCGTGGAGCGACCAAGAGCACATAGACAATCGCCAGGAACCGTATCGTCCCGTCGGATAGCATGTAGGCTGGGAGACGATTACGTGCTCTGTCCTCAAACACCATGAAGACCTGCTTCTCATTGCCTGCGCCAAAGAAGTTGATCACTTCGACAGACGGTTCGATTGCCTGCAAGCACTCGATTATGCTCCGATATGTCATCTCGTCCGATTGCTTCACTTGATACAATGCAGATGAGAGACCCTGACCTTGCGGACCAAGTACGACTTGATTCGGAGTGTATGATGGATCCTCAAGTGCCTGGCGTTCAAATGAGAAGTAGGACCAGTTATTCATGTAGCGTCTGAATCCATTCGCAAGCGCGTTTGATTTGAGGTCGTAGAGTCGACTGAGCATAGTCTGTCCACGGGGGGACGTTGTAGCTACATACGGGTCATGCTCGCCAGACTTGTATTTGTCTTCGTGTAGCAGCTTGACGCCATCGCGCTCGTTGTTAAGGAGTGTGGTCTCCGGGAATCCCGGGCCATCTACGACAAGTTCCTCTCTATCCACTTCCAGAACGGGGTTCTGCGGCAATAGCCCTGCCCCAACTCTCTCAAGAGCGAGAGTATATGTGTAAGTGTAGCTGTCGTCGCTTTCGGCGGAGGGAAGCTCCGCTTCAATTACGAATTCAACCCTGTTCTTGTTGTAGGACCAGTTTGTTATGGCTGAAGGTGCTACCCGGAGTATGTCCACGCTCTGTCTGAGATCGAACCAGCTGGTGAGACCCAGAAAACGAAGAGCCTTGCACAGATTGGTTTTGCCCGAGTTGTTCATTCCGACAAGCAAGTTCCTTGGTCCTGGCTCAAACTCCGTCTGCAACCAGGAAAGGAAATTCTCAACCTTGATCTTCTTAATCATTCTCTAGCTCCAAACGACAGTTTGTTAGCCCGAAAGGCCCTCCAAAGTATCGTCGATAGTGACTGCATCGTCAACCTCAAACAACCAGGTTCAAGAACAATCCGCCTGTTGCGGCTAGACCAACAGCTCACTATCTTGGATGCTCAATGAGATTGACGCAGACCGGATGCCAGGCCGCCAGCATCTATCGCGGCGACGAAATCGAGGCTATCCACTGTGCCTCGGTAGCGGTCGTCAACGGAGAGGGAAAGCTGACCCACTACTTCGGCGATCCCGAGTTTGTCACCATGATGCGCTCGGCCATCAAGCCGTTTCAGCTCCTGCCGCTGATTCTCTCCGGCGCCGCCGACCATTACCGGTTCTCGCCCCGCCAGCTTGCCATCATGGCCGGGTCGCACTGCGGTACTGATGAGCATGTCGAGGTAGTCCGCCAGAATCTGGCCGCGGCCGACAACGAACCCGGCCTGCTTCAATGCGGCGCCCACTGGCCTCTCGGAATGCAGGCCGCCGGGGAGTACCCCGTCCGCGGAGAGGACAGGGATTCGCTGCGCCATAACTGCAGTGGCAAGCACTCCGGTTTTTTGGCCCTCGCCCGATTCATGAAGCGCCCGGTTGAGGAGTATCTCGAACCCGAAGACAAGCCCCAGCAGGTCGTCAAGCAGATGGTGAGTGACTTCACGGAATTCCCGATGGAACGTATGCCCACCGGCGTCGATGGATGCAGCGCTCCCAATTTCCCGCTGGCCCTTCACAATGTTGCCCTGGCTTTCATGAAGCTTGCTACCGGTCATGGCCTGGATGGATCACTGGCCGAAGCCGCCGAGCGTATCCGCTCAGCCATGTTGACGCACCCGGTCATGGTTTCCGGCCGCGGGCGCTTTGACCTGGCGCTGTCACAGGCTGTGCCTGATCGGCTAGTTTGCAAGATCGGCGCAGAGGCGGTGGAGGGGATCGGCCTGACTGAGCCGCCGATCGGCATTGCGGTCAAGATCCACGACGGCGGTGAGCGCGCCCTTGGTCCGGTTGTGGTTGAAGTTCTCAGGCAATTGAGTATATTACGCGTGCCGGAGGACATATCGTCGATTCGACCTTATGTTCAGCCGGCGGTGCGCAACGCTCGTGGCATTGTCACCGGGCATATCGTACCGGACTTCAGACTGATGAATGCATGATGAATACGCCCGTTTCCAGACTCGATCATCCCGCCCATCTGGGGCTGGACTTCTATCGTCTGAGAATCAAAGACTCCATTTGAGACTCGCTCCGCATTTCATCCTCGCAAAACTGTTCTGGACGAATTAAGGAGTGAGTCATGGAGAAGCGTCGTCAACCATCCGAGCCATATCGCATCAAGTCAGTCGAACCGATAGCTCTGCACAGCCGAAAGGAGCGCCTGCAACGGCTGCAACAGGCCAACTACAATATCTTCAAAGTCGACGGAGAGGATATCTACATCGATCTGCTTACCGACAGCGGCACTTCCGCCATGTCGGTACAGCAGTGGGCGGCGCTCATGCTTGGTGATGAGACTTATGCCGGCGCCAAATCCTTCCGCAAGTTCGAAGCCACGGTCCGGGACATTACCGGCAAGAAGCACATTATCCCATGTCATCAGGGCCGGTCGGCCGAGAACCTGGTCTTTTCCACAATGGTGATGCAGGGTCAGTATGTGATTAACAACACTCACTTCGATACCACCCGGGGTAACACTCAGCACAAGGGCGGCATTGCCGTCGATCTGCCTTGTCCGGCGGCCTGCACCGATGACGACGTGCCGTTCAAGGGCGACATGGATGTTCATCGTCTCGATAAGCTGATTCACGACAAGGGCCGCGAGGCGATAGCCATGGTCATTATGACTATTACCAACAACTCGGTGGGCGGGCAGCCGGTGTCGATGGCGAATATCAGGGAGACCGCCGAAATCTGTCGTAAGCACAACCTGCCCCTCTTCTTTGACTGCGCCCGGTTCGCCGAGAACGCCTTCTTCATCAAGCGCGATGAGCCCGGATACGAAGACAGCTCTATCGAAGCCATCAGCAAGGAGATGTTCTCCTATTGCGACGGCGCGATGATGTCGGCCAAGAAGGACGGCCTGGCCAACATCGGCGGATTCATCGCCGTCAATGACGACGGGTTTGCGGCCAGGCTACGCGAGCTTCTGATCCTGGTCGAAGGTTTCCCGACCTACGGAGGATTGGCCGGGCGCGATCTGGAGGTTCTTTCCGTGGGGCTGCGCGAGGTCATGGACCACGATTACCTGGACTACCGCATAGCGCAGGTTGCGTACTTCGGCCAGGTGCTCAAGGATGTGGGGGTTCCTATCGTTGAGCCGACGGGGGGCCATGCGGTCTTTTGTGACGCTGGCAAGCTGCTGCAGCACATCCCGGCTGATCAGTTTCCCGGCCAGTCACTCACTGTGGCGCTGTATGCCGAGGGGGGAATCCGAGTCGTGGAGATCGGTTCGCTCATGTTCGGTGGGATCGATCCGAATACCGGCGAGGAGCTTACGGCGCCCCGCGAGTTAGTGCGCATGGCGTTGCCTCGGCGAGTATACACCAACTCCCAGCTTGATTATGTCGCCGAAGTTGCGGCGCGGATTGTCGCCGGAAAAGAGCAGTTGAGTGGCTATCGGATAACCAACCAGCCAATTTACCTGAGGCACTTCACTTGCGATCTTGAAGCGCTCTGCCCGGAAGGAATCACGGTCAGGACATGAGGTGGGCTGCTATTCCATTCGCAGTCGCGCTCTCGGCGCTGGTTCTCGGCGGTTGCGGAGTCCAGATTACGACCGGTCAGTCGGCCGAGGAAACCTCCATAGCCAACGAAGAGCGGGCGCGAGCCTACAAGGCCCAGTTCGCTGAGCAGTTCATGGCTCTGGGGCCGGCGGATCAGGCCGACATGCTGATCGGGTACTTCGAGCAGGTCGGTGGAGGATTGCTTCAATTCGGCCGCGATATCTCCAACCAGTGGCGCCAGGGCGAACGAGGCCGGGCGGAGGCCATCGAAGCTTCGGAGATGCGCGAACAGATAGGCCGATGGACTGCGTCCGAGAGGCCTATCCTGCTCGCCTGGGAGGAAAACCTCGAATTCGGTCTGAGGATGCTGCGAGAGCAGCATTATTTCGGGAATGATGCTATGGCCACCCTCCAGAGCATGGTCGACTATTTCTACAAGGCCTATTCATTGGTGATCTTCCCGTCCGGACCGCGAGAAGACTACGAAGCATCGCTGTACAATATTGAGCACCAAATCGATGCGCTGGCCGAGGATGCGCGATGGGCGATCCAACGCGACAGTTAGCGCCTCGGTTGTCAAATCTGTTGCACGGACATGCATTCCTGGGCGAGTCCAAAGTGTGCAACTCCTGCACAAATGCTGCCTTCGGACCGGTCTGGTTGATTTCTAAGCCTATGCGGCTCATGTCAATCGACGACGAGGGACTCGAAAATAGGCTGTTTCGGCCGATGAATTGCAGTAACGACGATTCGGACTAAAATATGCCCGATTATTGACATTTTGACTGGAACCATATATTATCACCGAGTTTATATCTAAGCGAAGGAGATGTCTATAGCACTCGGTTAATGGCCTGATTACATCGCCTCCGGGCGAAGACAGTTACAGACTTGAAACAAAGTCGGCCCTTAACCGGACGCCGTAGCGGCTCCTGTTGTCGGGCCGGGCATGACCCGGCGTATGCAAAGATACAGGTTCTTGACATTCTTGCTGATTTCGCTGGCGCTGAGCATAGTAGGCTCGGCTGTTGGCTATTCCCTTGACATTCTGGAATCAGACCATCGGGGGCTCCGATTCGTTGCCACGGTTGAGCCCCCAGCCGTATCGTCGGCTGCAGATCTGACTTCAACCGTCACCGTCGCCTTGCCCTATGGTTCCACCGTGAATCTCATCCGGGCCGGCGGAGGCGACTCGCAGCCGCTGCCTGCGTCAATCGCACCGGTCGAAGATGTCCCCCTGGTGTATTTGTCTGAACCCTTTCGAATTCGCGGCCGACAGTTCGTGAACGTGATCCTGAACCCGGTGCGGGAGGATCGTATCGTAACCGCTTTCGAAGTCGAGTTGGTGTTCAACGGCGGTATGACGACCACCGGGTTCACCGTACCGGACCCGCGCTTCGACCGGATTTTCTCGAGTCTGGCCGCAAACTGGGAACAGGCTCGCCATTGGCCCAAGCCTGCTCGCTCGCTGGCAAGGGTCTCGCAGGATGGCCCCCTTTCTCAGGTCACGAATTGGTATAAGATCGAAGTTGGCCGTACCGGGCTGACCCGGATCACCGGGGCCGAACTCCAGCAGGCCGGGGTTCCTTTGGTCAATATTTCGATCGACCGCCTGCGTCTTTTCAACGGCGGCGGACGTCAACTGCCCGTTCGCAATTCCGAGATGCGTCCGTCGCTCAGCGAAGTCGCTCTCATGATACACGACGGGGGCGACGGCGTCTTTGATCCCTCCGATACGCTCTACTTCTACGGGCAGTCGTTGAACCGCTGGACCTACGAGGCGGGGCAACCGCCGGAGTGGGCGCATCATCACTATGATGACAACAATATCTACTGGCTGACGATCGATGAGATCCTGGGTGGAACTCCCGCCCGGATGGGCGAGCGGTCCGGGGCGCCGGCGGGCCTGTACGACACCCTGGTTACCAGCTTCACGCGCCCCGTTCATCTCGAGCGCGACTCACTGTTCAGGAGGGAGGCGGACGGATACGTCAAAGATTACTATCGCTGGTATTGGACTGATCGCCGCGATCCAACCGTGTTCGCTCCGCTGGTCAATTTGGTCGAGGGCGAACCTGTCGAGATATGGGTGGCTGCATGGACCCACGAGCTGTGGCCGGATACCCTCTTCGACCTCGAAGTCAACGACGCGCGAGCCACTCGTCTGGATTGCAATCGTCGCCTCGGTTGCAGCTTCGTGACGACTGCCTTGCAGGAAGGACTCAACAAGCTGTCGCTGTCCTTCGGCGGCGGGGTGGCCATGCCTTTTCTCGATTACATTGAGTTCAGTTACACGTCGCTGCTGAGACCGACGAGCGACCGCCTCGACTTCTTCGTCGCCCCATCGACGACCTCACGAGCGCGGATTGAACTGGTCGATGATTTCTCGGGCGAACCGGTGATTCTCGATCTGAGCCAGAGCCGAACGCCGGCATTGATTACCGGCGCCGAACGCGCGGGCGGAGCACTCACGTTTGAAACCGACCTGACCCCTGCTTCGGTTAACCGTTATCTGGTTTCGACTCTTGCCGAAGCGCAGTCCCCGGTTGAGATAATCCCGACAACCGTGACTGACTTGCGACAGATTCCCTCACAGACCGACTTGATTATCGTGGCTGCCGATCACCTGGTCGGGGCCCTGGACGGATACGTCGCCGACCGACAGGCCGATGGCTATACGGTTCAGGTGACGGCGGTGAACGACATCTACGATAACTTCGCCTGGGGCCAGTGTGATCCGACTGCGATTCGCGATTATCTGAAGTTTGCTTACGAGAGCTATCCGGCGCCGGCTCCCTCGATGGTCCTGCTGGTCGGCGACGGCAGCTATGATTTCCTGGGCATCGCGTATGACGGGGCGCCGAACTACGTCCCCCCCTACGTTAATGAAATGGACTCGTCGCATTCTTACGGCGACGACAACTACGTTTTCTTTGGTCGTTACGGCTACCTGGACTCCGATTCCAGCTATGTGCTTCTTCCGGATCGCGGCTGGGACATGATGACCGCGCGCTGGCCGGTCCGCACGCCATCCGAAGTGAGTACGATTGTGGACAAGGCAAGGCGCTACCGGCAATCGACCGGCGGCTGGCGCACCAGGGCCGTCATGGTGGCCGACGATGAGTTTGCCGGGGGACGCAACAACGAGATCATCCACTCCAGTCAGACTGAAGCCCTGGCGGGAATCATGCCGCCGCATCTCAACCTCAGGAAAGTGTACGCCATCGAGCATGAGTTCGTTAATCGCTACAAGCCGACCGTCAATGACGCCATAGTAAACGCCATAAACGACGGTTGCATTCTGGTCAACTATGTCGGCCACGGGAATCCGCTGCTCTGGGCGCACGAACACATTTTCACCTCCGCCGCCGACGTAACTCGCCTCAGCAATTATGATCAACTCCCGGTCTTCTTTGCGGCGTCCTGCGCCATCGGTCTTTTCGACGATCCCGAGCAGCAGGGGATGGCCGAGGTGTTGTTGATGAAGCCGGACGGGGGCGCGGTGGCGGTTGTCTCGGCGACCCGATTGGTCTACTCCGGGCGCAACCATGCCTTCAATAGAGCGGTCTACGAGTGTTTATTCAATGGTGACTCATTGACCCTTGCGGAAGCTGTCTTCGCCGCCAAGATCAAGCATCAATATGGCGGCAGCCTCGGTCAGGTGGAAAACGACCGCTCGTATGTCCTCTTTGGTGACCCGTGTCTGCCTGTGCGCACACCCCGGTCGCAGGTTGACTTCCTGTCATCGGTGGATACCCTGGTAGCCCTGCAACCAGTCACCATCGCGGGACGAATAGTCGACTCGCTCGGTGCGCCACTCTACTTTGATGGCGAAGCAGAAGCGAGGGTCTTTGATTCGGATCGTCGCAAAACGTACATATCGACCGATCATGGCGGCGGCTACCAGTATCCCTTCGACTACACGGTGGATGGACCGATCATATATCGGGGACGTGTACCGGTCGAGTCGGGGGAATTCGAGTTCACGTTCGTGGCGCCTCTGGACATAGCGTATGGTGGTCGCAGTGCCCGGGTACAGGTCTACGCCGCGCTGGGGCAGACCGATGCAGTGGGGACAATAGATTCCATCGCCGTGGCCGACAGTATCGGCGTGCTGACCGACACCATTCCTCCGCGGATCACCTACGGCATAGCCGGACGCGATGATTTCATCAACGGCGATCCCGCATCGGCCGAGGAGAGACTGGCCATTGTGATCTCGGACAGCTCCGGTATCAACCTGACTGAAGGTCTGGGCCATGGTATCACCCTTACAGTCGATGACGATATTCAGCAGACACACAATCTGACCGAACTATTTCAATATGATCCCGACGATTACACGACCGGCAGGCTGGAATATCCACTGGACAGCCTGACCATAGGGGAGCATCGTTTGAAAATCAAGGCCTGGGACAACGCCAACAACAGCGCCACGGCGGAGTTCGAAATCGTATTGCAATCCGGTTCGGAAGTCGTGATTCGAGACTTGCTGAACTACCCGAATCCGATGCATGACAGCACCAGCTTCGGTTTCTTGGCGCACGTACCATTGGATCGGTTTGATCTTGAAATCTTCACGCTTGCAGGGCGAAGAATACAGAGTTATAGTCTGCGTTCGCTCCCGGCCGGCTATCACAATGAGTTAGTCTGGCGCGGTGAGGATTTTGTGGGCGACCGGGTTGCCACCGGGGTCTACATTTACAAGGCGACGGCGCATCCGCAGGGCGGCGGCGCCGAGGCTGAATTGTTTGGAAAAGTTGTAGTTGTGAATTGAATAGAGGAGTGAATGATGAGACGTTGCAGGCTTATAATCTGGCTGGCGGTTGCGACCGCGGTCGTTACGCTGGCCGGACACAGTCGAGCCGACATTTCCAATGCGGCGGTGCTATACCTACGCATTGCACCGGGGGCCAGGGCCGCCGGCATGGGCGAAGCCTATGTGGCAATCTCCGATGATGCCACGGCGACGCACTGGAATCCGGCTGGACTGGGCTCATACCCGCTGGCCGACTCGTGGATCGAGGCCAGTATACCCCAGCGGATGCGTCCGATCAAGGGCCTGGCGGCGATCGAACAGGGCGGGGGCAGCGACTATCTGGCCTACGAGGTCTGGGCCCTCACCGCCGCCGGACTGGCTCGATACAACAACAAAGACTGGCACCTAACCGAGGAATTCACAACCAAGACCGATCAGACGGTCCGCCAGATTGTGTCGGGCTACTTCGACGTGACCGACGAGAACCGTTTGGAGGATATGATCCGCAAGGTCGCGAATGCCAACAACAGGAAGGACTTCGCCTATCTCGAGGACTTTCGCGACCGGGTGATGGATGCCATGCCTGCGGAGGACTTCGATCAACACGATCAGATTACCCCCTTGCTGGATAGTCTTCTGGCGGCGTATCTGCAGTGCCGAATCGACTGGACCAAGGTGGCCGAGGCCGAGCAGCACCTCCGGGAGGGTTTGAAGGACTCCGCTCTGACCGAAGTCGAGGCCGACCGCATATTGATTGCTGTCGAAAAGTCGCGCAAGCGGTTCATTCCTGAAGAGCTGGTGATACCCTATTCGGTGAACTTCATCGGCGAGCCACGCATGATCAGCACTACCGGCAAGGACATCCTGATAGGTACCGACCATGGAATCGCCGTCTACAACGGTAAGCGCTGGCGGTCGATTCGTGCTGCGGACGGCCTACCGTCGGACACTATCCTCTGCCTCGAACAGCTCGAAGGCGAGGTGCTGATCGGCACTGCGGCCGGGCCGGCGCGCTATGCCGGCCTGCGTCTGGGCGCGGTTCCCGCTGTCGGTACCCTGCCGGAGGGCCGGGTCACCGCAATCGGCGCCAGGGCTATCGACAACATCTGGATGATCATAGACGGCCGTCTCTATCATTACAGCGGTCTTGGCTGGTCCACTACTGTCGAATACCGGGTCATGCTCGACGATACCCCGGAGAAACTGGCCGAGCGCTTTGCTCCCTTCGGCAGCCCGTCCGACAAGCGGGCCTGGTTCGACCTCTACATGGAAGCCAACGCCGCGACCGGCGGATGGGGTGTGGATTATGCCGAATCCAAAGCTCCGATAAGGCAACCGGATCGTCAGGAAGATATTCCCGGCGATATCATGAGCGCGATCGGCTCAGGCGGGGCGGACGCCGACGAGTCGACCGAGGATATCGACAGCTTGTCAGAAGAGATCGCAACCGAAGAGTTCGATGAGCCCGCCACCGATACACCGATACAAGACAGCTCGGAGCCGGTGGAGTTCGATACACGTCTTCAGCCGGGGAAGGTCGTCAGGGTACCGTTCATTCACGAGATCGAAGGCAGAGTCAACGACATGTTCGTGGGCCGCGACCTCAATCTATGGATAGGCACGGAGTACGGCCTGCTCTACTTCGACGGCAAGGGCTGGGATTTGCCGGGTTACCATCGCTATCGCATCAAGCCGGAGGACAGCTTTGATGATCTGGTCGATGCCAGACGGCACGACAGCGACGCCGACCGTGAAGCCTACGCCGAGCAACTTCGCGACATCAACGACCTTGACGAGGATCCGCTCGAAGTCGGGCGCGTCGTACGCATATATCGCAACCCCAATGCCACTGAGGTTCGCGCAATCGTTCGCAGCGGCAGTCGGCTCTACCTGGCTACCAGGGCCGGATTGGTGGAATTCGATGGGGTCTACTGGTCCCGCGCCGCAGTACAGAACCTCGGCCTGACCGAAATGATCGATGCTCACGTCCTCGACGACGAGCTGTGGCTGGTCAGTGAGGAGAAGATCACCATAAAGGCCTCGGCTCACAACCAATTGACGTTTATGCATGTGAATTGGCTGCCGGAGCTGGCGGACGATGTCTACTACGAGTTCCTGTCTTACGTTGCGGGTACCGAGCGATGGGGTACCTTCGGCGGCAATGTAACCTTCATCACCTACGGTTCTATGAAACGGACCAGCTCGTTCGGCGACACTCTCGAGGACTTCACATCATTCGACATAGCTCTGACGGGTTCCTATGGCACCGCTCTGACCAATCGCCTGAAAGTCGGGATTTCCGCCAAGATCATGTACTCCAAGCTGTCCGACATCGGCACGGGTTTGGAGAAGGGAGAAGGAACATCGACCGGCCTTGCGGTCGATTTCGGTATCCTCTATAGCATTTCCCGCAAGCTCACTTTCGGTGCGGCCTTGACCAACCTGGGCCCGAAGATGGCCTACATCGATGCTTCGCAGGCCGACGACCTTCCGCGCAACCTGGCGATCGGATTCGCTTATAAGCTAATGCAAACAGACTACTACCACTTGCTGGCCACCAGCGAAGTGAACAAGATCATGGTCGGGCTCGACGATGGCCTGAGCGAGGAGCTCCAGCAGCTTGTGATTAACAGCGGGGCCGAGTTCCTGTACGCCAATGTCTTCGCGCTGCGGGCGGGCTACATCTATGACCAGGAGGGTGATGTGAAGACTCCAACTCTCGGGGTCGGCCTGGCGTTGTCCAATCGCTACAAATTCGACTTCTCATATATTCCAAGCGGTTCCAACGAGGCGCTGAAGAACACTCTGCGAATATCGCTTGCAGTGTTACTGTGATGGAGGCCTGATCAGTGAAGCGAACCACTCTCATAATTGCCTTGTTGTGCCTGTCTGCAGTTGCCTCGGCGGCGACATCGGCGCATGCCGGTGACCGGCTGCTACCGATGCACAAGCTGACCGATCCTGAGCCGAGCCACCCGCACGATACCATCGACAATCGGGTACACCACACCTGCCTGGCCCCCAAACGGCCGCGTCGTGATATCCTGGGGCTCGAGCGAGAGAAACCGTGGTCGCTGCCGACCAAAGCCCTTGACGATTTTGCCGACACGCTTCACTGCTTGATTCTGCGCTTCGATTTCCAGTACGAGGAGATAGACAATCCCAACACAACCGGTCGAGGCGTGATGAACGTATCGCGCATCGGCGCCGCCGACTCTGCAGCGTACTACGATTCAACCGGCCACTGGGTCGATCCGCCGCCTCACAACGCCTTCTACTTCCACGTCCACATGAAGGCGCTTCGGAAGTACTGGGAAACCGTATCGGAGGGCAAAATCACTCTGACCTGGGACATCTACCCGGGCGGTTACACCTGGCGGCAGCTTGATTCGGCTCTGGCCGCCCCGGGAGCCATTGATACTGCCTGGATCGACTCGACATACGAGCTGCCTCATGAGATGTCTTTCTACGGGCGCTGCGGAACCGATCTTCCGGGCAATGAGGGCTTCATGGACATCATAGCCGGGCTTGAGAAGTACTTCGAGCACGGCCTGTATGTGGCCGATTCGGTCAGTCCGGAGATTGACTTCGGGCGGTACGATTCCTACTTCATGTTTCACGCCGGTTCGGATCGTCAGAACGACATCGGGTTCCCGACGACCTGCAACGATCTGTTCACCGGTTACATCAGTTACTACGACACTGTCTGGGTCGACAACGACTCGACGGGAATTGTCGACGCCATGATGATGCCGGAATACACCAGCCAGGACAATCGAGCTACGGCTATGAATGCGGTTCTGGCCCACGAGTTCGGACACCAATTGGGTCTGGTTGACCTGTATCGCACCGATTACTTCATAACCTGCCTCGGTGACTTTGCTCTCATGGATAACAACGGTTTCGGCGCCGCCATCGATTTCGGCTGGGACGTCGGCCGCACCTTCGGGGCAATGCCGGTCTATCCGAGCGCCTGGTCGCGAGCCTACCTGGGCTTCGTCGAAGTCCACGACTTTCGGGAAGGAACGGACATCGAGGTAGTGGCTGCCGAAATCCAGCGCGAAGGCGTGAAGATCGCCCGTGTTCCTATCTCGGAGAACGAGTACTACCTGATCGAAAACCGGTTGGTCGACACCGATGGCCGCGAAACCGCCATGCTGGCGGATCCCGCTACCAACGTCTTCCTTGGCCCTCACGATGCTGAGACGCGCGAGTTTACCGGCGAATACGACTTCCTGATACCCGGATCCGGAATGTTGATATACCTCGTCGATGAGGCCGTGGCTTATATGAACAACAACGCCCATACGGGCGACACGGTCAACAACTTCAACGACAATCGGCTGCAGTGGGTGGCGGGTGACCCCAACCCGATGCGCAAGTTCGTTACCCTGATCGAAGCCGACGGCGTCATTGATATGAGCGGCTACTATCAGACCTATGGCGACTTCCGCTATGGCTGGGAGGGTGATATGTTCCGTGATGACCGCAATCGGCGGTTCACACCGAATACCAATCCCCCGACCATCGATCATACCGGCAACAACACGCGTATTCACATAGAGAATATCCAGCGGGTGCTGACCGATCAGGGAGGAATACTCCGGCGCAATGATTCGGTGATGAGCTTCGACGTATACACCGACAAGCTGATTGACGGCTTCCCCGTTCGGGCCGGCTTGTCGCAGATTCCGCTCTCACCGATCGTCGATGACCTCAACGGTGATGGAACCCCGGAGATCATCTTCGCTGCGGGCAACTACCTTAATGTGGCCACGATCAACGGCGGCAGCTTCCTTCACCAGGTGACCCAATGCGATCCCTGCCGTACCTATTACGACAGCGCCAGGGCGACGGTCCATCCCGGAAAGCTGCACCCCCTGCCCCTCTATGATACGACCATCGGTCCAATCAACGCCCATCCCGTAACCGGTGACTTCGCCCAGGAAATCACTTACAAGTATGTCGCCGTGGCCTCGGGTTTGGGTGATAGTGGATTGGTGAAGATCATCAGGCCGGCCGACGTCGACAATGACGGGTTGGCGGATCGGGCGGCCAATACTTTCACGACAATCGGCAATCCCTTGGCCATGGCGTTCGGATCCGACCTCTACGCATTGACCGACTCAGGCGTGGTTTACTACAAGGCGACCCAGGGTTCGATCCCCGCGATAGTGGGCGATTTGGATGAGGAAGAATACAATGGTCTGGTGCGATACGCCGAGGGCATCATCGTGCTGGCCGGGGATAGTCTGACCGAAAGTGGCTCGGGCGTCTCACGTCTGCATTTCATTTCGCCCGACGACTCGGTTAGCTTCGATTTGGGGGCGTACTACAATTTCGGTCCAATCATGGTCGATGCCGACCTGGATGACGACCCGGAAGTGGTCGCTTTCTCTCCGGCGGGCGACGGTATCCTCGCCACAGTCTCGGCGGTCGGGTCCTCGCCGCGGTTCTCGGTGTTGAAGGAGGCAGCCACCGGTTACCCGGTCACCACCAATCCGATTGCAGCCGATATCGATGACGACGGTTATCCCGAGATTGTCATTGGCGGTACCAACAAGGTATATGCCTTCGATCGCCAACTGACGATCAAGAGCAGTTTCCCGAAGACCGCCAGCAGCCGCTATGTGAACGACAATGTCATCGCGGCGCCGATAGCCGCGGACCTGCATGTCGGCGGCAGTCCGGAGCTGGTCTTCCCGACGGCCAATGGCAATGTATGGTCGATCGGAGAGGATATCTCTTACGGCTTCCCGCTCTCCGGCGGCGAGATGGGTTTGGGATCGCCGCTCTACTTCCACGACAGCACGGGAGGCAAGCTGGCCTATCTGGGACTCGACGGCTGGCTGTATTGCTGGCTGGTTGACGCGGATTCCACCCGCAACTACTGGCCGATGTACGGAGCCGATCCGGCCGGAACATTCGTATTCGACCAGGCTCGACTGGGTGCGCCCCAACTCGCCTCTGAAACCTTGCCGGAAAACAAGTTCTACAACTACCCCAATCCGGTCACCGACGGTGCGACCACCATCAGGTACTATCTCGGACGCGATGCATCCGAGGTCAGACTGAGCATTTACGATTTGTCCGGCAGAGTCCAGGCCGATCTCCAGGGTCCCACCAAAGGCGGACTTGACAACGAAGTAGTGTGGAACTGCGCCGATGTCACTCCGGGTGTCTATCGGTGTGTGATAGAAGCGAGTTTTGACGGCCGCGTCGAGTCGGCGTTCACCGACATTGCCGTTATTCGCTGATGAGGCTGAAGATAAGGAGCTGAAGATATGATAGGAAAGAAGATGTTGATCAGAAGCACAATCATTGCGGTCGTCCTGGTCTTGTCGTCCGGCGCCGCCTTTGGGGCAGGCCCTCACGGTGCAGCGGGCTCGGTTTTCGATCAGGAGTTGATAAAGACCAGGTACAATCTGCTCAAGGCCGACGAGAACCCGGACAGACCCGTGCATGACGACGCCGACTTGCCCCTGTCCCACTTCGTCCAGACTGAGGAGGCGTCGGTCGCATACAAGTCGCCGGCCAGAGCATTCTTGTATTCTTTGGCCGTACCCGGCCTGGGCCAGTACTACTACGGCAGCAAAATCAAGCCGGTCATCTTTCTGGGCGTCGAGGTTCTCGGCTGGGTGCAGGCTCTCAAGTATCACAGCAACGGTGAGGATATGACCGCCGCCTACGAGGCGTTTAACCGCGAACACTGGAGCAGGGGGAAATACTACGAGTTCCTGGAGTTCCACTACGATACTACTCACCCGCATCATCTTCCCGATACCAGCTTCCGTGAATTGGTAGAGACCCTTCCAGATGAAGAGAACCAGCAATTCTTCGAGATGACCGGCAAGTACGATCAGTTCGCCTGGGGTTGGGACGACGCCGAACTGGAAGGCCGCAGATGGTGGGAGAACTATCCGGAGGGGACTCCCGAGTGGTACCCGGACAAAATCATCACTACCAGCGACGTACCCTACTCTCAGAATCGCGAGACATACGAGAACATGCGCGGAGCAGCCAACGACGAGTACAGCAAGTCGCTCCGGTATGTGTTCGTAATCATGGCCAACCACCTTGTCAGCGCCTTTGAAGCCTACTTCACGACCAAGCGTCACAACAATGCATTGCGCTACGAACAGGAATTCGCGCAGAGGCTGGACTTCGATGCGACGGTCAAGTCGTACCATACCTGGAAGGACACGCCATATCTGTCCTTCAGCTTTAAGTTCTGAGGCTGTGATGAAGGTCAGGATCATCTTCTTTGCCGTGCTCTTTGTCCTTGGGGTGTGCGGCCTGGTGACGGCTCAGGATGTCGATCGGTCCGTTCAGCAGATGATGCAGGATGAGTTGCGTCGCCATGATCTCTTCTCCGGCTCCGCTGACAACGGCGGCTACGTCTTCGGCGCAGGAGGCGAGAAGAGCAACGACGGCGAGGACAATACCGGCCGGAAGTCCAGCACCAAAGCTTTCGGCCTGTCGCTGCTGGTCCCCGGCATGGGCCAGTATTACACCGGTAATGTCCGCACCGCCCGCTATTATTGGGCGGCTGAGGGTTTGAGCTGGCTGGCCTGGTTCGGCTTCCGCACCTACGGCGACTGGAGAGAGGATGACTATATCCGTTTCGCCGCTGAACATGCAGGCGCCGACCTGAAGGGCAAGCCGGATTGGCTTGTCGATATGGTGGGGTACTACGACGATCTGAACCAGTATAACGAACTCGGTCGGGCCATTGCTCGCGAGAGGCCGTACCTGGCGCCGTCGTCAGGCAACGATTGGCAATGGCGGAGCATCTACGACAAATTGGCGTTCCGTCAGATAAAGAACGGCAGCCGCGAGGCGTATCGGCGGGCGGACTTCATGTTGGGTATGATGATCATCAATCGGCTGGTCTCTGCAATTCACGCCGTCCATCTGGCGAAACAGACCGGCAAGCGTCTCGATGATCTGGCTGACGCTGACAGCGGTGGGGGCCTGCAGTACCGAGTTGAGGCCGACCCGTTCGCGGACGGTGTCCAGTTGGGTTTAACTCTGTTCAGGAGATTCTGATGACCCGGCGCGACCTGACAAGGATCGGTTGGGTCGTACTCGCCGGGTTGCTAGTGGTCCTGGCCTGCGGAGGACCGAAGTCACCGGGCGGCGAGCGACCGGAGCACCGGCCGACACCGGTGGCGCTGGTGGTCGAGCAGGTGATATCCGGCAGGCTTCTCGGCGCCTCGCTTGAGACCCCCTTTGGAGTTGCTCGGTCCCCTATCAACCAATACTATCTCACCGATGCCGGGGCCAACCGGATCCTCCGTCTGGATGCCGATCTGAAGCCGGTCGATGATATCGGCGGGTTCGGATTCGGTGCCGGGCAATTCAGAAGCCCGGGGTTCTGCCATCTTGACAACGGCGGCAATCTCTGGGTGTCGGACGAGGGCAACCGGCGGGCGGTGCGGCTGGACGCGCGTCTCAATTTTGTCGACGAGTTGCGTCTGTTCGATGTCGATTCACTGACCGATTTCAACCACCCCTCGGGCGTTGCCGTCTCGGATTACGGCGACTTGTGGGTGGCGGATCGAACCGGCAATCGCATCGCTGTCTTTGACAATGTCCTCCGCTTCGACCGAGTCACAGGGGACTTCGGTTACTCCGGCGGGCAGTTGACTTCGCCGGAGAAGATCATCGTCGAGCCTGACGGCGATTTCCTCGTCTGCGATGCCGGCGGCGCCCGCATAGTGAGGTACGATCAGTACGGCAACTATCGAGGCGAGACAAAACTCGATAAGCACCTATATCCTATCGCCGCCGCCCGTGACGGCGACAGGCTATGGGTGATCGATCACCATGGCTCCGCCTTGCTGTGTCTGGACGGGAAGGGGACTGTGTCGTTTCGCACCGGCCCGCAGTTGATCGGAGACAGTACCCCCTTGCGCGAGCCGACGGATCTGACGATGCTGCCGGATGGCCGTCTCCTTGTTGTCGATTCCGGTAACGCGCGTCTGCTGTTGTGCAGGATTGTCATTGATCAACCGTGAGAAGATCACCGGTGCGTTTCTTGCACGCGAATATGCAGGAGGGAGCGGGGGAGGGTTAGCCCTTCCATGGATCCTCTGCGGGATTCTCCTGTTGTTGGCTCTTTCCCCCCAGACGTTCTCATCGCCGATCGAACGGATGTGGGTCGGGGACTCAATTCCCCGCACAGTACATATTGGCGCCAGCCTTGTTATGACGGGGAGCGACAGTCTCTGGTTTAACAGCCGCCTGCTCGAACCCGGGATCGACTACGAGTTCATGCCACGCCGTCAGGCCTTTGTGATAGAGAACCAATCACCGGTCGCGACCGACACGCTGCGGCTACGTTATCAACCCGCACCCGGCTGGTTGCAGTTGACCTATGGCCGGCAGCCGCCTCTGGACCCGTCTTTGGGACACGACAGGGACAGGGTGGATAAGAGACCTTCGCACTTGCCCCCTGCCGCCCGATCCGCCGCCAATGTAAGTATAACCGGCGCCAAGAGCCTGCGTTTCTCGGCCCGCTCGGATGGCTCTTCGGACTTCGGCCAGTCTCTCGATATTCGCATCGAGGGCATGCTGGCCACGAACCTCCGTGTGGCCGGCTCGGTCTCTGACCGGGGCTATGACCCCTCCTACGGGACGGCCAACAGCCGCCTGAACGAGCTCGATAAGATCAATCTCCTGTTGACATCACCTTCGTTCGTCGCTCAGGTCGGAGACATCTCAACGCCGCCGGCGCTTCAAATGGGTTCGGGCCGCCGTGTGTCGGGAATCTCGGGCTCAGTTCAGAGGTCGCGCTGGTCTGCACAGGGCCTGGCTGCACGCCCCAAGGGACGCTTTACGACAGTCAGGTTCTACGGCCGCGATGATCTGCAAGGCCCCTACCAAATCACGACTCTGGGCCCGAGCCAGGCGATTGTGCCGGGCTCGGAGACGGTGTGGCTGGACGGGCAACGGCTGGAGCGCGGGGCCGATAACGACTACGTTATCGACTATCCTACGGGACGGATAACCTTCGCCGTGAACAGCCCGGTCGACAGTCGCAGTCGAATCGAGATAGACTACGAACCTCTTGCAACTGAATATCGCCGCGAAATGTTCGGCGGCGCTGCTGCGGTGACTCTCGGCGACTCCCTGCTGACTATCGAGACTCACTGGGTGCGGGAGGGTGATGACCCCGATCAACGGCTGACCGGTGAGCTGTCCGAAGTGGATCGCGACGCACTTCGCCTCGCCGGCGACAGCATGGCCCATAGGAGCGGCATAAGGCCCGATCCAAACGGCGGCTACGATCTGGTGGCTGACAGTCTGCCGGATTCGGTCTTTCATTATGTCGGAGAGGGGGCTGGCGAGTACTCGCTGACCTTCAGCTATGTTGGCCGGGGAGAGGGAGCCTATCAGTATGTCGGCGGCAACGTCTATACCTGGGCGGGCGAAGGAAACGGCGAATACTCCCCGCTGGTTCGGTTATTGCCCCCCGAGCGCACCGATTACTATCGCATTTCGGCCGGGGTTAGTCAGGGCGCGATCGGCGAATTAAGCCTGGCCACCGAGCAGGCAGTTCACGACCGCAACCTGTTATCGCCCATCAACGACGCCAACAACAACGGGGGTCTGTACGATCTCCAATGGAGGCAGGACTTCCGATGGAACGACGGCGACAACGGCTGGTCCTATGAGTTTCGCCGACGCGACGCAGAATATAAGCAGCGTCGACGTCTGGACCGGGCCGATTTCGCATACGATTATTTCCTGCCCGATCTCGTGCCTTCCGACTGTGACGAATCCCTGCACCGGGCCGGCCTGGCCGTGACCCCGATTCCCGGTGTTACCTTTCGACCGAGTCTCTCGAGCCTGCGATATGCCGGATGGTACACGGGCGCCCGCGGAGCTGTTCAAGCAGAAGCGAAGCTGACCGATCGGCTACTCATCTCCGGGATTGCCGGTGCGGTTCGGACGGAACTTCAGGATACCGAACGTCGTCCGGAGGGGCGAATCGACTTCCAGGAGGCGGGAATGCAGTACACGACTCCCGGCGTCGGAAGCTTTGGTGTTCGCTGGGAGCATGACCGTCGCAGGCATGACTACGACGGCCTTGATCGGGGGACGCGCTATCACCGTTTGACCGCATTATGGCGAACGGCGTACGAGAGCATTCGCTTCGAGTACCACGATGAGGACAGCCTGCGCTCCGCCTGGCGATTACTCACTGATCGTCAACGCCTGGTCGTCAACTCGCAACGTCGCCTCGGCTCGATGGGTTACTCTGCAACGTTGTCACAGCGGTGGCTGGAGAGTTCGTCGGGACGGGAAAGCTCCTTTATGGGACGGCTGAGTTACAACCTGCGGCTGAGTGCTCATCGCCTCGATCTGTCCGGGACCTACCTTATCTCGAATGAGTCGCGACAGGCCCGAGGATTGACCTACCTTGAAGTTGATCCGGGTCAGGGAGACTACATCCTGGTCGACGGTCAGTACATTCCAGATCCCCACGGCAATTATATGCAGGTGGAAGAGGTTCTGTCGGACCAGGCGCGCGTGCGCAGGGGAGAAAAGTCCTTCCGCCTGCGCAAGGAATGGGCGTGGGGCAGGGTCGATCTTGACGCCGACATCGAAGAGGAACTACTCGACCAGGGAAACCGCGTATGGTGGTGGGCCGTGCCTGTCTACAGTGATCCCGAGCAACCGTATCTATTCTATCGGCGGCGCTATCGAGCAGAGGCGCGACTCTGGCCGGTTGAAGGTTGGCATGTGATCAACTACCGAATCGAACAGAACCGTCACCAGCGTCAGGTGGCTGTCGGTTCTCCGGAGAGTGTCAATCAAGTGCAGCGGCTCACTCTGCGCCAGGGGATCGGTCTGTGGCGACTGAGCCAGGAGGCCCGCCTGTTCGAGTACTCTCGCGATGCATACTATTCAGGCAGCGGGAAGGTCGACGGCTACCGTTTGCGAGCCGGTGTGCAGCACCTGAGCGTGTGGGGAGAAAACGGCGCCGGCCTGGTGTATCGCCGGGCTGAATCCGCGCTTAGCCAGGTCTCGGAGCTTCTGGCGGTCGAGCTTCGGCACCGTCTGCCGCTGCCGGGCCAGGGGGAGGTGCGGGCCTCGGCGGAACTCTACCGGCAATGGCTGGACGACAGAAGCGCGTCTGTCACATATACTCTGACCGACAATCACGATGGATCCAGGGGCGTCAACTGGTCGCTCTCTTGGCGCTGGCGGGTGAAGTCCGATTGGCGCATCTCGGTGTCATTCAATGGGCGTCATACCGATGATCGCTCTGCCCGCATCTACGGTCGAAGTGAAGTGGTGGCGGGTTTCTAATGCGCATGTGGCTCGGCATATTGACTGCACTGATTGCTGTGGCGGGATTTGGTTCGCACGCCGCCTCCGCCTATCGAGTGAGCTTCAAAGGGCAGCCTCCTGAGAATGAGAAGACGTTGAGACGAGTGGCGAGCGATCTCCGGGATTCCATCCAGGTGGTTGACTCGCTGAGTCGTTTGCTCGTTAACGCGGGCTATCTCGAGGCGCAAGTGACTTTGCTTGATAGTGCCGTGATGCTCAAGGCCGGTCCGGCTGCATTGCTTGGCGCTCTGGAAATCACCGGCGACTCCGCCTATCGAGTCAGTATCGGACGAACCCTCACCCAGGCGGCCATGGAGCATGCTGCGCGGGAGGTCTTGCGCCCGCAGCAGGATGAGGGTTATTGGTATGCCACACTCCACCTGCAGGGGTTGCGGATTTCCGACCGCGGTGAAGTTGCAGCCGAGGCCAGATTGTCCAGAGGGCCTGTGGTTACTATCGGCGACGTCAGCTTCCCCGGATTGATGCACACTCGACCTGAGCTTGTCGGAAGGTATCTGCCGGTACAGGTTGGTGATACATTGACCCCCGGACTGCTCTCCCGATTCGACAGGGCTGCGTCCGCACTCGACTTGATCAGACCTTCCGGGCCGGCGGAAGTCGTCCCCATGCCGGGCTACCGGCAGGCGCTTATCAGGCTTCCGGTGGAGGAGCCCAGGCAGTTCGCTTTTGAGGGCGCCGTCGGCCTGGCCGGCGATGCCACCGAATCCCGCGTCCCTCTCTGGTCGTTGCGGCTGCAGGTCAATAGCCTCTTCGGCTATGGGCGTCGCCTCACTCTGCATACCCAACGACCGGATCCCGGAAGGCACGATCTGACCCTGGGCTATCGCCAGCCGGTCTTCCTGTTGGGACCGGGCCGGCTGGAGGGAGACCTGGTGACCCGAGACTACCAAGACCAGTTCTATGAATTCGCGGTGGGCGCCAACGTCACCACTTCTCTGAGCCGGGGCGTTGAGCTTGGCTTCGGCCTGGGCTGGAAGACAGTCTCGCCGGAGTCCGAGCGTCCGACGTTCGACCGATATGACTTGGCCATGACCTTCAGCGGATATGATGTCGACGATCGCCTTAACCCGTCGTCGGGTTGGCGGACCGACTGGCGCATCACTTTTTCGCATCGGCGGTATGGGAGCGATACCCTAGCCACGGCCCCGAGCATGATGGCGCTCGATGAGACCCGGGTCGAAATGGCCGTGGACCGTTATCAGCCTATCTGGCGTGGGTGGCTGGTTCACATTCGGCTGAGCTACGACGGCCTTCAGACTCGGGAGGAGCTCCCGCCGTTATCCGAGCTTGCTCTGTTGGGTGGTCCGACGACAGTGCGCGGGTTTCGGTCGGAACAGTTCCCTGCTTTCCAGGCGGTCTGGGGCACAATCGAGCCGCGCCTGCGCTCCAACTGGGGCTATGCGAGCACCTTCGTGGATGCGGCTTACCTGCGCAATCGGGTCGCGGCTGGCGAGGACATCGTCACTGATGAGGATTTCGAATATGGCTATGGGATCGGGCTGGGCCTGACGGGTTCACGAGCAGGCGTTTCCATCTCGCTGGCATGGAACCCGGTGCTCGCATTCGACCAGCCATATCTGGCGGTGCGGTTCAACTCGGAGCTATGATCCCCGCCCGACATAATTAGTTGACCCCGGGGCCTCACGAGGATATGCTGCCGTGTGCACACGGTCTGGGAAACTGTTCGACTGATACGCATCGTCAACTGCTTGATGGCGGCGCTGGGCGTCTGGGTGGGGGCGCGTCTGACGCCGTCGGACTGGGTGCTCTACGATACGACCATGGCCGCGCTGGCTGCCTTCCTCGTTTGCGCCGCCGGAAATGCCATCAACGACCTGGTGGACACCGAAATCGACCGCATCAATCGTCCCGAGCGGGTCTTGGTGCGGGGCGCCCTTTCCCGCGGTTACGCGACCGGTCTAGCGATCGTCATGGACGTCCTCGCGGTTATCGTCGCCATGACTGTCAATTGGGCTGTAACGGGTGTTGTTGTCCTCGCGATTGCCCTGCTCATGCTGTACAACTGCCGCCTTAAGCAGACTATTCTGGCCGGTAACGCCCTGGTGGCTCTGCTGGGCTCTCTCACCTTCATCACCGGTGGTCTGGCGGCCGATTTCGAGGGGGCATGGCGACTTCCCGGACCGCTGATCCCGGCTGTCTTCGCCTTTCTCTTTCACCTCGTCCGCGAGATAGTCAAGGATGTCGAAGACATCGTAGGAGACTCCCATCGCGGCGTCGTTACGTTGCCCCAGATAACAGGGGTTCGTCCGGCTCTTACGGTTGCGGCGGTACTGTTCGTGGTTCTGGCTCTTTTGACCCTGGCGCCCATCCAGGCCGGGTGGTTCGGCCGCTGGTATTATGTCATCACCGTCTATTTCATTGACTTACCACTACTTGGCCTCTTGATTGCAGTCTGGTTTCGCCCACAGCGGGAAATGCTGAGGCTGACCTCGATTGCTCTCAAGATCGGCATGGCCCTGGGTGTGGTGGCGTTGATTGCAGGCTGATCGGAGCACGAAACCTATGGTGCTCGGGTGAGTATAATCTCAGCGTAGGGCCCCGCCCGCTACCTGGTGTGAAAGCGAGAAACAGCCGGGCAGAATTAGTGAGGTAGTGTTTGGAACGATGGTAAAGACAGTTGCACTGATTGTCATTCTGGCTTCGAGTGGTCTGACCGCGGACCCGGAGAGTCTGTCGCTGAGCACCAGCCTGTCGGCTGATAGTATCGCATACGAAGACTCAGTGTCCTTGCGGGTCGACATCACCTGGTCCGGCCCGCCGTCTGCCTATGTCTTTGACCGTCCAGTACAGCCCCAACTGACCGGGTTGAGGGTGGGACCGCAGACATCTTCAATTACATCGAGCGGCTCGGGGGAGGAGGAAGTCACTACCAAGACCATCGAATACACACTCTTGCCGACTACTTCCGGGATAGCCCGGGTCGATCCCATAACCATCAGCTACCTGCGGCCCACCGACAGCATCCCGGAACAGTTGGTTACCGACCCGTTGACCGTCCGGGTTGCCAGTCCCGCCCCGCCGCCCACGAGTGGAGAAACCTGGGGCTGGTACTGGATCGCAGCAGTAGTGCTGATTGTCGCCGTCGTGACGTGGCGACTGCGTCGGCAGCGCCGGCAAGTACCCCCGGACATTTTGTCCACTCCGGAGCACCGTTTCCTGGAGCAGCTGACCGCGGTTCGTCAGGAAGCCGGCGATGATTTCAAGAAGTTCCAGACCGGCCTCTGTCACATCCTCCGCGAGTATCTCCGCAAGCGCTGCAAGTGCGACCCCGATGCCGTTGAGCCCGCGGAAGTCACGAGGCGCTTGTCGGAGTCGGGGCTGTCGACAGGTGTGTCCCAGCGCATTGCCCAGTGGTATGGAGAGGCGGCACGCGACAAGTACCGCCCGGTCGATGCCGGGCCGGGCGAAGTAGTGCGGCGCGATTCGGCCATCCGTCATGTTTTCGAGCAGATATGAGGTAAGTCATAAACGGAGAAGCTATGGACACAGACATTCAACAGATTCAGGCTCGCGTGGAGACCGAATCCGCCTTTGTCCGCAACCTGACCGAGCAGATGAGGCATGTCATAATCGGTCAGCAATACCTGGTCGATCGATTACTGATAGGCATTCTGGCCGATGGCCACGTGCTGATCGAAGGCGTTCCGGGGCTGGCGAAGACTCTCTCGGTGCGCAGCCTGGCGCGGGCCATCGACGCCCGGTTTCAGCGTATCCAATTCACGCCCGATCTGCTGCCTGCCGACTTGATCGGCACTATGATCTATAACCCGCAAACTTCAGAGTTCTCGGTCAAGAAGGGTCCGATATTCACCAACATAGTCCTGGCCGACGAGATCAACCGCGCCCCGGCCAAGGTGCAATCCGCCCTCCTCGAGGCCATGCAGGAACGTCAGGTGACGATCGGTGAGACCACCTTTCCGCTCGATCAACCATACCTGGTTCTGGCCACCCAGAATCCGATCGAGCAGGAGGGCACGTATCCCCTGCCGGAGGCGCAAGTCGATCGCTTCATGCTAATGTTGAAAATAGGCTATCCGACCCCGGCCGAGGAGCGTCAGATCATGGACCTGAACACCGCCCGGGTCTTTCCGGAGGTTCTCCCGGTTGTTAGTCCGGCGGATATAATCAGGGCCCGCGAAGTGCTGCGAGACATCTATGTCGACGACAAGATCAAGGACTATATCGTCAATGTAGTCTTCGCCACCCGCGAACCCGACAAGTATGGTCTGGGTGACCTGAAGGACCTTATCGCTTTCGGCGCCTCGCCGCGTGCGACCATATACCTTAACCTGGCCGCGAAAGCCCATGCGTTCCTCAAGGGGAGAGGGTACGTTACTCCCGAGGATGTCAAAGCCATCGGCCATGATGTCCTGCGTCATCGGGTGCTGATAACCTACGAGGCCGAGGCCGAGGAGATAGACTCGGATACCATTGTCTCGAAGGTCTTTGATGCGGTTGAAGTTCCTTAAGCAGTATGCGCCATGATTCCGAGGGAAGTACTCAAACAGATTCGACGAATCGAGATTCGGACAAAGCGGCTTGTCAACGATCTCTTCTCCGGTGAATACCACTCGACCTTCAAGGGTCAGGGTATGGAGTTCGAGGAAGTGCGCCAGTATGAGCCGGGCGACGATATCCGCCTGATCGACTGGAATGTGACCGCCCGAACCGGATATCCGCACATAAAGAAATTCCGCGAGGAGCGCGAGCTGTCGGTGGTGTTGATGGTTGACGCCTCATCGTCGGGTCGTTTCGGAACTCGCGAGCGATTCAAGAGCGAGACCGCCGCCGAGCTGGCCGCCGTGCTGGCTTTTGCGGCGATCAAGAACAACGATAAAGTCGGCATGATCATTTTTACCGACCGTATCGAGAAGTTCATCCCGCCGCAGAAGGGGAGACACCATGTGCTGCGCCTCATCCGCGAAGTTCTGTACTTCGAACCCGAGGGTTCCGGAACCGACATCGGTGGGGCTCTGGAGTATCTCAGCAAGGTAATTCGACGGCAGTCGGTGGTCTTTCTGATTTCCGATTTCCTGTCCTCGGACTTTCTCAAACCGCTGCAGATCGCCAACAACAAGCACGATCTGGTGGCGGTCAGGATCACCGACCCGCGGGAGATCGCCTTTGAGGGTCTGGGCCTGCTCGAACTGGAGGATGCCGAGACCGGCGAGATCATCGTGATCGACTCCTCGTCAAAGGCCTTCCAGCGGGAGTTTGCAGCCAGGGTGGAGGAAGATGTCGGCGAGCTGTCGCAGACCTTCCGCCGCATCAATCTGGATTTGATCAATGTCCGGACCGACCAGCCATACATCGCGCCCCTGATCAACTTCTTCGAGGCCCGGTCCAGGAGGATGTAGATGATGCCCGTGCGATTGACAACGGCGCTCACGACTTGCTTTCTCTTCGTTCTGGTAGTGTCCTGCGCCCAAACCGACTATTCCGCGGCCATAGAGCGCCACAAGAAGCTGGCCGGACAACTGCGTGACACCAAACTGTACGAGGCCGCCATTGAGGAGTATCGCAGACTTCTACAAGTCGAGGTTCTTGAGCCGACCGAGCGGGCCAACATCAACTACCTGATCGGCCGCATCTACTTCGAAGACCTCCAGGATTTTCCGAACGCCGCCGCCTACTATGTTCGGGCCAAGACGCTTGACCCCGAGGGCTCGTTTGTCGGCCAGGCCTCAAAGAACCTTGTTACGGCCCTGGAGAAAATGGGCCGATTGGCCGACGCCCAGCGCCATTTGAGCGCAGCCGTCGACATCGACGCCGAAGCCCCCGACACCGGCAATGTGATGATCGCCAGGATCGGGGATGATCCGGTCTGGCTGCACGAGGTGGAAAGAGAGATACAGAAACTTCCAGCCGAAGCCCAGAAGGAGTTCACTCATCGCCAGGGCAAGGTCGATTTCGCACACCAGTATGTCGCCGCCGAGTTGATCTACCGGGCGGCGCGTCGGGAGGGTTATCTTGATGATCCGAAGATACAGCGTCAACTGGACGATCTGCGCCGCAAGCTCCTGGTGGATCGGTACGTCGTGGACAAGATTATGCCCCAGGTCTCTATCGACAGTCTCGACGTTCGCAACTACTACAAGGCGCACGTTGAGGATCGCTACCGGGGACAACCATACGACTCGGTGCAGGCGCAAGTGTTCCTTGATTACAGCTCCGAGAAGGCGCAGGCGGCGCTGGACGAGTACCTGGGCCGGCTCTTCAAGGCGGAGCGGGTCGAGTTCTACGACGCAAACGTGAGATAGGTGTTGGCGGCAGAGTATGTGGCTGAGAGTTGTTACATTCGTAATCTCCACCGTGGTTCCGGCATCGCTGGTCCTGGCTCAAACGGAACGCAGCGCCGACACCGTCGGCGCACTGCCGGGAATCGAGATTCAAACAGCGGTCGATCGGGCGGAGTGTCTGATCGGTGACCGCATCGAGTATACGCTCACCATCACCTATGACTCGACCTACGAGCTAGTCCCGCCGCCGCTCGGCGCCAACCTCGGCGGCTTCGATGTTAAGGACTACCAGACCGACCAGATCACGACCCTTGAAAATGGCAGGCGTGAGAGCGTGAGCCGGTTTACGCTGTCCACTTTCACGACCGGTGACTACGTTATCCCCCCGATACCGGTGTCCTTCAACTTGCCGGACGGCGCCAGGAAGGTGCTCCTGTCGGAGGGCGTTCCGATCAAAGTCAAGTCGCTGTTGGCTGAGGGCGCCGACTCTCTCGATATACGTCCGCAGAAGCCGGTCTATGAGTTCGAACGCGATTTGACCGCCCGGTATGCCATCGCCGGGGCCGTTCTGCTCGTGTTGCTGGCAGCGGCCTGGCTGGTGTGGCGGCGATTGCGCCGTAGGGAAGTCGAGGCCGAGCTGGTGGATACCCGTCCTCCGTGGGAGAAGGCCTTCGAGCGTCTGGCCATGCTGAAGGAGAAGAACCTGCCACAGGACGGCCGCTTCCGCGAGTACTACTTCGAACTGACCGAGGCCATCCGCCAGTTCCTGGGGCGGATGTACAATGTCCATGTTCTTGAGATGACCACCGAGGAGTTCATCGAGAGTTTTCAGCAGGTGGAGTTGCCCGGTTCACTCTACGAGCGATGCCGCGAGTTTCTGCAGCATGCCGACCTGGCCAAGTTTGCAAAGTATCGGCCGACCACCGAGCGTTGCGATGAAGACCTCGAAGTCGCCCACAACATGATCGAGCTGGTTCGCAGCGACTTCGTCCGACGGCAGGCGGTCACCGCCGGCGCTCAGAGGGAAAGAACAGGCGGGGGGGCAGCGTTATGATCGAGAACATCGAATTCGCCGGTCTGAGTATCAGTCTCATGGAGCTGATAGAGACGACCATCCCGGCCTGGCTCATATTCCTCTTCGGGGCGTCCGTGATTGCGGTCATGGTTTGGTACTATCTGCGCCGGACAGCCGGACGCTCGGCCAGCATTCGCTACAGCGATCTTCGCCTGGTGCGGCGCGCGGCGCGCACCGGCCGGCAACGTTATCGGTCCATTCTTCTCGTTCTGAGAATTGTGGCTGTGGCCCTGCTGATTATCGCGTTCGCCAGACCCCGTAGCGGAACCGAGTATGTCGAGGTGATCTCCGAGGGAGTCGACATTATGATGGCCATAGACGTATCCTCATCGATGCAGGCCGAGGACTTCAAGCCCCATAACCGCCTTCACGTGGCCAAGGAAGAGATGAAGAAGTTCGTCAAGAGGCGTCTGAATGACCGGATCGGCCTCGTTGTCTTCGCCCGCTACTCGTTCACTCAGTGCCCGCTGACCACCGACTACGGTGTGCTGCTCAACTTCATCGATCAGGTCGACTTCGGCATGGTCGAGGATGGGACCGCCATCGGCATGGCGCTGGCCAACAGCATCAATCGTCTGCGCGACTCCGACGTTGAGTCGAAGGTGATTATCCTCGTTACGGACGGTGAGAACAACGCGGGCGAGATAGATCCGCTGACGGCGGCCAACCTGGCGGAGACATTCGACATCAAGGTGTATACAATCGGAACCGGCAAACCGGGCAACGCCATGTACCCGTACCACGACCCCATATTCGGCAAGCGCTATGTCTATCAGCCCACCAAGATTGATGAGGAGACACTAACCCGGATCGCTGAGCTCACCGGGGGGCGGTATTTCCGGGCTCGTTCGGGCGAGGAATTGGAGCAGATCTACGCCGAAATCGACAGGATGGAGAAAACCGAGGTCAAGACCGCCTCGCACATCCAGTACCAGGAGTTGTTTGGCCCGTTAGCCTATGCGGCTCTGATTCTGCTGGCCCTGGAGTTGCTGCTGACCCACACGTATTTCCGAAAGCTACCGTGAGTTACGAATGAGATTCGCCGCCGCTGAAAACCTGGTTCTGCTGATCGCCGTGGCCGTTCTGGGCGCCCTGGCCTGGTGGGCGCTGGCCCGCAAGAAGAGGCTGCTGGCCAGGTTCGGAGACCTGCCGCTGATCCTGAAGGTCTCGCCGCATATATCGTTTGCGCGTCAGCGGACCAAGATAGCGCTGATGGTGCTGGGTCTGGTCTTCGTGGTGGTGGCATTGGCGCGTCTGCAATTCGGGACCCACCTGGAACTGATGAAGCGCGAGGGGATTGACCTGGTGGTCGCGATGGACCTGTCGCAGTCGATGCTCGCCACCGACATGAAACCGAACCGGATGGAGAAGGCCAAACAGCAACTCCGGGGCATCATCGATCGCCTCAAGGGGGACCGCATCGGCCTGGTGGCGTTCGCCGGGGAGGCGTTCATACAGTGTCCGCTGACCCTCGACTATTCGGCGGCCCGTTTCCTGCTCGGGGCTATGGACCAGCACGCGGTCAGTGTTCAGGGGACCTCTCTGGCTCAGGCCATCGAGAAGGCCACGAGCATGTTCAGCAAACAGGAGAAAAAGCACAAGGTGATTCTGCTGCTCACCGATGGAGAGGATCACGGCGGTGGCGCGGTGGCGGCGGCCGAGTCCGCTCGCGAGGATGGGGTCAGGATATACACAGTGGGTATTGGCTCCCCCGGCGGCGAGCCGATTCCGATTCTGGATCGAAATGGAAACCAGGTAGGCTTCAAAAAGGACGCCTCCGGCGAAGTAATTGTCACCAAGCTGGATGAGGCCACGCTCCAGAAAGTGGCTCTGGCCACGGGCGGTAAGTACTATCACGCCACAGCAGGCGAGATGGAGCTGGACCGTATTTTCGATGAGATCGGTCAGATGGAGAAGAAGGAGCTCGAAGGCAGCCTGGTTACCCGCTACGACGATCGCTACCAGTGGCCTCTGCTGCTGGCCCTGCTGCTGCTGGTGGGGGAGTTCTTCGTGGCGGAGCGGAAAAAGCGAACTACGGGTGACGACCATGCGTAGATTAGGTATGCCGAGGGTAGTACAGATCATCGTGGCTCTAATGCTTGTGTCGGTGCCGGTTGGGGCGGAGGACTTTGTTGATCTGGTGCGTCAGGGGAACTACGCCTATCGTTCCAATGACTACGACAAAGCCCTGGAGTACTACCATCGTGCGGAGACCCAACTGCCGGAATCGCCCGAACTCGAATACAACATGGGCGCGGCGCTTCATCAGCGAGAATCCTATGAGGAGGCTGTTGAGCGCTACACTCGGGCGCTCAATACGCAGGACATCCAGCAGGAGGCGCGAGCCCACTACAATCTGGGCAACACGTACTTCCGGATGGGTGAGTACCAAAAAGCCATCGAAAGCTATCAGAATACACTTGAAATCAACCCCGAGGATGTCGACGCCAAGTACAACCTTGAGCTGGCCAGGCGCAAGCTCAAGGAGCAGTTGGAATCGCAGCAACAGCAGCCCCAGCAGCAACAGAAGCAACAGCAGCAGGATCAACAGCCACAGGAACAGGAGCAGGACCAGCAGCAGGGGCAACAGCCACCCGACGACCAGCGGCAGCAAGAGCAACAGCAACAACAACAGGGCGACGAAGAGCAAGAACAACAGGAGCAGCAGACTGAACCGGGTGAAGACCAGGAGAAAGAGCAGCCACAGGACCGGCCCCAGACGCAGGAGCAAGAGATCAGCAGGGAGGAGGCCAGGAGGATTCTTGATGCGTTGCGAGACGACGAGGAACAGATACAAAAGCAGGTACAGCGTCGCCAGGTGCAGAGCAGCGGTTATTCCGGAAAGGACTGGTGAGCCAATATGCGTCGGAAACTTGCGCCAGCTGTACTGATGATGCTCGTCAGCCTGGTCGTGACCATTTCGTCACAGGGGCGCGCCAGTGACGATGAGATAACCGTGCATGTCTCTTTGAATCGCGACAAGATCGGCCTTGACGAGTCGGCGATACTGGAAGTCACGGTATCCGGTCCGGCCCAGAACCTGCCGGAGCCGCAGATTCCGACGCTGTCGGCATTCGAGATCTACTCACAGGGGCGCTCCAGCAATATCAGTATCGTCAATGGGCAGGTCGAGGCTTCAGTAACTCACCGGTACATGCTGGTTCCCCAGAAGACCGGCACGTTTCCGCTGGATCGGATCGGTGTTGTCCATAACAACCGGCGTTTCAACGGCAACAGTGTAGAGTTGACTGTGGTCGACGCCGGCGCCGCACCTGATGCGCTATCCGATCAGATGGAAGATGCCGGGGGCGGCAGTCGGGACTACCTGTTGCAGGCATCGGTTGACAATGAGAATCCGTATGTGGGTCAGCAGGTCACGCTAACGCTGCGCTTGCTTGTCGCCGTCCGATACTATGGTAGCCCGGAGCTGTCCGAGCCCAAGACCACCGGTTTCTGGACTGAGGTGATCGGTACCAAGACACCTTACTTCCAGACCATCAATAACCGTCGCTACAAGGTCATCGAACGCAAGTACGCTCTGTTTCCCACTCAGGCCGGCGATCTGACCATCGGATCGGCGTCGATTACTATTACGGTGGCCGACCAGTCCAGCCGGCGACGAGATCCTTTTGGGTCGTTCGGCAGCCTCTTCGGGCAGGGACGCGACGTTACGGTGCGCAGCAAGCCTGTCACGATTCGAGCACGCTCGTTGCCGACAGCCAAGCGCCCGGAGAGCTTTACAGGCAGCATCGGCCAGTATCAGATGCGGGTTACCGCGGACAAGCGTGAGGTCGAGGTGAACGACGCGGTTACTGTCAGCATCGTAGTTCACGGCACCGGCAATATCAAGTCGGTCGCCGAGCCGGTCATTCCCGAATCGGATGAGTTCCGGGTATATCGATCTTCTTCCAACGAGAAGGCTGTTGTCCAGAACGATAAGCTCGGCGGGACCAAAACCTTTGAGGAAGTCTTTATCCCGCGCCGCCCCGGGACCCTGGAGATCCCCGCTCTAACCTTTACCTATTTCGATCCTGTGGCCAGTGTCTACAAGACAGAGCGATCCCGCCCGATCAGACTCAAAGTACTGCGGCCGGAGGGCTACGTGGCCGATGCCGATGTCCCATACCGGCCGCCGTCCATGAGCATAGGCGCCGATGCGCGGGATATTCGTCATATCAAGAGCCGGCCGGGCGATATGCAGCCGTGGGGCCGGGTTATCCTGCTCAGCCCGGTTTTTTTGGCGGCAAACGGTATTCCCATAGTCCTTGTGGCCGGGCTCATTGTCTGGCAACGGCGCAAACGTCGTATGGAGGGTGACGCCGGACTGGCTCGCTCTCGAACGGCCTCCCGGATGGCTCGAAAGCGGCTGGCCCATGCCCGCAGCCTGGCCCGGGTCGACCAGGCCGAGGCCTTCTTCACCGAAGTCTCACAGGCCGTGACCGCGTATCTGGCCGATAAGCTCAATATCAGTCCGCATGGGCTTACTGAAGAACGCATCGCCGAGTTGCTGAGCCAGGGGGGCGCCGATGACGAGCTGGTCGACAATGCCCTCGATCTTCTCGAACGCTGCAACTTCGCGCGCTTCGCACCGTCATCGGTGACCGACGACGATATCGCGCGGGCCCTCCACCAGGCCGAGCAGGTTATGGTCCGCATGGAAGGAGTCAGGTTTGCATAGAGCTGTGTGCATACTCTGCATTGTGGCCATGATCGGGCCGGTCTCTGCGGCCGGCCAGGAGTGGCGCGAGGAGTTCGCTCAGGGCAACAAGTTCTACGAGGACAGGGACTATGAGAGCGCCATTCGCATGTACCGCGCGGTTCTCGATCAGGGCGTCGAATCGGCCGAAGTGCACTTTAATCTGGGCAACGCCTATTTCAAGGCCGGCGATCTCGGAAGAGCCGTGCTGTCCTACCTGCGGGCGCAGCGGCTCGATCCGGCCGACGACGATATCAGGGCCAACCTCGATTTCGCCCGACGGTTCTCATCGGTGCAGATGGAAGGCGTACGCCTTAACCCCATCGACGCCTTCATGGAATCGCTGGTTGGACCCTTTCGCCTGAGCCTGCTGGCCTGGACGTCATCGGCGCTGTTCATGCTGTTTCTGATCGCTGTGACCCTGCGGTGGGCGTTCTTGATGTCGACAACCTGGGTTCGGTCGCTGCTGGTCGTTTCACTGATTCTGCTGGTCGCGACCGGGAGTCTCACTACCTATAAGTATCGCCATGACTACCTTACGCGCCGCGCGGTCGTCATCGCCGAGGACAGCCCGGTCTACACCGGGCCGTCTGAGAAGTCGGATCTGGAGATGCAGGGCGCGCCCGGCCTCGTAGTGGAGATCATCGACGAGACCGATAGTCACTTCGAGGTCCTGTTCGAGAATAAGCGACGAGGCTGGATCGCCAGGGATCTCGTCGCGGTCGTTTGACCACTCGACCGTCGGATTGTCCGGGCCTGTATTTGTTTGACACCTGTTGAACTCGATTCTATCTTCATTCGAATGAGAGAGCCGGGCTGAAGCACGCCTATGAAGCGGTTTTGGAAAAGAAAGCGATTCTGGGGCAGCCTGATCGCGGTTGCTCTGCTGGCGTATTGCGTCAAGGACATTCGCTGGACCGACCTGGAGCGAATGGTCTCCCGACTTGATCTTCGCTACCTGATACCGTCAATCCTCTGCGGCTACGTCTTCGTGCTGGCCAAGGCCCAGCGCTGGCGCCTCCTGGTATCTCCCACCAAGAGAATCCCATTCCGTCGCCTGGTGTCGGTATATGCGGCGGGCCAGGTGATTAATATCGCCATGCCCGCGCTAACCGGGCAGATCGGGCGCATGATTCTCTTTTCTCGCTACGAGGGACTGAGGAAGACATTTGTCTTTTCGACCATTGTGCTGGAGGTGCTATTCGATGCCGTCAGTCTGGTGGTATTCCTGCTTCTCACCTCGCTGGCATTCGTGTTTCCGGAGCAGTATCGCTCACTGAGCATCGTGGTGGCTTCACTGACGCTGCTGGTGCTTATCCTGCTCTACCTGATCCTCCATTATCGGGTTCAGCTCGAAAGCGTGGGGCGTCGGCGACTGCGCGATCGCTGGCCGGGAACCTACGTCACGTTGACTAAGTTCATCCGTTCTTTCACCAAGGGTATAGAGACTCTACGATCGACCCAGCATTCCTGCGTTGCCCTCGCGCTCTCGTTTCTGGTCTGGATCAGCCATGTGCTGGTAATACACTTCCTTCTCCTGTCCTTCGGTTACAAGCTGCCGTTGGTTGCTGCTGCTTCGGTGATGATCATCAATACTCTTGCCCTTATGATCCCCATTACTCCCGGCAATGCCGGCACCTTCGAGGTGGCTGTGAGTGCATCTCTGATGGCTTTCTCCGTCGGGCGTTCCGACGCCGTCCTCCTGGCCGTCGCCCTTCACATGCTGGACCTGCTGCCGGTGATCACTCTCGGCGCCGGATTTCTGCGGGCGGAGAAAGACTCCATCCGTCGGCTCAAAGACCGGGATCAGTCCGATGCCTTCAACGACGATTCCGATGCCGAAGAGTCGCATCACGTGATGGTGGAACAGCAGGGCCGGGTTTAAGTGGTCGCTCGCGCGACCGGGCCTGTCGATTGATATCGGATGCCTCGTTGACGCGGCCGGGATAGCCCGGCAGCCGATACGCAACATTTCTTGAAGGCTGGCGTAATTACTCCTTGACATTTTGCTGGTTTGGCCCTTCTTGCACGCCCGTGAGGCGGTTTACTACGATACCTACCGCCCGGTATGTGAACAGCGGACCAGCGGCTTGACAGGACCTGGAGGTTGCCCGGGGATGGCCCGAAAAAAGAGCAAAATCAAACAGAGTCCGAAGCTGCCGGCCAAGGAACGTAAGCGTCAGTTGCTGCAGGCAGCCAGGAGGCTGTTCGTGGCGAAAGGCTACCGGGGAACGAGCATCAATGAGATTGCTTCCGAGGCCGGCGTCACCAAAGGGGCGGTTTACTTTCACTTCCACAGCAAGGAAGATATCCTTCTCGGTTTGGTCCGGCATATATTCGACGGTTTGGAGGATCGCTTCCGCGAGGAGCACTTCGATCGGTTGTCACCGGTCGAGATGTTCCGTCGGACGTTGGGCATGCACCTGGAGTGCTGCGCCGCCCGCGAGGTGGAGGCTGTCGATTTGTGGATTCAGGCGTGGCGAGTTCCGCGGATCAAGCGCTTAATCACGCGTCGCCTGAACAAGGTGCGCAAGAACCTGCTTGAGCACACCGACCTGTCGGGACTTCCTCCGAGAATAGACCGAGAAGCGGTCATTGTCTTTCTGTTAGCCGCGGCCGACGGGTTAGCCTCGATTGCTGTTGCTACTCCCAAGGCTGTAAACCGCTCCGCCCAAGTCGCCCTGGTGGAGTATCTGTTCAACTCTGCCGAGAAGAACGTGGAGGGCGCCGGAAAGGCGCGGCGTGCTGGTTCCGGCTCAAGAACAAGAAGAAACGAAGGGAGAGATCCCGAGGCATGATGAGATTGCTTACTTGCGCCGTATGGCCTCTGCTGGTCTGCATTTGCCTGGTTGATGGTTCTCGCGCAGCCACCCGCCTAACTGTGTCCGACGTCAATCGGCGGTCTCTGGAGCATAACCGCCAGTATCTGTCGACGTTGCAGGAGATCAAGAAGGCCGAAGGCGATGTCGGCCAGGCTCGGTCGGGCGCCCTGCCCAATATCAGCCTGAGTTCCGGGTACACCCATAACTTCAAGATCGCGACGGCCTTCATCGAGACACCCGACGGCGTGCAGGAATTCCAGTTCGGCTTCGGCAACAACTGGGAGGTGGCCCTGTCATTGCGCCAGGCGATTTTCGAGGGCGGCAAGGTCTGGACCGCTTATTCTATCGCCAAGCAGTACAAGAAGTACACCCAGGCCCTGGCCGATCAGGTGGCCGCGGGAGTGCTCTACCAAGGTGAGGTGCTCTTCTATCAGGTGATCCTGTCTCAAGCTCAACTGGCCGTGCTTCTGGATGCAATGAACACCTATACGCACAATGTCGAGGTGGTGGAACAGCTTCATTCGAAGGGTCTGGTGTCTCGTTTCGAGTTGCTCAGGGCGCGTACGGAACAGGCCAATCTCCGGCCGCAAATACTAAAGGCCGAGTCCGATGTCCGGCTGGCCGGAAAACGCCTCAAGTCATTCCTGGGCCTTCCGTTGAACGAAGAGATAGAGATCGATGAGACAAGAGCCGATACATCCCTGGCCGGCTTGCCGGAGCTTCAGTGGTTTATCGATACCGCCGTGGTCGGCCGTCCTGAGATGCAGCAGTCCGAGCTCATGGTCGACATGCGGGGAAAGGCCGTGACCGTCGCCCGCGCCGGGTACCTTCCGAATCTCTCAGCGATCTCGCAATACGCCTGGCAATCAAGCTCCGACGACTTCAAACTGGACGATAACACAACGGAGTCGTTCACTGCGGGACTCCAACTCTCGTGGAATGTCTTCGATGGCGGCCGCACTCGCGGCGAAGTCGGCAAAGCGAAGGCTGAACTCCGCCAAGCCGAATTCAACCGCATGGATTTAACTGATCAGGTGACACTGGAGGTTGAGCAGGCTTACGATCGGCTACTGCAGGCCAAGAAGTCGATCGACATGCAGGGACAGACGATCGCCCAGGCTGAAGAGGGATTGCGCATCGCCAATCTCCGCTACGAGGCCGGCGAGGGGACGCTGCTGGAAGTGCTGTCGGCCCAGACCGCCCTGTCCGAAGCTCGTACTTCGCTGGAGGTGGCCCTGTTCTCTTTTCGAAATGCCAGGGCGAGCCTTCGCCAGGCGACAACCGTGGATATCAATGAACTCCTGGGTGGACAATGATGAAACCAGTAAGAGAAACCATTATTATTCTCCTCGCAGCGATCGGGTTCCTTATGAGTTCCTGCAGCCAGGAGGGAGTTGTTCCAAACGGGCGCCAGGCGATCCCGATCGAGGCAATGGTGGCCGGTGTGTCGGACGCCCGTCTGGCCCGTACCTTCTCCGGGTCGGTTGAGGGTGAGAAGCAGGCCGATATCTACGCCAAAATCGCGGAGGCGGTTCAGGGAGTGCACGTCGAAGAAGGGCATAGAGTAACTACCGGACAGGTCCTGATGTCGCTGGACAAAACCGGACCAACGTCGAACTATCGTTCCGCCGAATCGGTCTTCCGCAACGCCGAGAAGCAGTACGAGAAGATGAAGTTCCTCTATGAGCAGGGGGCCGTGAGTGAGGCGCAGTTCGATGCTGCTCAGACGGAATACGAGGTGTCCCGGGCCAACTTCGAGGCGGCGGCGCGTCTGGTCGAGGTCACCTCGCCCATAGACGGTATTGTAACCAGGCTCGAAGTCTCGCCCGGCGATTATCTCCATCAGGGTCAGAAGCTGGCCACCATCGCAGCCGTCGAGAAATTGAGGGTGAAGTTCTCGGTGAACTCCCGGGACATTGGATACATTGACGTTGGCGACAGCGTCGTAGTCCGGGCGGATGGCGCCGGCCCTTCAACGCCGGGTCGGGTCGTGCGTGTTTCACGCTCTGCTGATCCGGTCACCCGCGCTTTCCAGGCGGAGGTGCTGTTCCAAAACGAGGGTGGTTGGTATCGACCGGGTATGTTCGTGAGAGTATCAATAGTCCTTGAGCATCTGGAGGATGCAATTGTAGTCCCGCGCAAGTCGGTCATAACGCTCGACAATGAGCCCGTGATCTTCACGGTTTTGGATACCGTTGCCCACCGGAGAGTAGTAACTCTCGGCCCCGAACTTGACGGCAGCGTCGTTATCGATTCCGGCATTACGCCCGGCGACACCGTGGTGACAGTCGGACAGAGCTATCTTGATGACGGCTACATTGTCAGAATCACCGCTGTGGAAGAGGCCGACCGATGAAACTGTCCGATTTGTGCGTCAATAAACCGGTCTTCACGACGATGATGATCGGAGCCCTGCTGGTACTGGGTGTATTTTCCTATCTCGAGATGCCCGTCAAGCTGTTTCCCGACATCGATTTCCCGTTCGTGGTTGTGCAAACCGTCTATCCGGGCGCCTCGGCCGAGACGGTCGAGTCCGAAGTGACCGAGCGGATAGAGGAGGTCGGCAACCAGGTCAGCGGCGTTAGGTCTATATTTGCCCAGTCTCGCGAAGGTTACTCCCTGGTGGTCATCGAGTTTGAACTCGAGGTGGATGGAGCCACTGCCTCACAGGATGTTCGCGAGAAAGTCTCCGGCATCCGGGCCGAACTGCCCAGCGACATCGAAGAACCGATTGTCTCTCAGTACGATCCCTCGGCTGAGCCGATTGTCTCCCTGGCCTTGTCCGGCCGGCGGACTCCCAGGGAAATCACGCACCTGGCGGAGGAGATCATAAAACCGCGCCTTGAGCCGATATCCGGGGTCGGCCGAGTCGAGATTGTCGGCGGTTCGGAGCGCGAGATTCGCCTCGCCCTTGATCCGCTTAGAATGGAGGCGCACGGGATCACAGTCGATGATGTCCGCTTCAGTGTCATGGCCTCCAACCTCGAGATTCCCGGCGGCCGGGTTGAGGAGAAGTCACAGGAGTTCCTGGTTCGCATGCAGGGACGACTCGACAGGGTGCCCCAGTTCGACAGCATCATAGTCAAGAATGTTCAGGGCGTGCCGGTCTACATGTATGATATCGGAACTGTCCTGGACACGGTTGTTGAACAGCGGTCACTGGCCCGATACAACGGGCAGCCGGCCATAGGAATTGAGATCATCCGGCAGTCCGATGCCAATATCGTGAAGACTGCCGAAGGCGTGCGACGGGTCGTACGGGAGCTGAGCGAGCAGCTTCCCCCCGATGTGCGGGTCGAGATTGTCGAGGACCAGTCCGACTGGATCAACGACTCGATCCATGAAATACAGGTCAACATGGTCTTCGGCACCGCCCTGGCGGTCATTGTCATCCTGCTCTTCCTGTTGAACTGGCGACCGACGCTGATTACGGGTTTGGCCATTCCCATCTCGATCATAGCGACGTTTACCTTCATGCGATTCCTCGGTTTCTCCATCAACCTGATGACCTTGCTCGGGCTATCACTCGCGGTGGGGATTCTGGTCGATGACGCTATTGTAGTCATCGAGAACATCTATCGCCATCTGGACGAGGGCAAATCCCCGATCAAGGCGGCCAAGGAGGGGACCGGGCAGATTGGCCTGGCCGTGATCGCGGCCACCTCCACAATCATCGTTGTCTTCCTGCCGGTAGCGTTCATGAAGGGAATCGTCGGGCGGTTCTTCTATCAGTTCGGAATGAGCGTGGCCTTTGCAGTGGCCACGTCGTTGTTCGTGGCCTTTACTCTGACGCCCATGCTCTCGGGGCGAATGCTCAGAAGGCAGACCGACGAGAACGGCAAGCCGATCTCTCTGGAGGATCTGCGACGGCCGAAGAATCCGGTCATCCGCTTCCTCAACTACTGGAATGTTGCCTTCGAGAAGATCAAGCCGGTCTACCGGAACTGGCTGGCGTGGTCGCTGCGGCACCGGTTCGTAGTGCTTGCGGCTGCAACTGTTGCTTTCTTTGCAGCGCTGGGGGTGGCCACCCTGGTTGGTAGTGAGTTCATGCCGGAATCTGACGAGGGCAAGATGACCATCAGCCTCAAGGCACCCCCGGGCACCGACATGGACGCGACAACCGGCTACTTCGAAAGGGCGGAGAGCATCCTGCGCCACAACATCGGAGATGTGATTGAGGATACTTATATCTCTATTGGCGGTACCAACCGCCCGGTGAACGAAGGACGTCTTCTGGTCCTGCTCACCGAAGCCGACGATCGCCCGTTGTCGGCCAAGCAGTACATGGACTCATCCCGAGTGTTGCTCCAGGGAATCGCCGGGATCAAGGTTGCTGTCGGGCGGGGTCAGGGAGAAGGCGGGGGAGAGAAACCGATAGAAATCTCTATACGCGGTGACGATCTGGACGAACTGACTCGTCTGGCTCATCGAATCGAGAAGATCGCGTCCGAAGTGCCCGGCGCCGTGGACATCGACAACACTCTGCAGGAAGGCAAGCCGGAGTTGCACGTAGCGGTCGACCGCAAGCTGGCCGATGATCTCGGTCTTGATCTCAGGGGAATCGCCGTCACAATCCGCTATTTGATTGAGGGCGATGTTGTTACTACATTCAAAGACAATGATGAGGAATACGATGTCCGAATCCAACTGGCCGATCAATACTGTAGTAATGCCGATGATGTCGGTCGAATTCTGATCGAGTCCCAGAAGAAAGTGCCCGGCAAAGACCCGTTCCTCGTACCGCTCAATCGAGTCGCCGAACTGACCAAGACCACGGCCATCGGCGAGTACCTGCGCTACGACCGCCAGCGTGAAGTCAGGGTCAATGCCAATGTCGCTACCGGCGCCTTTGCCGGTACAGTCACCAACGAGATTATGGCCGAAGTGCAGGAACTGGACATTCCGGCGGGTTACAGCATCGGGACTGTTGGTCAGCAGGAGATCATGAAAGAGTCTTTCCAGAACATCTTCAAGGCCTTGCTGCTCTCGGTGATATTCATCTACCTTGTGCTGGCCTCGCAGTACGAGTCCTTCTTCGACCCGCTGTCCATCATGGTTTCCCTGCCGCTGTCCATTGTGGGAGCAATGCTGGGGCTGCTGGCTTTCGGCAGTTCGGTTTCTTTGATGTCGTTGATAGGTATTGTCATGTTAATGGGGCTGGTGACCAAGAACGCCATTCTGCTCATAGATTTCGTGAAACAAGCGCGCGCAGCAGGTGTTAACAGGACCGAGGCCATTTTGCGGGCGGGACCGATCCGACTGAGGCCGATCCTGATGACCTCGTTTGCGACGGTGTTCGGGATGCTGCCTCTTGCTCTCGAACTCGGACCGGGCGCCGAATTTCGCAGTGGTATGGCGCGGGCCGTTATCGGCGGGATGATATCGTCCACGGCACTGACGCTGATTGTCGTGCCGGTTGTGTATACTGTCGTTGAGGACATCGTTAACTTCGTGTTCCGCCGGGGCCGCAAACAAAAGGAACAGACAGCCGAAACCCAAGCGCAGGCCTGATGCGACATATTATCAAGCCCACCAGGGCGATGGGCTGCAGTGACATATATCTTGACTTCCTGGCCGAAAAGAATGCGGCCAGGAAGTTCTATCCGACCGCCAGTATCTACGATTCGGCGGCCCAGTTGCGTCATCAGGAATTTGATCGCAAGAAGGTCGCCGCTATCCTTGAACGCCAGAACGCCGCCTTTGGGGCCACTCAGGCAACCCTCGACAATATCGCTCTGCTGCGCGATAATGATGATACCGTGTGTGTCTTCAGCGGTCAGCAGGCAATCCTGCTCGGCGGGCCGCTTCTCGTGGTTTTCAAAGCGCTCGGGGCTATCAAGGCGGCCCGGCTCTACGCCAAGCAATTGCGACGACCGGTCATTCCCGTCTTCTGGATTGCCGGCGACGACCATGATTTCGAGGAAGTCAATCACACCTGGCTGTTGGATCGTCGGTCCGAACCGGTCAGGGTTGCCTACGACTCGCCGCCCGAGGTCGAACTGCCCACGGCTGAGATCCGTTTTTCGGATACCGATCAGCTCAACGCGATCAAGCTGCGGGTCCGTGAGAGTCTCGGCGAAACCGACTTCACCGATGAGTTGTATGCTCTAATTGATCGCTCTTACACGCCCGACGAGAATTTTGTCAGCGCCTTCGGAAAAGTAATGACCGAATTGCTGGGCGAGCAGGGCCTGGTCCTGTTTTCGCCGGGCGATCCTGAGGTCAAGCGTCTGGCCAGGCCATTCTACCGGCGGATAGTCGAACTCCAGGAGGCGATCCATCGCTGTCTGAGCCGTACCAACAGTGAGATCGAAGCTGGCGGCTACCACCTTCAGGTCGAGAAAAGTGATGACGCCGCCCACCTGTTCTGCAACTGCGACGGACGTCGTCCGGTCAAGCGACTGGACGGCCAATTCGTCGTTGGCGACAAGACCGTCGGGAGGACGGAGCTTCTCGACCGAATAGACACGGAGCCGGAGTTGTTCTCGACCGATGTCATAACCCGACCGGTTTTGCAGTCGTGGCTGTTTCCGGTAATCTCTCAGAAGGCGGGGCCCGCCGAAATCGCCTATCTTGCTCAGAGTCACAGTCTCTTTGAGTTATTCGATCGGACGCCGCCATACTATATGGCGAGGCCTTCGGCGACTATCATGGAGGCCCGTATCGCGAAGCTGGTTCATCGTTATCACATCGACTACCGCGAATTGACCGGCGATATTGAGCAGGTTGTCAATCGGGTTCTGAGCGCAACCTTTCCGGCCAATCTCGAGAAGGGATTCGAGCAACTTCGCTCGGATATCGAATACCACCTAAATCAGTTCACCGCTGAGGCCCTGCAGTTCGATCCGTCATTGAAGAAGTTCACCAAGCAGACCCTCGCCAAGATCGACTACTTGATCAAGGGCTTCGAGGGGAAGGTCTTTTCCTCCCACAAGCGCAAGTCCAACGAGACCCGCGATCGTATCTACCGCGTGTACAATGCCGTCTTCACCGATCGCGCGCCGCAGGAACGTTCGCTGAACATTCTGTACTTTCTCTCGAAGTACGGACAGGGGTTCCTTGGCTGGTTGTATCGCGAACTCGATTCTGAAGACCAAAATCACCAACTCCTGGATATGTCGGACAACCAAAGCCAATGAATATCGGCATCACCTGCTACCCCTCGGCCGGCGGTTCGGGCATCGTCGCAACCGAACTGGGGATTCAACTGGCCCGGCGCGGCCACAGTGTCCATTTCATTTCCTATGCGGTTCCGTTCCGCCTGGATACATTTCAGAAGAACCTCATGTATCACGGCGTCGAAATGACCGCCTATCCGCTACTCAAGTATCCCCCCTATACTCTTTCACTCGCGGCGAAGATGGCCGAGGTAGCCCGCAACTTCGACCTCGACATATTACATGTGCACTACGCCATACCCCATGCCGCCAGTGCTATCCTCGCCCGTCAATTGCTTGCCGAGAACCCGGGGGAGCATCCCAATGTCAGGATCATCACGACCCTGCACGGCACCGACATTACACTGGTGGGCGCTGACCCGTCATACTACGACATGACTCGTTTCTCTATCCGGTCTTCCGACGGCATAACCGCTGTGTCGAAGTACCTGGCCGACGAGACCGAGGATGTGTTCAAGGTCGGAAAGCATATCAGGGTCATCCACAACTTCTTCGATCCGGAGCGCTTCAGACCGAAATCCCAGACCTGCGAGAAGATCGAGTTCGTGAACGAGGATGAGTTCCTGATTGCCCATGTCTCCAATTTTCGGCCGGTCAAGCGCGTGCTCGACGTGATCGACATCTTCGACAAGATACAGACCGAGCTGCCGGCGCGGTTGGTCCTCATCGGCGAGGGGCCGGACACGACTCTGGCGCGGCGCCAGATCAATAAGCGGGGGCTGGCCGATCGCGTCATCTTCCTGGGCAGCCAGAGCAGGGTCGAGGCTGTTCTGCCGTGCGCCGACCTGTTCCTGTGTCCGTCGGAAGAGGAGTCCTTTGGACTGGCGGCTCTGGAAGCGCTGGCCTGCGGCGTCCCGGTAATCGGTACCTCGGGCACGGGGCTGATGGAGGTCGTCGACGATTACCGCAGCGGATTTCTCTTGCCGGTGGGAGATACAGCGTCGATGGCCCGCGCCGGCTCATCGCTACTCAAGGATACTGCCCGGCTGGCCGAGTTCAAGAAGAACGCTGCCGCGATCGCCCTCGAGAGATTCCGGGCGGAGAAAGTGGTCTCCGAGTACGAGAACTATTACCGGGAGGTGTTGAATGGCTGACACTCCCCTCGATATACTGGCCGTTGCCGCCCACCCGGATGACGTCGAAATCACGTGCGGCGGTTTCCTTATCAAGATGAGCTCGGCGGGCCGCCGGGTCGGGGTTCTGGACCTGACCGGTGGCGAGATGGGTACGCTTGGGGGACGAGCCGACCGCACCGAAGAGGCCAACAGAGCGGCCGAGATCATGGGCCTCACCATGCGCCTCAACGCCAATCTGCCCGACTCAGCCCTCGATATGCGTCAGGAGTACAAGCTCGGCGTGGCTCAGATTCTCCGCGACACGCAGCCGGAGTTGGTCCTGTTGCCTCACTGGGAACAACGCCATCCCGACCATCGTATCGCTTGCCGGCTTGGCTATGATGCCTGTTTCTTGGCCGGCCTCAAGAAGATCAATCTGACCGGTGAGCCGTTCCGCCCCCGCAAGATCGCCTATGTCTCCTACTTCCGGAATGCCGAATACTCATTTCTGGTCGATATCTCCGATGAAATGGAAGCCAAGTGCGAGGCGGTAAAGGCCTACCATACCCAGTTCGGCGATAAGGTGACCGCTAAGCAGATCTTTCAGCCGGGCCTGGACATTTTTGATCTGATGCGTACCCGCGCCCACCAACTCGGCCAGTTGGTCGGCGTTGAGTACGCCGAGGCTTTCACGGTCAAGGAGCCGATGCTGGTCGGCGATCCCCAGAAGATGCCCGTCCGATCAATCTGAGCACCAGGTTTCAGAGTTGCATTTGCTGTTCCCCGGGGCAATCATGAGGTGGAGTTGCGGCTGAGTCCGCGGTCTCTCGAAACGATCGGAGCCGGAGCTGAGTGCCATCGTGAATTCATCTGAGCTACGTTCACGCGATTTGTCGGCCGGCCTGCGGGTGACTTGGGTCGGTGCGGCGGTGAACGCCCTGCTTGTGGTCCTCAAGATCGTCTTCGGTCTGGCGGCTCGCAGTCAGGCCCTGGTCGCTGATGGTGTTCATTCCCTTTCCGACTTGCTATCCGACTTGATTGTAGTTCTGGGCTTGAAGTTCGGCCGGAAGGAGGCGGATGCGAGTCACCCTTACGGCCATGGTCGAATCGAGACGATGGCCGGGATGGTCGTTGGGTTGATCCTGATTGCCGTCGCTGCCTACCTCGCGTATCAGGCAGTCGCCGGTCTCTATCAGGGTCAATCGCACCGACCCGGATTGGCGGCCATCGTGGTGGCCGCGGTCTCTATCCTGCTCAAGGAAGCCCTGTATCAATCCACGATTCGTGTAGGCAAGCGCATCCGCAGTCTCGCCCTGGTGGGTAATGCCTTGCACCATCGCAGCGACGCTCTCAGTTCGGTAGCGGTGTTGATCGGCGTGGGTGCGGCCAGGCTGCATCCGGACTGGGCCATTGCTGATGTTTTGGCCGCTCTCGTAGTGACGTATTTCATTGTCAAGGTCGGCGGTAAGCTGGTTCTGGCCGGGGCAAGGGAGGTTGTAGACACTGCCCCCGACCGGGACATCCTGAGGCAGCTTGAGCTGTTGGCCAATGAGATCGCGGGTGTCGAAGAGGCCCATGACCTCAAGGCCCGCTATTCCGGGTCCGACATACTCGTCGAAATCCACATTGTTGTGGATCCCGATCTGACCGTTCGACAGGGACACGTGATTGCGGACGAAGTGCGATTGCGTCTGGTTGAGGCTATTCCCGAGGTCTCGCGCGTTCTCGTGCACGTCGACCCCGAACCGGACGAAGAGTAACAGCGCCCGGGGCGGCCTGCTCTGACTTCGAACGACTGGTTAAAATTCGAGCATATCTGCCGATAATCTGAACAGGTTCAAAAAGGGCGTCAACACACGGGGAACATCATGCCTACGGAAGACTTAACCAAAGAACGGACATCCATGAGACAAGGCGGGCGTACGACTGCGACGTCCGGAAGCGACGCACAGCCGATCAAGAGAGCGGTTGCCTCGACCAACCGTATCCGATCTCAGGATTCGGCAGGGTCGACATCGACAGGCGTCGATCCGACCCGGGGGCCGGATATGACCAGACCGGTTCTGCCGCACAAAGATCGGGATTCGTCACAGACAGCGACCGGCTCTTCCCGTTCACAGGAACTAAGCTCGCTCATCGGCCAGACCAACCGACTCTCTCTTAAACGCAAGCACATCGTCAAATCAGTTGCCTTCATCTCCAACAAGGGCGGCGTCGGAAAGACCCACATCTCCGCCAACATGGCCTTCTATCTGGGTCGCATCGGCAAGAAGGCCCTGCTGATCGATCTTGACCTGGGCAATTCGGATGTCACCAACAAGCTGGGCGCATTCTGCGATAACACGATCGTAGACCTCCTGCATGGTCGCAGAGCGGTCAGCCAGCTGGTCTACTCCTCTCCGTATGGATTCGATATCATCGGCGGTGAGGCCGGCGATCTGCATCTGGCTAACATGAACTCCATGCAGCGGTCCCGCTTCATCAAGGCCTTTAATGAACTCGGACGCGACTATGATTTCATCATGTACGACCTGTCGGCCGGCATCAACACGATCACGCTGGACTTCGCCCTGGCGCAGGATTATCAAGTGATTGTGACCACGCCGCAAGACATCGTCGCCGGATATGCCTGCATCAAGGCCGCCTTCAATCGCTTCTGCGAGCTGGAGGACGGCATGAAGGAGCGCAATCCCGACTATCAGACGCAGAAGGCGTTTCGCCCCTTCGTGGTGGTCAATCAGGTCGATGATTTTCGATCCGGGCGCGACCTCTTTCAACGCATGAAAGAGGTCGTTCGACAGAATCTGGCCGTACATCCGCGTTACGGTATCCAGGCTATGTTCCTCGGAGCCGTGATTTCCGATCAGGAGCGCATTCGCGAGTGTGAGTTGAAGCGCCGCCTGTACTGCGCCGATTACGGTGCGTCTCAGACGGGGCAGTGTTTCAATTTCTTGTCGCACAATCTGGCCAAGTATCGTGATCCCAATGACATCACCTTCACCAGCAAGCTGCGTCGCTTCATCGACATCTTCATGAAGTCGGTAGGCGAGACAAAATACGCCCAGTAGCACCGCCTTTCGAGGTCCCCTTCGAGGCCCGGTCGAGCTGTTCGATCGGGCCCTTTCTTCGTCGACCGAGAAAAAAAGCGTGCATAACGGCCGCCTCCGGGTTATGTTGACTTTGAGGATAAAGACATCAGCGGTCGCTCGGAATACTATTTCATCGACTGGCCATCCGACAACATGCGTCCGAAAGTGACCATTGCCGGTGCGTGAGCCGATCCGGCCGCGTAGCCCGACATCTGAATAGAAGACGGAGGCAGCTTATGCGGACCTATGTGTTAATGTCACGCATGGCGGCCGCGGGCGACTCGGTTGCCGAGGTGGCGTCCAGCACACGAAAGAGCCCGCGCAGTCGTCAGAAATGGCTCCGGGAAGTCAAACTCAGGTGCCCTGAAGTCCGGTTCCTGTCTCATTACGCCCTTCTCGGAGGATGGGATTTTATGGACATCTACCAGGCTCCTGACGAGCGGAGCGCCGCCAAGGTGTCGATGCTGTATTCGGCCTGTACGCGGTACCACGCAGAAAGCTGGGCGGCCCTTGAAGCTGATCGCATCGAGGCGCTTGCCGCCGATATCCGCGCCGCCTGCGAATGATCCTGCGAAGCACCTTCGGGCAGCGCCGCACCCCTGCATTCCCTCCCACTGCCCCAGTATCTCCCATGCGGCGCTCAGGGCGGGTGGACGATATGCGGCAGGACCACCTCCCCTCCGGGTCCACCCGTCCGGCCCGACTTTTTTCTCTGAGTGATTGCGCCACCGACTCTCGGCTTCTATATTCACTACGGAAGCGGATGCCGTCTGGTGGCGGTCCCGGCCTTCAAAGCCGTGTGGGGGGCAGGTCTACTGTCCCCGGTGGGTTCGATTCCCACCCCTTCCGCTTTTTTCCGGCGAATTCCGCCGTTCAAGGACCGGTTGTGAAGTGATACTGGAAGAACTCACCTGTTCGGCTGTGATCCATCATGCGTCCCTGGTGGTCACACACACTGCTGCTACTGAGTAGAAAAGACCGAGCTTCGTTCGGGTTGGCGCCCGGTTGAACTACAAAGTTTTATTTGATTTGTCCGGCTATCGGGCCTAAAATCGCCCGGTACGGTGGTGAGGTCCGCCCGGCCGTGCCGCGAATGCGCGTGCAGCCCGGCGGTACCCGACCGAACGAAAGTACGTTATGGCTGAAAACAAACAAAACGCCGACCATACGACGAAGAAGAACCAGACCATCCTCTCAGGCATGCAACCCACCGGGGCACTGCATATCGGTAACCTCGAGGGCGCTTTGGCCAACTGGGTCCGCCTACAGGAAGACTACTGGATGTATCTGTGCGTCGTTGATCTGCATGCCCTGACCGCCGACTGGCAGAATCCCCAGCCGTTGAGAAGCCGTATCTTCGAGATGGCCGTCGATTTCCTGGCGGCCGGTCTTGACCCCGAAAAGTGCGCCATATTCATCCAATCGGAGGTGCCGCAACACGCCGAACTGCACCTGATCTTCTCAATGATGATCACTGTTCCGACCCTGACCCGCCTGCCCACCTATCAAGAGAAGAAAGACCGGCTCGATTCCTACGGATTCCTCGGCTACCCCGTATTGCAGGCGGCTGATATTTGCCTGTACAACGCCGACAAGGTTCCGGTCGGCAAGGATCAGGAGAAGCACATCTGGCTTGCCAATGACTTGGCCAAGCGGTTCAACAGCACTTATCGCAAGGTTTTCAAGGAGCCCGAAGCGCTGTTCACTAAGGTACCGCTGATCCGGGGCTCTGACAATCGCAAGATGTCAAAGTCCTACGACAACCACATTCCGCTGGAATTCACCCAGAAGCAGACCACAAAGCGTCTGAAAACATTCTATACCGATCCCGAGAAGATCCGCAAAGGCGATCCGGGCCATCCTGAGGGCTGCCCGATCTACCTGTTGCACCAGATATACTCCAGGAATGCCGATCAGGAGATTGCTCCGCCCTGCCGGACGGGTGAACTCGGTTGTGTCGACTGCAAGATGAAACTGGCCGAGCGCATGAATGCCCGCCTGGATCCGCTTCGGCAGAAACGACAGGAATTGCTGGCCGCTCCCGACTACGTATGGGACGTGCTGGCCGCCGGACGGGACCGCGCCCGGGCGCGAGCCGAAAACGTGATGGCGAAAGTGCGGTCGGCCATGAAGATGGACTACCGCCAAACAAAGAAGAAATCGAAATGATGGATGTAATCATAGATCCGCAGGCCGAGGACTATCGCGTCGACCTGAATGTCTTTCACGGCCCTCTGGACCTCCTGCTCTATTTGATCCGGAAGGAAGAAGTCGACATATACGATATTCCCATCGCGCGTATTACTCGCCAGTATCTGAAATACCTCGAGATGATGAGGGTGCTCAACCTCGAGGTGGCCGGTGAGTTCATCCTGATGGCGGCCACTCTAATACGCATCAAGACACGTATGCTGCTGCCGCGCGACGGTGAAAGCGAGGAAGAAAGCGACCCGCGCGAGGAGCTGATCATGGCGCTGGTCGAGTATCGAAAGTTCAGGGAAGCTGGGGAGATACTGCGTGAAAAGGCAATCGAGGAGGAACGTCATTGGGTGCCACCGAGCCCCGTCGGCGACATTCGGACAGTGATCGACGAAATCCCCGACGTGGGTCTGTTCGACTTGATCACGGCTTTCAAGGAGGTCATGGAAGCCCGCCGCGAGGAAGCCGTGCATGAGGTTCAGCCGTTCGAAGTGACCATAGAGGAGCGCATGACCTTTGTCCTGAACGCGCTGGCGCAAACTGAGCAAGCCGGCTTCAAAGATCTTTTTGCCGATACCCCCCGCAAGATCGTGGCGGTCGTGACCTTCATAGCACTTCTGGAATTGTCCCGCAGTCGTCGGGTAAGCCTCGCCCAGTCAAGGCCGTTCGCCGAACTCCGGGTGTACCGAGGCGAACGATTCTCAGCGCCGCGCGGCCCGGCCGATGTCGTTGACTTCGAGCTCACCGAAGAAGTCCTCGGCTCGGAGGCGGCGACGGAGGTGGTGACCTGACCATGGAGACAGGATTCCGAAATTCCGTCATCGAGGCCCTCATCCTGGCCTCGCCCGAACCGCTGGCCAGGCGGAAGATCGTCGATCTGCTGGAGGAGGCGACCCCCAGTGTCGTGGCCCAGTCGGTGGCCGAACTCAACAACCGGTACATGGAGGCTGGCTCATCGTTCAGAATCAGGGAAATCGCCGGCGGCTACCAGTTTCACATTGTCCCGGAGTTCGCCGGTTTCGTCGCAGAGATGTTCACGCGCCGTCGCAAAATGCGTCTGACTCGCGCCTCCCTGGAGACCCTGGCCATAGTTGCCTACCGGCAGCCGGTTACCAAGGCCGAAATAGAGCACATTCGGGGTGTAGCTTCGGACGGGGTTCTCCGCAACCTGCTGGAAAAGGGACTGATTGCTATCAAGGGGCGAGCCGATACAGTCGGAAAACCACTCCAATATGGTACTACCGGGGAGTTCCTGCAGTTCTTTGGACTGTCGTCTCTGTCGGATCTGCCCAAGATGGCCGAGATCGAGGAGATGATTCGCGCGTCCCAACCCGAGGGCCAGACCGAACTGGAACTGGGCGCCGATGAGTTCGAGTCCAAACTGCAGAAGCTTAACATCGCCGACGGCGCCTACCAGCCGCGTTCAGAGGATGATGCCGACGAGTCCGAGGATGAGTATTCGGACAGCTCCGACTCAGTCCCGATTGACGAAGCCGAACCGGTGGCCGCATCCCGGCCGGGCAGCGATGGACATCCGGCCGCCGAATCACCGGCGAACAACGGCGGCGATCACCGTGAGGTTGCGCGGGCTGCAGCTCGTACAAGTAGAAGCGGCGGAGTGATCTTCGACATGGAGGAATCGGGCGGCGACGAAGGCAATGACTGATCAGTACTCGGCAGGGCTGTCTGTAGCCGCTTGAAAAACTGTACCGTTTGCCTGACGGTACGCAGACGATGGCGACCACTCGAATCAACAAATACCTCTCGCTGTGCGGCTTGACATCGCGCCGCGGCGCCGACAAGCTAATAGAGCAGGGCAGAGTTACCATCAACAATGAAACGATCGAGAAGCCGGGGGTACTCGTCGACCACCAAGAGGACATCGTTCGAGTCGACGGAACCGAGGTGCGGCCGGTCGAGAACAGGCTCTACGTTCTTCTCAACAAACCCAGGTTGGTTATGACCACCCTTCACGACCCCTTCCGACGGCGCACAGTTCGGCATTTCATAGAGGATGTTCCCGAGCGGGTCTATCCGGTGGGACGTCTGGACTATGATACTGAGGGTGTCCTGCTGCTGACCAACGACGGCGAATTGGCCTTCCGTCTGGCCCACCCGCGATACCAGATCCCGAAGCTGTATCAGGCCCGGGTCAGAGGTCGCTTCAATCAGGCCGCGGCGCTGAAAATGGAGGACGGTCTCGAGCTGCCGGATGGGGCGACCGGCCACGCTGGAGTCGTCCACATTCAACACGACGGTAACGAGTCGGTTGTGCGTCTCGTGCTCAGGGAAGGGCGCAAGCGCGAGGTGAAGGAGCTGTTCAAGGCTCTCGGTTATCGTGTGATACGGCTCAAGAGAGTGGAGTTCGCAGGTCTTGGTGTCGGGGCGCTGAAGAGAGGCCGCTGGCGCTACCTGACCGTCGATGAAACGCGCCGCCTGAAGGAATTAGTCGGACTGGCCTGACTGCTGTCACATCCAGCTCTGCGCTCCCGCCAACGAAAACCGAGCATCCCTGGGGATGCCCGGCTGATTGATCAGAGAACAGGTGACAGCCCTTCAGGCTGCTAAAGGATCCGCCATGCCCGCCGTCACGTCCTTGCGGAGAGTGCGCCGCATGAAGAAGGCGATCCCTCTCATCATCACGATGTTGAATTCGCCAAGGGCTCTTTCGACGCTCAGTGCGACAGCGCCGACTGAGCTCGTCGGGCACGCTCCTAGTAATCCTCCAGGTGATTCCACTCGGCGTCTTCGAGCCACGCCTGAGGACGATTGAGGAACTGAATGACATTCTCGATCGTCTGCCAGTGCTTGTGCTCCTCATCGGCGATTCGATTGAGGATATGCTTCTGCTCCTGCGCATCGACCTCTCCGGCTTTCTCTCTATAGAAGTCCTCGGACTTCTTCTCTATTTCGCGCGCCTCTTCCCAAGCCGCGATGATATCTCCGGGGAAAGTGAAATCCTGATTCCTGGACTTGAGGTCCTCAAAGACATTCTTGACCGATGTAACAATTCTGGTCTTCTTGGCCTCTTCGAACTGAGCGGCTCTACCTTCCTTCATGGCCCTGAAAATATTGTAATGCTTCTGCTCATCGGCGGCCAGTTCCAAAAGGATGTTCTTCAACTCGGCCAGATCGGTTTTGGCGGCCTGCTCTTCGTAGAAGGCCTTGCCGTCCTGCTCCATCTTCATTGCGTATTCAAAGATATCCATCTCAACTCCTGTCGACACTGTGTTTCATTTCAGGCTGAAACAATGTTAAGGGAAAGCGGTTCCGATGGCAAGAACTCAAAATCAATCATCGACTTGCCCCGGCGAAGGAATTAGGTATCTTTGGCCCATGATTAATCTTCGATCGATTTGCCTTGTCATACTTCTGATGGCGGCGCTGGGCAGGGCTGCAATCGGCGCCTTCAGTCAACCTGAGGCGATCAACCGGGAGCATTTCGTTTATTATGTCGATAACCCGCGCCTGGTCGACCGAGCCGATTCGGTTCTGTTGCGCACTCGCTCGCAGTTGCAGCAATTGCTGCAGGATACACTCGACTACAGGGCCGAGGTGCACATCGTTGGCGATCCGAACTACTTCAACCACCTGGTCGGCGGCCGTTTTCCCCACTGGGGAGCTGCTGTTGCGATACCGAGCCGGCGCATGATTATCATCAAGTCACCCGACCGTTTCAACCTCAATAAGCCGCTGGAGCATCTACTGGCTCACGAATATGCGCACCTTGTGATTGATCGCCGCACCGGCTATCATCGGGCGCCTCGATGGTTCAACGAGGGCATCGCCATGCTGGTTTCGACGGAGTGGAGTTGGTCTGACAACCTGGCCATGGGCCGTGCGGCCATATTCGGTGGGTTCCTCGGCCTGGAGGAGATTGAGAACGTAAATCGCTTCAACGAGAGTAAGGCGCATGTGGCTTACGCTCAATCATATCTGTCGGTCCAGTATCTCTTCCGCGAGTACGGCAGCATGATGGTGAACCGTTTCCTGGATGTTCTGGCCGCCGGACGATCCCAGGATGAAGCTCTGATCGCCGCCACCGGCGCTGATACTGATGAGTTCGAACAGGAATTGCACACTTATTTTGCGCGTCAGTTCAACCTGACATCGTTACTTATGGATACTGCGTTCTTCTGGCTGGGCCTGGCGGTGATTGTCATTATCGCCTTTGTCATGCGGTACAACAAGCGCCGCAAGTACTACAAGAAGTGGGAGGAAGAGGAGAGATACCAGTCGACCGACTTTGATTACGGCGATCCGGAGAATCCGGAGAAGATCGACGATGACGATGAACCATGGCGAAGCTGAGCCATAATCTCGAGTTTCTCGCCACCTGGACGGGAGTCCGGCTGGTTCGCATGCTTCCAGCCCTGGCCGCGGATCGATTGGCGTCGGGGCTCGGGCGTCTGGCTCACAGGCTGCTGAATTCGCGACGCCGGGTCGCCCGGGGCAATATTGTCCGGGCTCTGGGGAATGACCTTAGCGATCACGAGATTGGTGAGGTTTCCCGGCAGTCATTCATCCATGCGGCTCGCAGCGTCTTCGAACTCGCCCGCATGAACTGGTATGTTCGGAGGGCGGACGAAGTGTTCGAGACGACGGATATGGATAGAATCGAACAGGCCCGTCGTGAGGGCCGAGGATGCCTTGTCGTGATGGCGCACTACGGCGGGTTCGAAGTTGTCGGAGCCTGGCTGGCTCAGCTCGATGTGCCGATGAACTTCATGACCGGGGTTCAGCATAATCCCAGGGTTAATCGATTCATGCAGCAGCGGCGCGCTGAGGCCGGGGCAGGCTTGCTGCCGGTCGACAAGGGGGTCAGGCAGGTTTTCAGGGTGCTTCGAGATGGTCAGTTTCTGGCCCTGATATCGGACCAGCACGCCCCGTCCGGAGTCATTGTGGACTTCTTCGGACGTCCCGCCGCTACGCCGAAAGGCCCGGCCGCCTTCGCGGTCAAGTGCGGATCGCCCATACTTCCCCTGGTGTGCAAGCGGCTGAGATACGACAAGTTCAGGGTCATTATGGGGGACCTCCTGTATCCGCCAGAATCCGGCGACAGCGAGGCCGACACCAGGAGCCTGACGCAGCAGTACACGGCATGGTTCGAGGATGTGATCCGCCGTGATCCGGGCCAATGGCTCTGGACCCACCGGCGCTGGAAAGTATGATCGTGGTTGTTGATGTGAAACTTTGTCCGGCCGAATCAGTAAACTCCCGTATGTACCGGCTCTGGATACGACTGACACCGGCGATTGCCGGTTGGAAAGGAATGGGATGAAGAAGCTGTTACAGCTGGCGGCGGTGGTTGCGATCATTCTCGCCGGCTGGCTGGTTGTCGACGCTGTGTTCACTCCGAACATCGAGATTCCCACGGCCAGGGTGGAAAAGGGAGAGTTCATTATCTCGCTTAATACCACCGGTGGAGTCGACGCCAAGCGAGCCTACACCTTGAGCGCCCCGCGGATTCGCGGTTTGCAGATTACCTGGTTGGCGCCCGAAGGAAGCACCGTCAAGAAGGGCGACCCGGTCATTAAATTCGACGCTTCCCAGCAGGAGGCTGATCTGGCGAATCTCGAATCCGAACTGAAGATCAAGACCGCCGCCCTCGACCGCGCACGCAAGGAGTACGAAATTCAGGAGAAGCAACTTACCCTGGATCTGAAGAAGGCCCGTCGCAACTATGACGAGAAGAAACACGAGGCCGAGCGCGTCGCCGAGGAGGCCCGACTCGAACTCGAACTCGCCGAACTGAATTTCAACGCCAAGCTCGAACAGCTCAAGGGGGATGTGCAGAAGGCCGAAGTTGAGGTCCAGCGCGCCCGCGACAAGCGCGATATGGCGCAGCGCGAACTTGACCAGATGACCATATACGCTCCGATTCCCGGTCTTGTCGTTTACCTGGAGATCTGGAAGGGCAGCGGCATGAGTAAAGTCCAGGAAGGCGACTCGCCCTGGCCCGGCATGGGACTGATCAAGCTGCCTGATCTTTCCGAGATGATAGTCAATACGACTGTCTCCGAAGTCGACGCCAACAAAGTCGATTCCGGGCAGGAAGTGATTGTTGTCCTGGATGCCTTCCCCGACCACAAGTACCACGGTGTGGTGACGAAGAAGGGCACTCTCGCCAGGAAGAAGAGTCAGAATTCCGAGATCAATGTCTTCGATGTCGAAGTTGCAATTATCGACGCCGATGACAATCTCAAGCCGGGAATGTCGGCCTCTTGTGACATCATTATAGAGCGGCTGCCCCAGGTGGTCTCGGTCCCGATTGAGGCCGTCTTCGAGAAAGGCGGACAGACCGTCGTCTACCTGGAGAACAAGAACGAGGTCAAGGTGGAGGTGGGGCGACGTAACGATATGTCCATCGAAATTGCACGCGGACTCCATGGCGGTGAAAGAGTCTGCCTGCTGGACCCGACCCTTGACGAAGCCGGCCTGCCCGGCGACAAGGCCACTGAGCCTGAATTGAACAAGGGACGTACAACGAACGGCGACGCCTCCACCCCGGCGCCCGGGCGGGGTCGTCGCGGACGATGAATTACGATCGCGTTCTCCAGGTATCTCTCGGCGCCCTGAGGGAGCACCGCATGCGCACGATGTTGACCATGCTGGGTGTCATCTTCGGCGTCGGCGCGGTCATCGCCATGCTGTCGATCGGCGAGGGGGCGAAGCAACAGGCGATGGAGCAGATATCTATTCTCGGAATCAACAATATCATCATCAACGCCAAGCCGCCGAGCGAAAAGCGCTCGAGCGATCTCGGCCAGGCCCGCTCACCCGGATTATCGCTCGACGACGCAGAGAACATTGCTCGCTTTGAGCAAATGGTCGCTAATGTAGTGCCTCAACGTATCGAGGGATTCACGACGATCTACAAGGGATCGAGGGAAGCAGCCGTGCGGGTTGTGGCGACCACGCCGGACTTCATCTACAGTTCCTCCATCGAAGTGGAGAGCGGACGGTTCATAAATCAGGGAGACCTTGACCACTTCGCCCAGATCTGCGTCCTGGGCGCCAAAGCCAAGCGGAGCCTGTTCGCTTTCGAGGACCCGATCGGTCAGGAAGTCCGAATCGGTCAGCAGAACTTCACCGTTGTCGGGGTCATGGCCGACAAGTATATCGCCCGCGGCAAGGTGGAAGGGTTTGAACTGAAGAACTTCAATGAGGATGTTTACATCCCGCTGGCCACCGCCAAGAAGAAGCTGGAGCGCTTCTTCGGCGGCGCTCAGATATGGGGGGGAGGCAGCTCTTCCTCGAACGGCTCTGATGCGGACCGTCAGAAGTACAACATCCCGGAGCTGGATCAACTAACCGTCACCGTGACCGACCTGAAGTATGTTCCTGTCATGACAAGGCTGATCGAGAGTGTCCTGAGCCGCCGTCATTTCGGTGTCGACGACTACGAGATCGTCGTTCCGGAGTCGCTGCTCAGGCAGTCACAGAAGACCCAGCGGATTTTCAACATAGTGATGGGCGCCATCGCGGGCATATCATTGCTGGTCGGAGGCATCGGGATAATGAACATCATGCTGGCGACAGTCCTGGAGCGGACTCGTGAGATCGGCGTACGGCGCGCGGTCGGTGCGACCCGCCTGGACATTATGCGTCAGTTCCTGATCGAGGCAATAGCGATATGTCTTGTCGGCTGTTTCATAGGGATATTCGTGGGCGTTTCACTGGCCCGTGGGATAGCTTTCTATGCCGAATGGCCGACCGTAGTCTCCTTCTACTCGATCGCCCTGGCCGTAGGCGTATCTACCGCGGTGGGAATCGTGTTCGGACTCTATCCCGCCCGGAAAGCGGCCTATCTCGACGTTATCGATGCTCTTCGTTACGAATAGTGCTATACCACAACGATCTTGCAGAGGAACTCATGCAGCGGGTTAATCAAGCAATTCGATTCAAGGCGGCCGCGGCGTTACTGACGGCTGTTTGTCTGGTGCAACCGGCGAGCGGCCGTGAGATATCTCTGACCGAAGCGATGGAGGTTGCCCTCCGCCAAACCGGTAGGGGGATGATCATTGAAGGAAATCTGGAAGTTGCTGAACAGAAGTACTTCGCCGAGAGAATCAACTTCTATGTCCCGGAGATATCCATCAATACTTCTCTGCCGGCCTACAACGTCAACGAGACTTACGACTTCTTCCCCGGCACCGACGTCAAGGGCTTTGGGCGGTCCACTCGCTTCAACCTCGATGCCGACATTACGCTAAAGCAGAATCTATTTACTGGCGGCGACCTCACGCTGGCCGCAAACCTTGTGCGCAACGAATGGGACTATCCTTTGCGTCGCTCTCGCGTTGTTGACGGCGACACCGTATTCCTGACCCGGACTGTAAACGAGAACCGCCGCCTCGGCACCTTCCGCTTCTCGCTGGAACAGCCGCTGCTTCAGCCTTCCACGCCCAGATTCGAACTGCACAATGCTCGCGATGACCTGGAATTGGCCAAACTGTCTCGCGCAGAGAACACCGAAGTTCTGAAACGCGATGTCCTCGATGCCTACTTCGGTGTCCTCGTTGCCCAGGTCGATGCTGAGGTCGGCAGCGATGCCTTGCTGGCGGCACGCCTGGCGGCCGACATCGATTCGCTGAAGCTAATAGATGCCGTGATTGACGAGGCAGCTTGGCTTGAGTCGGCTTCGGCTCGACTCGACGCCGAATTGGATCAACTGGAACGAGAAAACGCTCTTAGCGAGCAACGCCGCGCCCTCACGGTCCTCCTGGCCTGGGATAGCGACGAACCTCTGCAACCCGTGCCGCCTGAGTTTCTGGAGCCGCTGAGGGATGGCGAGCAGCGCGCCTACATCAGCAACTGGGCCGAGAGCACGCCGGTTCGCCGGGCACAGCGCGAATACCAGAAAGCCGAGCGCGCCGCTGACTATGCCGCCGGCTCTCACGGTTTGAACGGTTCCTTATCGGCCTCGTACGGCCTGGAACGGGGTACTGTGGAGGATGATATCTCGGGCCTCGCGAAGTCGGAAGAACTTCAGACCGACAGCTGGGGCGTTTCGCTCAACTTCAGCTATCCACTCTGGGATGGCGGAGCGTCCGCGGCTGAGGTCAAAGCGGCACGACTCAGTCAGGAGCAGGCCCGCCTGCAACTCGAGAAAGTGCAGAAGTCGGCTCAGGCCGATATCATGGCCCAGGTTGATCAGGCCAACCTCGCCTATCGCAAGCTCGATGTGCTCAAACGGCAAATCAATATCGTGAGTCAGAAACTCGATATCGCCCAAAGTCGCTTTGAAGACGGACAGATTTCTAAGTTGACCCTGCTGGAGGATCGAATAGCTTTCCATGAAGCTCGGAAGAAGTACCTCGAGCAAATGAAAGCCTACCTTCTCTCCCGAGTCGAATTGGAAGGCAACTACAGTATCTGATGCCTGCGAAGATCGTAATTCGAGCCCCTAATCACCTGGGCGATTGCGTCATGGCGCTGCCGACCATCGACCACGCCAGGGAAGCACATCCGGGGGCCGAGGTGCACCTGCTGGTCTCGACCGCGATGGCCGAGCTCTTCTCCGGAAACCACTCAGTTGACAACCTGATCGCCATTCCACCAGAGCACATCCACGGATGGCTGTCGGTCTTCAAAATCAGAGATTTGCTGGCACCTCATCACTTCGACATCGGCTACATTCTGCCACCGTCCTTTGGGGCCGCATCCGGCTTCAAGCTGGCCGGGGTAAGGGAGCGGATCGGCTACGTGACCGATGGACGCCGCCTGCTGTTGACCCGACCATTGCCTCCTCCCGTTCCGGCCAATTCAATCCATCGATCCGAGAGCTTCTTCAACCTCTTGCGACGAGGATCCGGTATCGACCTCGAATTCGTAAGGCCCAGGCTCTTTCTGAGCGATCAGGATATCGCGACTGCTGAGCCTCTGCTCCGACCATTTGATCTCGACCGCCGGAAGGCCTATGTGGCCGTATCTCATCGCGCTGTGGCCGAGTCTCGACGCTGGGGTATCGACAAGTATCTCGAACTGATCAAGCGCATAGTGTCGAGTTATGGCGTGCGCGTCGTCCTGGTAGGAAGCGATGCAGACCGTCGATCGGGCGACGAGATAGTTTCCCGGGCCGGCTCCGGTCAGGTCGTCAACCTCTGCGGCCGAACGGGACTGCGGCAATTGGCGGCGATTCTATCCAGCGCCCGGTTGTTTGTCGGCAACGACTCCGGCCCGGCCCATTTGGCGGCTGCGGTCGGGACCGAGCTTGTCGTCCTGTCGGGGGCCGATGATCCCGCCGAGACTTCACCCCTGACCCCGCACAAGCAACTGGTATATCTCAGTCATTTGGACTGCATCAGCTGTGTTAAGAACAAGTGCCCGCTGACCGGACAGGACCACATGCGGTGTATGCGCGGAATCAGGGTTGATGAGGTGGCCGAACGGGTTGACAGGGGCTTATCCGCTCAACTCGGCTCAGAGTCCTGACAGCTATCCCCATTGGGCCTGTTAAATGGGTCCTCAGCCAAACATTGACCAGCCCTTCTGCCTTGGGTCGGGCGACGCAGGACGTTCGCTACGCGGCAAGGCAGCCTTTCTCGCGTAGCCGCGGGCTTTTCTCCGCGGCGTCGATGAGCCGTCCGAGGTTCATCGACAAGCCAGATCAGTCCTGCGGCTGTCCGATCAGCCTCCGTGCATCGATAATTGAGAGTTGAACAGAATGGACTAACAGATACTCGGACAAAGTCTTATCAACCTCGGAGTAGTTCCCTCGGCCGCCATGCGTCCTGAAGTCATGTCTGCGGCGCAGATACTGCTATCCGGGGTCCCCCGAGCCCGAGCCCGATTTACGGCTCAGCTGCTACGAATGTCGGCTGGAGCGGCTCCGGCGCAGGACCTGCGTCGCCTAATTTCCTGCTTGACATACATATAGACCGGGGTTACAATGTGGGCAGCAAGACATGCGCCAGGCCGTCGCGAGAGTCGCACACAAGTCCGGTCTGCAGGCCTGGCCAGTTCGTTATAGAATTCATCAAGGAGGCACTGCGCATGAGACGCAAAGGTTTGGTGGCGACGTTGCTAATGCTGTCGCTGGCGTTTGTTTGCCTTATCTTCTCACCTGTTCTGTCTGCCGAGGACCCCTGGGATGTAGACACGGGTCACAGCGGCCATGGCGGCTTGGGTGACAGCGGCGATTCCAGCGACACTACAACCACCGTGATATTGGATACCGGCAAACGCCTGACCTCCACTGGCGATCAGGGCGGGGGCTGGTTTGATGGCCTGCTGTGGCGGGCCGGTTTTGGCCTGATGTGGGATCTCTATTCTATGATTATCGAGCCCACTACTAACCAGGCGACAGAAACTCCGACGGCCAGGTAGCGGCTGTCGGCGCCGAGTCTGTGACTCGGTGCTATCATCAGAGAGTTGATCACTATGGAACTTTCCTCACCAAGGATATCCTTCGACGATCGCTTGCTGGCGGTGGAAGAATCATTTCGCCAAAGGCAGTATCAAGCCGGATCGACCGACCTCTCTCGCCTCAAGGAAGAGGAGTTTCGGGATCGATCACCCGAAATGGGGCTCTATCTGTTGCTCCAGGCGGACCGGCTGTTTTTCGAGGGAAGCTATAAGCAGGCCATCGAGTCAGGGCTGCGCTCGGCTCGGATTCTGGCCGATTTTCCTGCCAATCGACGCTATGCTCGAGTTCAACTCATCCTATCGAAAGCGTACTATGCTTTGGGCGAGATGAAAAACGCCGAGATTCGAGCTCGCGATTCGCTGTCTGCTTACCGGCGGGCCACGGATGATGAGGGCCAGGTTGATGCTCTCAACCAGTTGGCGGGAATCGCCTATTTAAGGTGTGAGTATGCTGCCGCCGCAGCCTTCCTCGAGGATGCTGTCGAGAAGGTGGGAGGCGATGGCCGCAAACTCGCGCAGTTGACAGGTAACCTCGGACGAACCAGGGTGCGCACCGGGCAGTGGGACCAGGGCGAACTCGATCTTAAGTCCGCCATTGAGCGGAATAGGTCGGACAAGCAGGAGATGTCGTTGGCGATGAACCTCCTCTCGCTGGGCTACTTGCAGATGCGCCGACGGCAGTTCATCATGGCGTCAAGGTCGCTTGACAGCGCCCTTGAAATCATCGTTCGCCTTGATCTGAAGAGGGAGCGCGTGATCTACGCCGAATACGCCGGCGAACTGGCTTTCGAGCGCGGCGATACCTACAGGGCTAAAGCCACGTTGGCGGACGCTTACCAGAGAGGCCTGGTATTAGCTCCGAATTCGTCGCTGGTGGCCCAGTCGGCGCGGCGTTTGGCCGAAGTCGAGTTGTCCCTGGACAATTTCGATGAGGCCATGAAGTATGGTCAGAAGGCGCTCGAGTTATCTTTGCAGCTGGGCGAGCGGCTCGAGATCGGTCTGGCTCGATCGGTAATCGCGCGTGTCTTCATGGCTAAGAACGATCTCGAGTCGGCCACCGAGCACATGCACGAGAGCCTCGACACGCTGCGCGTCGTCGACGATTCCTATGAGCTTGGCCGCACTCTCATAGCCTATGCCAATCTTCTGGTTAAGAGCCCCAACCCCAATTATCAGAAGACTCGAGCGATCCTTGACGAAGCATATCGGCTCTTCCGTCGACTTCACCTGGAATACTGGAAAGCCGAGGCCAACTTCCACGGTGGTGTGGTGGCCTGCCAGGCCGGAGACTTGTCACGCGGATTCAAACTGCTGAGCCGGGCCGAGAAGGTATTCGCAACCCAGCAGGCCGCTGTTCGCATGCGGGCCGTAACCGGTTTTCTACGGTCTCTCGGCGATCAGGCAGTTGCTTTGTCTGTTTCCGAGGAGAATAAGTTCAAGGTTTTCGGCAATATATTAACACCCGACGAATACTCTGACCTCAGGTCGCGCGGCATGGAGGGTATCCTCACGGTGCTCCTTCGCAAGACCCGCGGCCATCGCGCCTTGATCATGGTGCCCGACCGGGATGGTCCTTATGTCGCAGCCAGCTTCTCTCTCAGTCCCGAGCAAACGACGCACTTCGCCGATGGTTTCGTGAAGCTACTTGGTCAGGAGATTTCCCGTTCCAAACCCTCGCTGCTTCTGGACACTCGTCGCGACCCCTTTGTCAATAACCTGTTTCCCCAGATGCCCGACCCGGTCTGCAGCATCATGGTGGCCCCGTTCAAGACCTCCGACCAAGAAATCGGCTATCTGTACATTGACCGGCTGGCAGAGGACAATCGACTGAATCCCTTCGACCAGGAAGAGCTGAACTTTGTAGTCGGCTTCGCCGACCTGATAGCCTTCCGCTGGGCCGAGATACGCAAGAGCCAACTGGAGGAAGATAACAGGCGTCTGAAATCGCAGTTGCAGGAGCGGACCGCCTTTCCCAATATCATTACCCAGAACGCCGAATTCCTGCAGGTACTATCGCAGGTGCGACAGGTTGTGGATTCGAATATCGCGGTGACGATCGAGGGCGAGACGGGCAGCGGCAAGGACCTGCTCGCTCGCGCCGTCCACTACAATTCCTCTCGCCGCGACAGGCGCTTTATCTCCGTCAATTGCGCCGCTCTGCCGGAAACGCTCCTGGAGTCCGAGCTCTTCGGATACAGGCGCGGAGCCTTCACTGGCGCCGATCGCGATAAGGCCGGCCTGTTCGAGGAGGCGGACGGAGGCACATTCTTCCTGGATGAGATCGCCGACATGCCGCAGAGCATCCAGGCCAAAGTCCTTCGGATTCTCGAAACCCAGGAACTCACTCGCCTAGGCGACACTGCTCCGCGCAAGGTGGATGTCCGCATTGTTTCCGCCAGCAACAAGAACCTGCAGGAACTGGTCGAGCAAGGGAGATTCCGCCAGGATCTTTACTACCGCATGGCCGCAATCAGCTTCCGTTTGCCTCCGCTGCGGGAACGTCGGGAAGACATCCCCCTGCTGGCCAATCACTTCTTGCGGGACACCGGCAAGACGCTTTCCACCGAAGCCTTGCAGTTGCTGGTCGATTACGACTGGCCGGGGAATGTGCGCCAGCTCGAAAACGAACTGAAGAGAATGGCTCTTCTTTCGGGCGAGGTCGAAGAGATAGACGCGGGGGCCCTGTCGAAGAGCATTGCCTCTGTCGGCGCCGGTCGGACCCCCGGATACGCAGCCGCCGTTGCCGATGTGGAGTTCGATGACGGCTACTCCTTGTACGATTATCTGTCCCAGCACGAGAAGAGGTTCATCATCAAGGCTCTGCGCGAGAAGCGCAAAGTCAAAAAGCATGCAGCGGCATTTCTGGGCATACCGGAATCGACGTTGCGCCTCAAGATCAAGCAGTACGGCATCGATCTCGATGCTCTCCCGACCGACTGAGTCGGCCAATCGAACCAGGGCCGTACGGCTGCCCCCTGTGGGCCCCATACGGCTGCTGAGCCTTCTCGGCCCGGGAGTTAAATAGCTCCACCCGGCATCCTTGTGCCGCCGGTCTCCCGTTCATATCTTCACGTCATGATAGTATTCCACGCCCACTATGGCGGCGCGCCTGATTTCAATATGGGCTTCGATGAGTGGCTGCTTCACACGGTGATTGAACAGCCCGAACAGGTGCACATTCGTCTGTATACATGGTCCGAGGGAGCGATAACCATCGGTCGCAACCAGCGCCTTGACTCGGCGGTCGATCTGCACCGGGTGGGGGAGACCCCGGTCATCAGGCGGGTGACCGGAGGGAGAGCGCTGTATCACGACCTTTCTGAGGTTACCTATTGTCTGGTCTGGGACACCGAGTCCAGCCCGTCTCCCGTGCTGCGCCGGCCCGGGGTTGGTTCGCTTAACTCGGTTTCTGTGGGACTGGTGTCATTTCTGAGGGGACTTGGTCGGCCCGCCGAAATCGTACGCGCCTCAAGTGGCCGCAATGCCCGGCCCGACTTCTTTCACAAGGCCCCGTGTTTCGCCAGCCGAGCGCGTTGGGAAATCATCTCGGCGGATCGCAAGATAGTCGCATCGGCCGCCCGCAGACACAAGACCGCGGTTCTCCAGCACGGGGCAATCAAGCTGAACGGGACCGCCACGCATCCGGCCCTGAACCCGGAATCCTCCTCAACGCAAACACTGCGCCGCATTGACCCGGAGGCATTCGGTCGACTGGCCGCCGACTTCGAACGCCAAATGTGCGACCACCTTGGACTTGCGTCGATGTCGATGCGACCGTCTGAGGCGATCTCGGCAAACAACCATGAATTGCAGCTACGCGTCGATTACGTCAAAAAAAACCGCCTTGGACAACGTGATATCTTTGAACGAAGGCTGCGTGAGGGGAGTCTATACCATGGCGGCGCTGAGGCTTGTCGCCAAAAAAGGGCTTGACTTGCCCGCTGCCGTTGGCCTATTTTGGTCGCTTGATAAGGGTCTTTTCAAGGGTGATATAAGGCCCCTTGGAATGGGTTGGAACATTAGGTGTTGGGTCTGGAGCCGAGTCTGAGTTGTCGAATCTGTTGGTCATCCTCGCTGCGCATATCCCCCTCCTTTTGTTTCCCCGGCATATGGATTACTCATGGATTACTCGGCGGCGGTTCTCGCCGCCCTGTGGTGTGAAAAGTGTAGGTTGTTCATGATACCTGGAGGATCGACAATGTTTACCGGGCGCAGGAAGCTTCTATGTTTTGGACTGCTTGTGGCGCTTTTGACGATGCTGCCGGCAGGCGTATTCGCCGCGGCCGTCGGCCAGATCAAAGGTACTATAACCGATGCCGAAACCGGTGAACCCGTAGTCGGCGCCTCAGTCCTGGTGGTCGGCACCAAGTTCGGGGCCATGACTGACTTTGACGGCCGCTATACGATCGCCCGTCTGGAACCCGGCGAGTATACCGTCAAGATCTCGCACCTGGACTACAACACCGTCGAGGTTACTGAAGTACAGGTTAAGACCGACCTCACGACCGAGGTCAGCCAGGAGTTGACCAAGAAGGTCACAGAGATCGGTGAGACTATCTCCGTTGTTGCCGACCTCGAGATAATCGACAAGTTCGAGACAGCTAACCAGACGCGCATCACGAAGGAAGCCATCAAGAAGCAGCCGGTGACCACTGTCGACGAGTTGCTGACTCAAGTCCCCGGTGTTGTAACCGGCAGCGAAGGCGAGATTTTCATCCGCGGTGGCCGGGCCGGTGAGGTAGCTTACATCGTGGACGGTGTCCCAATGGGTGACCCTCTCGGTGGCCTTGGCCAGGCTGGCGCCGCCCTGTCTTTGGTTTCCGGCTCCATTCAGGAGTTTACGGTTATCAAGGACGGTTTTGACCCGGAGTATGGCAACGCCCTGTCCGGTATTGTCAAAATCACGACGCAGACAGGTTCCAAGGATAACACCAGGGCCAGCCTGCAGTATATGACCGACGATCTGGGCAACTCCACCCTGAACGAGTACTCGCGAAATTACGACTATGTCCAGTTCTCCCTGCAAGGCCCCGATCCGATCTTCAAGAGCAAGGTCTTTCCGGCGCTCGGCTTGAACTTCCTCGAAGATAAGGAACTCACCTATTACTTCTATGGCGAGGTCAGCAAGGACGACGGAGTTCATCAGTACGAAGAGTACGACACACCGATAACATCCCGCGAGTATGGCTACTTCAATCTCCTCGGGCTGGATGTGCCGGAACGTCTGAGAAACAAGTACTACTGGATGTTTAACGTCAAGTTCCGCCCGAAGCAGAACCTGAAGTTTATCCTGTCGTACAAGGACACTTATGAACATCGGACTCTCTTTGACTGGGATTATCGGTACACTCCGAACACAGCCCCAATCTATGTGAATGAATGGAATTCGCTGTCGATGGAAGTCTCGCAGGCGATCGGCCGCAACCTCAGTTACGAGGCGGTCATTTCTTATTCGAGTACCGACATCTCACAGAAACCGGGAGATCCGAACAATCCGGGTCGCGGCCTCGACCCCGATGATTTTCTGCTCAACTCCGAATGGGAATCATATGAGGACCGCAATGGCAACGGAGTCTACGATCCGCCGGAACCACTGATCAACCTGTATCCGGATACTATGGAGTACGGATACGGCCTGACCGGTCCGGCCTACACCGGCGGGGAGCTTGTCTGGAACGAAGTTACGGGTGAATGGGTCCGGCTCTATGATGTCAATGCTCAGGCCGGTGAAATTACTCCGAGCGACTTCCGGTTCAACGACAACCCCATTCTCGACAACCTTGAAGGCGAGCCATTCCTGGATTTGAATGGTAACGGAGTCTGGGATGCAGGCGATTACCTCTACGACAAAAACGGCAACGGCAGATACGACGCATACCGCGAGGAAGTCGTCAACATCCGCGAACCTGAACCGTACATAGACGGCGACTCGATTATCGGTGAGGACTTCGTCGACCTCAACGGCAACGGTACCTACGAAGAAGGTATCGATATGTTCATCAAGAGCATCGATCCGGCCACGAATATGGATATCAATCACAACGGTAAGTACGACGGCCCGAATGATCCCTGGCAGGTTGGTGTTCCGTTTCTCGATCGCAACGGCAACGGGATATATGATGCCCCGAACGGACGGTATGACCCGGGTGAACCCTTTACTGATGTGAACGGCAACGGGGTATACGATTACGGTGGTTCGAGGAGCTTCCTGTCGCCCGGCAGCTACAAATCTGTCCAGGACAACGAATTGGTTTGGCACCGCCGCTCGACCGACACTTACCGGGGCGAGGTGAAGGCCTTCTGGCAGCTTGGTTCGCACGAGCTCAAAGGCGGATTCGCTTTGCAGCGCTCAGTCTATGAGTTCCGCGAGATTCAGGATCCTCAGTATCCTTACACCGGCCGTCCAGATGGAGGGCCGTACCCGGATCGGGGCGCTTTCCGCGATATGTGGGACTATGATCCCTGGGAGGGCACTGTTTACTTGCGCGATAAGCTTGAGTATGGTTCGATGATCGCGTCCCTGGGCTTCCGGTGGGACTTCTATATTCAGGATCGCTACGATCTCCTTTCGGTAGCCGAACAGGATGACCTCGGTGGCGGCGTTATCCTGGGTGACCGTCAGAAGTTCTCGCCTCGTATCGGCTTTTCATACCCGATCTCTGATAAGGCGAAGATCCACTTCAACTACGGTCACTTCTACCAGTTACCGAGATTCACCTATATGTTTCGCCGGAACACGGTCTCGGTTGACCGCAATACTCCCATCGGCAACTATAACCTCGACTACCAGAAGACCGTGCAGTACTCATTCGGTGTGAAGTACGCCATGAGCGAGAACTACTCGATCGACATTTCCGGCTACTTCAAGGACGAGTTCGATAAGATCAACAGTCGGCTGGTCGAGATCCGCAACATCCTGTATCAGCAGTACCAGAACTCCGATTACGGGCGCAGCCGAGGATTTGAGTTCGAGCTCGACAAACGTGGCGGCGGCTATGTCAACGGTTCCCTGAGCTATTCCTACGCTTTCGCCTTTGGAAAGGCCTCAGAGGCACACCAGAATTATCTGGGCAACGAGGAATTGCAGCGCGAACCTCTTTCGGAAGCGCCGCTCGATGACGATATTCGCCATCGAGTTGTCACTACTGTGCAGGTGTTCGTGCCGACTACCGTGAAGCCGCGTCTGTTCGGCCTGCCGATCCCGAATGGCTGGTCTCTGGCGGCTGAGGCGGTGATTGAATCGGGTCGTCCGTTCACGCCCGATCGGACGTACCCTAATCTGGCCCAGATCGCCGGCGAGGATATCCAGCGCAATGTTCTGCGAATGCCCACGACAGTCGTTTTTGACGTTCGCTTCACCAAGGACTTCAAGTTCCTGGGTCTGGATTACAGCTTCATTGTCTGGGTCGAGAACCTGTTCAACAGCCGAAACGTGGTCTACGTGTACAGGAACACTGGTCGCCCGGACACGCAGCGCAACGAGAGTCAGGTTATCAAGGGTGGGACGGAGTACGATTTGAACCCGGCCAACTGGGATTATGGGCGCCAGATTCGTCTGGGCCTGGAGGTGAACCTGTAGGCCGATTGAAGCATGCTGGAATGTTAAGGTCATAGAAATATGAGGAAGCGATGCGACTGAGAGATATTTCAACGGCAACCGGTGTCGCCCGCGGTCGAGCAACGAGCGCTCTGGTATTGATAATGCTCGTGGCGGTGCTGGGGCTCTTGCCTTCGAGCAGTCACGGTCAGGCCAAGGTCGCCACCACCGGTGCGCAGTTTCTGGAACTGGGAGTGTCGGCCAGAGCTATGGGTATGGCGGAGGCATACACTGCCGTGGCCAACGACGTGACGGCCGTCTACTATAACCCGGCCGGCCTTACTGCCTTGTGGGGCAGGGAAGCAGCTTTTACATATATTGCTATGCCCGCCGATGTGGGTTACGGCTTCGCTGCTTTCGCCCAGCCCCTTGAGTCCGTCGGCGGCGTTGTCGGCGTCGGTGTTTATGCCCTCAGCTCGGGTGAGATGATCGAGAGCGACTACGACTATCCGCACGGTACCGGCAGGACCTTCGGCTGGAACGACTTCGCATTGGGTGTCTCCTATGGTCGCTACCTCACTGACCGCTTCTCAATTGGCGTCACCCTCAGGTACATCGGCCAGTTCGTTCACGACTATAGTGCTAACGGCTGGTCGGCCGATGTCGGCACTTCGTATGATACAGGCCACCGTGGATTTAAGATTGCCATGGTGATCACCAATTTCGGTCCCGATATGACGATGATTGAGAAGCCGTATCCGTTGCCCATCAATTTCAAGTTTGGCGGGTGCATCAATGTCATAGAAGCTGAGGATCATATCCTCACGTTCGCGGCCGAAGGAGCGCATCCCTCGGACAATCTGGAGGAGTACAACGCCGGCCTGGAGTACTCGTTCCGGGACCGGTATTTCCTCCGCGGGGGTCATCGCTTCAACTATGATGAAGACGGATTCGCTGCCGGAGCAGGAATGCGATTGCCTTTCGGCGATGATCGATCGATCAGCGTCGATTACGCGTTCCAGGATTTCGGCGTTCTCACCGAAGTACACCGGTTTACTCTGGCGATGTCATTCTGATCGGGGGTAGAAGATAGCTATGAATAAAAAGACTCACGTAACCGCTTTCGCCCTTGGGTTTGCGGCCCTCGTAATGACTGCGCTGGCGCTTCCGACCTTGCTGATTACCAGCTGCACCAAGACCCTGGACGGCGAGATTAACGAAAACCAGAGGCCGATTGTCTACTTTGTCAATATACCTCCGGAGGGGGCCAAGTTTTCCCGCAATCCGGTTGTGTACTGGGTAGGAACGGATCCTGATGGTGTTCTGTCCTATTTCCGATACCACGTTGCTACCGAGGAGTTGATCGGCATAGCAGGGCCCGATCACGATCAACTAATGCAGTATATAGCCGGTGTCTCTGACGCCGATTGGACATATCTGGATATTCCCCCGACCGGGCCGGAACCGCAGACCTCGAATGTAATCAAGATGTCGGCCTCGCTCGAAAGTCCGGTTAAGACCTTCGTCAATCAGTATGTGTTTCTGCAGGGAGTGGACGAAAAGGGTCTGGCCTCGGATATTGTTGTTCGCCGCTTCTCGCGCAACGACAATCCGCCGGATACCGAGATCCGCTCAGCTCAGCTTTTGCGTCCAGCCATTAATTCGGTCTCCGGAGGCGGCATCATCACCGGTGTCCAGCTTCGGTTCCGGGGAGATGATCCGATCGATTACCCCGATGCCGACAATCGACCTCCCTTCGAGTACCAATGGCGTCTCTATGGACCCTACACGGATGAAGAGAAGGCCGTGATCAATAGCGAGTTCGTGCGCCCGGTGTGTGTTACGGCGGATGCCGAGCTTTTCCATGTTGGTGAGGAGATCGAGCGCATTGAGATAAGCTACGATTCTATTGGGCAGGTCGATACGACCCGCTATGTCGTGATATGCGATCCTAACGCCAACCTCACAGATACTACTACTGATTGGCCCTCGATGAGATGGTATGTCGAGTTCGATACTGTGGTGATGGTGGACGAGTTTCCGGATTCCCTGATCCGCATCGGTGATATCTCCTACGCAGGCAGCGATACGATCTTCAATACGAGTTGCGGTATGGGGGCCCGAAATTACCGATGCGAGGCCCTACAGAATCCCGATCTGTGGTTTGGCGATACTCTCTCTGAGACATGGGTTGTAGCTCCTCGCGAGCCGATGGATGATACCGTTTACAATGTCTTCTGGGATTACCCATCCGACACAACTCTGCAACTGGATTTCCTTTTCTGGGTGCGTGCCCGCGACGATGCCCAGGTTCCTGATTTGACTCCCGATTTCGAGTATGTCTCGGTAATCAATCCCCGGTACGAGAGGGATGTTGCAGTCGTAGACTTCATGCCCGCGACACCAGGGCGACCATACTACAAGGAGAGCGACACCTTTCGGATCAGGGGCTACTGGAAGAACATGGTTGAGAGTTGGGCGCAATCCAAGGGTTACGATATCGAGTTTGACACGACGAGAGTCAGCGGCAGCAATTCGAATTCGAGCGATTATTTCAACTCCAGATGGAAACCCTGGGGTATCGCGGAATTGCTCAAGCATAAACTGCTCATTCTCTACAAGGAGGAGGTCGCTGGCACTCTGCCACGCGACGACCTGGAACTCTGCTTCATGGCCGTCGATGCCGGTATCAATGTCTGGGCCACTTGGCTGGGCCCCTATCGAACTCTCGGCGCCAACCAGTGGCCCGACTCGGCCATAACCCCTCCGAGTGCATTCCTTTTCTACTTCGCAGTCGAAGGATCGGCATCCCGGGCGTGGTATACGGGAGCCTTGAACACAATAGCAACGAAGAGGCACCCGCTGTACCCCAATTCCTCGTATTTCAGGGGCTTCCACCAGGATTTCGTCGGTGGCCTCCCACGTTTCGGTGATGGCGGAGGTTGGCCATATCTGCCATTGGATACTGTTAACCTATACGAGCGCTATGACTGGGGCGCCGGTAGACTTAACTTCTGGGAAAATACTAATATCCTGACCGGCGATTCGGTTGGCGTCAAGTTCAACAAAGCACTTCCGGAGGTCGGCTGGAGCCAGGTGCGTAGAGGAGCCGAGACCCTGTACAAGTATAAGTCCTTGTATGGTCAGAGCCACCCGCTCGGATTCAGGTACGTTTTCCAGGGTAGCCCGGTTGCTCTTCGCTACCAGACCAGCCTGTTCAAGACAGCCTATTTCAACTTCACGCCTCTGGCCATCAATGATGACTCGATGCTGATCGTGGCGGACTCGATCCTGTCCTGGCTGTACGATCCCGCTATCGGTACCGTTGAAGGTGAGGTCCGCGAGAACCGTTATCCTGATGCCCCCGTCAAGGTCAGCATTGATGAAGCGCGGGAGAATGCAAGAGAGCGCCAGGAGATCCTCTTGGAGATGTTTCGAAAGCAGCGCCAGGAGGCAGATCGGATGCCCCGCTGAGGTTGTTGGGTGTAGTCTCAAGTGATAAGCACTTCCAGGGCCGATCATTCGATCGGCCCTTTCTTCTGCGATGACAGCGCTGACTGCAAGCGATCACCATAGGCCGTTCGCTCGCCCGTGTCCTCACAGTGAAGGATCAGGAAACCTGCGTTGGACAAGAGGATGATCCCCGAAGCGCCGCAGTATCTCGTTCCTGACACTGTCGGCATCGGTCGCACGATCCGAGCTCAATAGCCCTCCCCAGAGATTGATCCAGGCCGGAACCAGCGATGAGTCGAGCTCAATGGCCTTGCGGCTATGCGCAATCGCCTCCGACAAGTCCTGTGACACCCCCGCGACAAACCCGAGCTGGTAATGGCTCTGAGCCAGTTCCCGCCGCCACTTCACGGGATGATTTTCGAAATCCGGTTCGAATGCGGCATCATCTGTCTCGATCGGCGGCGGTTTGGACGAGACGGCCTGGAGAAGGACATCCCTGGCCTGCGGGATCATGCCCTTTTCAGCCATCAGCGCTGCAGCCTCGTTGAGCAGGTAGACGTTGCCGTCGGTCCTGCGGGCGGCTCGGCTGACGACGCGAGTAAGGCTGTCGCTGTCGCTAAACAGTCGGAACGCCGCTCGGAGCGCAATCCTGTTGGTCGTGAGATCCCAGGGGGCCAGCGTTAACGATCTCGCCGCCAGAACCATGGCGCTGTCGGGATCGTTGCGAAGTAGCCGAATTGAGGCCAGGTTACTCCATGCCCGCGGCCGCTCTGGATGTAGCCGGGCCTCAATCGCAAACTGCTCCCGGGCGCTTTCAAGGCTGTCCATCTTGAGCAGGGTGGCGCCGAGATTCAAGTGAAGCTCGGGGTAAGCCGGCTCAATGGCGATTGCCTGGCGGAACCGCCATGCCGCTGCCGGGTAGTCGCCGGAGTGATACCGAAACAGCCCCTCCGAGAGTAGCCCGGTTACGCTTGTACCGCTCGGCAGGGGAACAAGCGGAATGGCCGAAAACACCCATGCGCCGAGGATTAGTCCGAGCCAGGCGAGGCCGCGCGACGGCCGGTTTACTAATTGCTCGATTGTCTGCATCGCCCCGACTGCAGCCAGGACCATGAGCACAGGCATAACCGGTAACCGGAATCGACTGCTAAAGAAGAACAGCGCAACTGCGGCCAGGTATACGATTACGATAGCGCCGAACAGACGCACCGATTCGCTGGTCCGCCACCGACCCAGCACCGCCACCAACGAAAAGGCAAACAGGGCGCTAAAGGAGATCGGCAAGACGCGCAGCAACCATATTCGATCCGAGAACCGGCCTATATCGCGGTTATTGGAGACCTCATCCCCTGAAACACACCGGTACAGCTTGATCGCATATAGGTGCGCTGCTTCGACTGGATTATCAAGAATCCACCTCACGCCTCGCCCAAGCCAGTGCGAGGAGACCTCTCCCGGTTTGAGCGATCTGCCGGCAGCTTGCTCGGCCAGATGCGATACCTGACGAATTCTCCAGTTCGCCCCCAACGGCTCCGGCAGGGCCGCGGATACTCCGTCGGCCTCCGGATTATTGCCGATATAGAAATTCACTCCTCCCTGTGATGCAACCAACACCGGATCATCGGCTAGCGCCAGATTACGGACAAAGGTGATTGACATCACCAATCCAATTCCTCCAATGAAGACCGCCATCAGGCGCAACCGCCGAAGCAGAGGGCCCTGCGCAAATCCCATGGCGACCAGTAACACTATCGCAATCACTAGGGCGGTTGGCCGGGTCAGCGTCGCCGCGCCGAAAACCAGGGCAGCCCCCGCCAGACCGCGCACACTCCCGGATTGACGCCATCCCCACCACAAGAGCAGACCGATTTGCATGAGCAGGGTGAACAGCGGATCCAGAAGCAGCTCCGCCTCGAAGTACACGATCACTCCCACCAGACTGTGTATCAGACCCGCCGCCAGGCCGACCTTGTGGCTGAACATACGTCGGCCCATCAAGTGTGTGCACATGACCGAGGCCAGACCGATCGCCAACCCGAACAGCCGTCCGACCCAGAGAGACACGCCGAACACCGCATAAAGTACCGCCAGACACCAGATGTAGAAGGGGGCCCGGAAGTACGTCGTGTCACCGATCACATTTCCGAGGGCTGTGACCTGGGCCCAATGGTGGTGATACAGATTGTCGACGGTCAGGTGATGCCAGTCGGGTAGATGATAGTACAGCCAGAGGTAAATCAGACGCACCACGAGAGCAAAGCCCACGACTATTAACGGGCCCGCGGAACCTCTGAGTCTGCCGCGACTACCTGAAGCCATGCCGTCAATATAGCCCCCGGCTTGCACTTGAGAATGAAAAACTTTGCGGTTCTGCGGCCGAAATGAGCAAAGCAAGTCACACTCTGCAGCCCTGGTGATAATCACCCATGATCAGGAACCGGGCGGGCCACGCCCTCGTTTATGTAAATAGCCATGTCGTAGTCAGTTATGAGGCTGCCGGCGATGCCGCCGCATTCTGTTGCACTCAACCGGATTGGGTTCAGCAACAGTCAATGGCGGCACGAACTTTGCTCCAGACAGATCGGAGCTGACAGGAGCAACAAATGAATGTTAAGACAATTACATTTGCAGGTTTGCTGGCCGCCCTGACTACGGCTGCTGCGAGCGTCCCGGCGGCGGAACTGCCTAACCTCGCGCCGGGCCTTCAGGTGGCGGTGGCCCATTCGGCCTCTTCTGCCGGCGACTCGCTGATCGATATAGTTGTCTTTCTTCATAACGACCTGCCCGAGCCGGTCAGGCGCGTAATCAAGAACCCTCAGGCCCGCCGGGCGGACCGAATTCAGGCTCTTGCGGAGAATCTCCCGCTGCGTCGTGGTTGGGGGGCTCAGGGGATTGAGCGATTTCTGACCGAGCACTCTTCAGTCTCGACCCGTCGACTCTGGATTGTTCCTGCATACACCGCCCGTCTGCCCGTGAGCCGGATTGCAGATCTGGCCCTGCTCGATGGAGTCAAGATGGTGGTTCAGGACGCCGAGTTGGTCTACGACCCCCCGGTCAGGACTGAGCCCACGTCTCCCCGGATGGCTTCATCTGTTTCGGCAGCCCTGGAACTTCTCAATATCCGCCCGCTGTGGCAGCAGGGTCTCAATGGTCAGGGAACCCTGGTCTGCAATTTCGACACCGGTGTCGAGTGGGACCACCCAGCTCTGGCCGACAAATGGCGCGGCAATCGTGCGCCCCTCGGCGAGTGCTGGTTCAGCAAAGTCAATCCTGACAGCCCGCCCAGTGACCGCAGCGGCCATGGAACGCATACGATGGGCATTATCGTGGGTGCTGTCGGCGGTGACACCGTCGGCGTGGCCCCCGGGGCCGAGTGGATCAGCGCCGGCGTAATCGACCAGGGACGCCCGCTGCAGACGACGCTCAGTGATATTATCGAAGCCTTTCAGTGGGCGATCAACCCCGACGGCGATGCCGGTACCAGCGACGATGTGCCCGATGTCATTTCCAATAGCTGGGGCGTGCCGAAAGGGCTGTTCGCACCCTGTGATGATACCTTCACCGAAATTCTGGAAACAGTCGAAGCCGCCGGCATCGTGACTATCTTCGCCGTCGGCAACGAGGGCCCCGACCCGATGAGTGTTCGGAATCCGGCCGACTGGGCCGGGACCCCGCTCAGCGCCTTCTCGGTCGGCGCGGTCGACCAAAGCGGCCAGATTGCCGGATTCTCCAGCCGGGGGCCGTCCTCCTGCAATCCCGATGCGATCAAGCCCGAGGTGGTCGCTCCAGGCGTAGCCATACGTTCCTGCGCCAGAGGCGGAGGTTTCGTAACCATGCAAGGCACCTCGCAGGCGGCCCCTTTCATCGCCGGCCTGGTTGCCCTGATGCGTCAGTACAATCCCGAGGCCACAGTGAGCCAGATCAAGACTGCCCTGATCGAAGCCGCCGTCGACAAGGGTGAGACCGGAGAGGACAACGCCTACGGTCACGGCCTTGTCGATGGCGCCCGCCTGCTTGACTATCTGCCGGCGCCGGGCGTGCCTGATTTCGCTCTGGTGCGCAAGGAAATCGGCGGCGACGGCGTTCCGATGCCGGGGGAGACCTTCGATCTGCGCATTACGCTGTCGAACGCCGCTGCCAATACGCCGTCGGTTCAGGCGCGACTGAGCGCTTACCACGATGCTCCGGTTCGAACCGACGTTGCCGAGAGTGGCTTCTACTTCGGCTCCGGAGGCATTCTTGCGGCTAACTTTGCGCCCTTCACGCTGACTGTCGACAGTAGTGCTCACCACGGCGCGGTGGCCAACCTGATGCTGATCTTGTCCCGAACCGACGGCGTCGTGCTCGACACTCTCGACCTGACCGTTTCCATCGGTATCGAACCGAAGGGCTATGTCATAACACAGAATACAGCTGACGTCAGCTTCAGCGTCTCCGACTTCGCCCAGTACGGTCTTGGCGCCGGCTCGATCTACCCGGCCGGCGGAGAGGGCTTCCGCTTCCGCGGCGGCGAAAATCTGCTCTATGAGGCCGGTATCGTGATCGCCCGCAACTCGTTGCAGCTGTCCTCTTCGCTTCGTGACAGCGACGGCGGTATACGTCAGTCCGACTTCAGCGCCCGCGAACACCTGACCCAGTTGCAGGACGGCGGCGATGGCGGCGACCACGCCGTCAGCGAGCTGACCGATAACTACTCCGAGATTCCCATACCGGTGACTGTCACCCAGGATGTCGTTACCTGGGCCGACGCTTCTCCGGTAATCATGTTCAACTACATGGTCCGCAACACCTCTCTTGAGCGCCTGACCAATCTGAGTTTCGGTTTCCTGGCCGATTTCGACCTGTCCCCCCTGGGCGATAACCTGGTCTGCGAGGGTCCGGACGGCGCCATCGTTCAGAGCGCCGCCGACGGCTCGGGTCCGATGGTGGCCCTGGTTCCCCTGGCCGGGCTGAGTCGTGTCACGGCCCTTCACAATGACGGCGGCAAGCAGGGCTTTGAGGCCGACCAACTCTACTCCTTGTTACTCGGTGGCGATATCTCCAGTGCGACAGCAAGCGGTGACGCCATGTTCATGGTGAACACCGACGCCCAGGATATTGACCCGAACCGGTACTTCCAGGTTGCTTTCGCCCTCGTTGTCGGTGAGACAGAATCAGATATCGAAGAAGCTGTCGCTCGGGCCAGGGAGAAATTCGACCTATCCACCGGTATTAACGACCTCTATACCGATGTCCTGCCCGTGGAAGTGCACCTTGCCCAGAACTACCCGAACCCATTCAATCCCACAACCGCCATCGCCTTCGAATTGTCCCGCTCCTCGGACGTAAGCCTCGTCGTATTCAATGCGCTCGGCCGCAAAGTAACGACGCTGCTGGACGGAACCCTTCCGGCTGGACCGCATGAGGTTGTCTGGGACGGCGTGGACCATTCCGGAAACCCTGTCGCAACCGGCGTTTACTTCTACCGTCTCAGCTCTGAGTCCACCAGCAAAACGCGCAAAATGCTGCTTCTGAAATAACCTCCGGCGGCCTATATTGAACCCCCGCGCTGTCGGATGCGTTTAAGAGTAGGACACAGAAAACCAGGACTGACAAATATGACTTACTCCAGGATAATCACTGCGCTCATGATGCTGATTCTGGCGCTGACGGCAACCGGCTGGGGCGTTGCTCCGCACCCCGACCTGGCGGCCCAGTGGAAGGCCGAAGGAGTCTACGATCAGAAGACCGCCTCGTGGCGGGCTTTCCTTGCCGCCGGTGGCTGCTCTCCGGTAGAATACACCCCCCTTAATGAATCGAGGCGTGCACAGAAGCTCAGCCTGTCCTACGATGCCGTGGATACAGCGCATGTGATCGTTATCCTCGTCGACTTTGACGATAACCCATCCTCCGGAGGATATGTCGACGCCCAGCCCTATCAGTTCGACTCCCTCCTGTTCTCCCATCCCGAAACCCATCCGCCGGGCATGCTGAACCCAACCGGCTCCATGACCGAATTCTACATGGAGAATTCCTACGGCACGTTCTTCATCAAGGGCGATATCTACGGCTGGTACCGCATGCCGAAGACCTATGAACATTATCGATTTCTCGGAGACATTGATGGACATGGCCTGGGCCAGGGCAGCCGAGACCTGGTTTATGATGCTGCCATGGCAGCCGAAGCCGACGGCGCCGACTTCTCCAAATACGACTCCGACGGTGACGGCTGGTGCGACGGCCTCATCATTGTCCATGCCGGCGCCGGAGCCGAAACCGGGGCGGACGGTATCTGGTCTCATAAGGGCAGTATCAGTACCCTGTCACTCGATGGCGTGAAGATCAGGGACTACACCATGAACCCCGAGGAGTACGGCATTTCGGGACTTCATCCTATCGGTGTCTTTTGCCACGAATACGGACACTTCCTGGGCCTTCCCGACTATTACGATATCGACTATGAACCCGAGAGCTCCGACGGCATCGGTCGCTGGTCGCTCATGGCCACCGGCAACTACAATGGTAACTCGCGAAAACCTGCGCACTTGGATGCCTGGTGCAAGCACAACGTCGCCGGCGTAGGTTTTCTTGATGTGATTGATGTTGAGTCGAACCTTCACCAGGCCGAGATACCGTGTTCAGAATACTCTCCGGTCGTCTACAGGCTCAGCAATCAGGCGGCTGCACCCGGAGAATACTGGTTGGTCGAGAATCGTCAGAAGATCGGCTTCGATGCCGGCCTTCCGGGCCATGGATTGCTGATCTATCACTATGACGCCAATGCTCCTGCTCAGAATACGAACTACTTGTGGTATCGCCTGGCCGTTGAGCAGGCTGACGGCAACAACGATCTGGCCCTGACCGAGAATAACGTCGGTGACGTCGGCGACCCTTTTCCGGGCTTCACTGATGCCCGGGAATGGCACGATTTGACCATCCCCAGTTCACGGGCCAACGAATATGGTCTCAACTCGGGCGCGGTTACCCGTGTCGGCGTCTGGAGTATCTCAGACAGCGATTCGATTATGTATGCCGACCTTGACGTGAGTTACTCTCGTCCCTGGATCGAACCTTATGGATCGAACCCAGTGGTGCTTGACGACACTGAGGGCGGAGACGGCGATGGCCATGCGGAAGCCGGTGAAACGATTGCGATCTCGGTGACCGTCAGAAACCTCATGCGCCCGGCATTCAATGCCAGGTTATATGCCACCAGCAACAATGCCGACATCACGTTCATGAACGACGTCTCAACAGTCGGCTATCTCGGCAGCAGCCCTGCTGAGACCGGTGAGCCGATTGAATTCACGGTCGACCCCGAAGTGTCGCCACGGATCGATACTATCTGGCTCGAAGTTGTCGCGGACTCGATCATGTCCATTGAAGGCACCGATGAGTTCTCCGCCGTCTTCCCGTTTGAGATTGCCCTTGGCGGCCCTCAGGTGCTGGTGGTCGACGACGACGGAGGGGACAATTACGATGAGACAATTTCGGGCTGGCTATATGAACTCGGCACGCCGCACGATGTCTGGCACACCGATGTCCAGGGAGAACCGACCGGGGTGGATCTGGGCGATTATCCGATGGTGTTCTGGCACACGGGCAAGGCCGGAAGAGGGGTCATTACGAGCGGCGACATGAATGCCATGCGCGACTATCTGGACAGCGGCGGCAACCTATTCCTGACCTCAGCGGATGCTGTCAGGGATATCGAGGAGCTCGACCCCACGTTCCTGCCTGACTATTTCGGGGCCGAACCCCAGGATAGTGTCTATGGTGCTCGGTTCATTCCTGCGGAGCAATCACCGTTCAATGATTCCGTGGCCTACCAGTGGGGGGGCTCCGGAGCTCCTGTTACGTTCCAGGCTAATCTGGTTCCGGTGGGCCAGGGGGTGCCTATATTTTTGACGGCCCGTAATGTCACCTATCCCCCGCTGGATACGGTGGGGGTGGCGAACGACGTATCTCCTTCGCACAGAACGGTGCTCCTTTCATTCGCTGTCGAGTGGATCAGCGAAAGCACTAACTATGGCCCCGGTACCCGGCTGCTGAGCCTCGTGATGCAGTTCTTCGGAGCCGTCTCGCAACTGCCTACCGATGTGGACAGCGAGCCATACGCCGCATTGCCGGGGTCCTTCAGCCTGGCGCAGAATTACCCTAATCCCTTCAACCCAACGACGACCATCAGCTACACTTTGCGTCCCACCAGCGGACACCCGCCGGTGACCAGCCTGTCGATCTATAACGCGCTTGGGCAGCGGGTGACGACCCTGGTCAACGAGTCGCAGTTGCCGGGGACGTATACCGTTGAGTGGGACGGGACCTCAGATAACGGCAAGGCGGTGTCCACCGGAGTGTATTTCTATCGGCTCAAGCGCGGCGGGGATGCCGAGACACGCAAAATGGTCCTGATGAAATAGCCCCGGCCGACCGACCCATAACGAGGAACTTGTTGATACCCATTGATGCCGCGGAGGCAGCGAACCCCGCGGCTGTGCAAGAGACGCCGTTTTGCCGCGTGGAGGCCGGCCCTGCATCGCCCAACCAGACGCAAAGGAGCTGGTTAACCCTCGGCTGAATACTCATTCAACACTCTCCGGGCGCCGAGTTGTTCTCTTTTTGATCGGCGTAGTTTGTTGTATAACAATTAGTTAGGGGGAGTCGCCATATCTTGTGACGAAACTCACAAATCACTTGACTCCCACCCGTGTATAACTATAATGAAATTGAATGTCGATTTCATTTAACCTAAGGACGTGTTTGTCCTGATTTAGATACCCTCCGGCGCCGAGAACGGCTCGGCCGATCAATGGGAACGATATGGAACTGGAGCCTTACAAGCAGCTATTCCGAAGGCGCGGTTACAAGATGACGCCGCAACGCGAGCTTGTCATAAGCTCGTTCTTCGAATTGGGAAAACATGTCTCCGTCGACGAGCTGTATCAGAAGGTGCGGGGCAGGGATGCCAATGTCGGCTACAGCACGGTGTGGCGTAACCTGAAGCTCATCTGCCAGGTCGGCCTTGCCGAGGAAGTCAACATTGGCGATGGTGTCACCCGCTACGACCGGGTTACTGATGCTCCTCACGGCCACTTCTACTGCAGCGTCTGCAAGGAGTTTGTGGAGGTCGATATCAACGACATAATCTCGGCGCTCGAGACTCGAGCCCGTCGCATGGGCTTCCATCCTGATGGCTTCAAGATCGAGGTCCAGGGCCTTTGCCGTGATTGTTCTGAACGGGCCGGCTCGGGGCGCGGGCACGCTGATATCAGCAAGCGCCGCCAGGCCCGGCCGCGACGTCGTGTCAAATCGGAGGAAGCCTCATGACCTCACTCGACCGTATGCTGCCCGGGCAAAAGGGGCGTGTTGTGGGTCTGATTGGTGACTCTCCGGTGGCCCGGCGTCTGATGGAGCTGGGACTTTACCCCGGCCGATCGATCGTGTTTCTACGCGATGCCCCTCTGCATGATCCGCTGGAGATTCGCATCGGCGGCAGTTGCCTGTCGCTTCGCCGAGCCGAGGCCTCGCTGGTGGCTGTGGAGGTGGAGGACTGAGGGTTCGACGGGCTTCTATGAAACGCGATCTCCGGTCCGATGAGTCTGTCGGCAGCCCTGTAGTCGCGATCTGCGGCAATCCCAACAGCGGCAAGACCACTATCTTCAATGCTATGACCGGCCTGAGCCAGAAGGTCGGGAACTACCCTGGAGTGACAGTCGAGAAGGTCTCCGGGTTCTTCCACCACCCCGATCATCCCGACCAGCGGTTCCAGCTGATCGATATTCCGGGGACTTACTCTCTCTCTGCTTTTTCGCCCGATGAGTACATCGCCGCGTCGGCGTTGTATGGGGGGATCGATTGCGAGGATCGCCCCAATGCCCTTATCTGCGTTGTTGATGCCACCAACCTGGAGCGCGGCCTGTACCTGCTTCTTCAGGTGATGCAGGTCGGCTTGCCGATAGTGGTGGCCCTGAATATGTCCGATGTCGCCAGCAGGCGCGGCATCCGCATCGACACCGACAAGCTCAGCAAACTGCTGGGCGGTACCCCGGTAGTCCGGGTGGTCGGCAACCGGGCGCGCGGCATCGATGAACTGAAGCGGGCGGTCACCGATATGACCGTCAGGCCTGTCGTCCCGCCGCCGATTCCCCTGGACGACCGTACCGAGAGGTTGGTCGAGACCCTCAGGAACCTCGATGATGGACGTCCGCGCACCCGGGCCGAGTACCTCAGAATTATCTTCGATGTCGATGGCCAGGCCGAGAGGAGATTTCTGCAGGAGCTGGGGGAGTCGTCGAATACATCCGAAGAGGCCAGAAGAGAACTTACTGCCGGACGCGACCACATTCGCAGGATCAGGGGAACCCTGTCCGGGGCGGAAACCATGGCGTTGACCAGTCGAGCGGCCAGGATCGCCGAGTCGGTCACCAGTATCGCCGGGGCAACGCGAGAGGGCCGCTCAGAGCAGATTGATCGTTTCCTGCTCCACCCTCTGCTGGGACCGATAGTGCTCGTAGTCATGATGACCCTGGTTTTTCAGTCAATCTTCACTTGGGCCGAGCCTTTCATGAATCTGATCGACTGGGCCTTCGCCTCACTGGCCGAAATGATCGCCGCTACCATGCCCGACGGACCGCTGCAATCGTTGCTGACGGACGGTGTCATTGGCGGGGTCGGATCGGTGCTGATCTTCCTGCCGCAGATCGCAATCCTGTTCGTCTTCATTGCCTTCCTGGAAGACACCGGGTACATGGCGCGCGCGGCCTTCCTCGTGGATCGCATGTTTCGCTGGTGCGGTCTGTCGGGTAAATCGTTCATTCCGATGCTGTCCTCGTTCGCCTGCGCCGTGCCGGGAATCATGGCCACGCGAACGATCGAAGACCGTAAGCTCCGCTTCATAACCATCATGGTCGCCCCGCTGATGACCTGCTCGGCGCGTCTTCCGGTCTATGCCATCATGATCGCAGCTTTCGTTCCGCACCGCACCTATCTTGGTCTGTTCAACCTTCAGGGCCTGACCCTCACTGCGCTGTACGTGCTGGGAATCGCCGTCGCGGTGGCGGTGTCGTTTGTTCTGCAGAGGACTCTGTTCCGGACCGAGCGCGGCACCTTTATTATGGAGATGCCATCGTATAAGCTACCGACCCTCAGGTCGGTCATGGTCCGCGTGTACAACCGAGTCAAGTCCTTCGTACTTCGCGCCGGAACAGTCATTTTCGCCATTACCGTCATTGTATGGGCGCTCAGCTACTACCCGCACTCGGACGATGTTGTTCAGGAATTCGAGCAACTCCAGCAGGATGCCCTGCAGCAGTATAACGGACAGGTGGCCATCCTTCAGGCCACTATTGACGAACAAGTAACAGCACTGCCCGATGAGTATGCGGTCGCGGCCGGCCGTGTGATTGCGCAGATAGAAAGCACTGGGACAATCGACGAACTGAGTGGCGTACCCGCGATGGAGATGCCGTCTCGGGACCTGCCTGGCCCGTTGGCTGCGAGTCTGGACCAGTTACGCCAGGTTCGAGCCGACTATCTTGTCCAGCGCCATCAAATCGCCCAGCGCAAATCCGGCGCTCATATACGGCATTCTTATCTTGGTTACCTGGGGCAGGCGGTCGAGCCGGTCTTTCGTCCGCTCGGGTGGGACTGGCGGATAACCATGGCCGTGCTGTCGTCGTTTCCCGCCAGAGAAGTCGTGATTGCCACTCTTGGCACCATCTTCAACCTCGGCTCCGAGATCGAGGAGGGCGCTTCTTCTTCCATGGTCAACAAGCTCCGTAGCGCCACCTGGATCCACGGTCCGAGGGAGGGGCAACCCCTGTTCAGCGTCGCCGTGGCTTTGTCTATCTGCGTCTTTTTCGCCCTGTGCTGCCAGTGCAGCGCCACGCTCGTTACAATACGCCATGAAACCGGCCGGTGGATATACGCCCTGGGCGTGTTCACTTACATGACTGCGCTGGCTTATATCGGCGCCCTGGTCGTGTTCCAGTCTATGAAAGCCCTGGGATTCTAATGGATAGTCTATGGCAACATATCGTTATTGCGGTGATGGTCCTCGTGGCGGCGGCCTATCTGGCCCTAAGATGGTATCAGATCAGGCGTGATCGGGAGCGAAACCCGTGCGGATCGTGCAAGTGCCAGCTCAAGCAGATGCACGACCTGACTGCTCGAACCGGCGCTGACTCACCAATACGGCGGGGGGACAGCGATTCTGAGAAGGGTTCGGACACGTCTTCATGACACTAGCCGGCGGCATAATGCTGGGCCAGTATCGGTCCCTGGACTCCCTGTTGCATCGGCTGGACGCCCGCAGCAAGATGATTCCGGTTACTCTCGTGCTGATCCTGTCTCTGTTCACCGGTTCACCGTGGTTCTACATTGTCCTGATGGGTGGACTTCTGGCCGCCCTGCTTTCATCGGGTGTTGGCGTGGCGGCAGTGGCCCGGGGCCTCAAGCCGATCATGATTCTGGTCGCTGTCACTGTCCTGTATCACATTGTATTCGCCCAGCGCGGGGGAGAGGTGTATCTCAGGATATGGAGTTGGGAACTCACCGAGTCGGCCGTCAACCGGGCTGCTTTCTTCTCCTTGCGTCTGCTGCTGTTCACCTCGATCGCCTTCCTGGTCACCCTGACCAGCTCCCCCTCCGAGCTGGCTGAGGGTATCACTCGCCTCCTCAGCCCATTATCATATCTCCGGGTGCCGGTTGCCGAGATCGGGATGATCGTCTTTATCGCCATCCGCTTCATCCCGGTTCTTTACGAGGAGTTCCGCGCCATCCGCAACGCCCAGATCATTCGCGGCATGGGCTTCAGTGGGTCATTGATCAAGAGGGCTCGCAAGACCACCGCGATAATCATCCCGGTCTTCATGGCTGCGGTTCAGCGAGCGGACGAATTGGCCCTGGCCATGGAAGCCCGCGGTTACGACGGCCGCACCAGCCGAACCATATACAGCCGCAGCCGCTTCGGCGCGGCCGAGTGGTCGTTCATGACCGGCGTGTCGATCGCAGTCGGACTGCTCTGGTGGGCCACGCGATGACCGATCGGAATATCAAGCTGATCATCGAGTACTGCGGCACTCCGTTCTCCGGCTGGCAGATGCAGGCCAACGCCACCACCATCCAGGGCGAGATCACTCAGGCTATTCAGCAGGTCACCGGCCAGACGGTGAAACTGTTAGCCGCCGGCCGGACCGACGCCGGGGTGCATGCTCTGGGACAGGCGGCCAATTTCCACATCGACCACGATCTGCCCGCCGAGCGGTTCTGCCCGGCTCTCAATTACCATCTCGATAACGACATCCTGATCCGCAGTTCGGCGGAGGCGCCGCCCGAATTCCATGCCCGTTTTGATGCTCTCTCCAAGCGTTATCGCTATCTCGTGAGCGCCGATCCCTCGGCCCTCTGGCGCGATCGCCGGTGGTACCATCCCCGATCGCTGGATTATGAATCCCTTCAGCGGGCCGCCGAGATCATCGTGGGCGAGCATGACTTCGCCCCGTTCTGCGTGGCTTCCAGCCTCAAGCAGAACAACGTCTGTCGGATCGAATACTCGCGCTGGTTTCGATGGGGGCCGCTGCTGATCTACGAGATTCGGGGCAATCGGTTTCTGCACAATATGGTTCGAAGCCTGGTCGGGGCCATGGTCAACCTGGCCACCATTAGTCCCGACGAGAACAGCCTCAACTTGACACTCACCGACTTTGAGGATATTATACGCTCCACTGATAGGAAGCGAGTTGTGTTCACGGCTCCGCCACACGGTCTTTACCTGGTGTCGGTCCGATACGATAAAGGATAGGCTCCATGAAGATTTTCATCGATACTGCGAATCTGGAAGAGATCAAATCGGCCGCCGCCATGGGGGTGCTGGATGGTGTCACCACCAACCCGTCCCTGGCGGCCAGAGAGAACCGCCCCTACCGCGAACTGCTGGTTGATATCTGCAAAGTTGTCCCCGGGCCGGTCTCAGCGGAGGTGTTCGCAACCGAACATGACGCCATGATCGCCGAGGCCTCCGAGCTGGCTGCGATTGCCGATAATATCGTCATCAAGATCCCGACCATCCTTGAGGGCCTAAGAGCAATCAAGACCCTGACCGAGAAAGGAATCAAGACCAACGCCACCCTGGTCTTTTCGCCGTCCCAGGCACTCCTGGTGGCCAAGGCCGGAGCCACCTATGTTTCGCCATTCATAGGACGGCTAGACGACATCTCGTCGGACGGCATGGATCTGATCAGCCGCATCATCGCCATCTACCAGAACTACGGATTCGACACCGAGGTCCTGGTGGCCTCGGCTCGCCACCCGATGCATCTGGTTGAATCGGCCATGATGGGCGCCGATGTCATCACCCTGCCCTACAATGTCATCAACAAACTCATGAATCATCCTCTGACCGACGTCGGACTCGAGAAGTTCCTGGCCGATGCCAAGAAGGTGCCGAAGGGCTGATGATCGAGCGCTACACGCTTCCGGAAATGGGGGCCTTGTGGACCGATGAGGCCAAGTACCGAACCTGGCTGGAGGTTGAAACAGCCGCCGCCGAGGCCATGGCGAAACACAAGATCATCCCGGCCAGGGCCGCCAGGGCGATCCGCGAAAAGGGCGACTTCGACATCAACAGGATCAATGCCATCGAGGCCGAGGTCAATCACGATGTCATTGCCTTCCTGACTTCTGTCTCCGAGTTTGTCGGCCCCCTGTCCAGTTACCTGCACTACGGTATGACCTCATCGGACATGCTCGATACGGCGCTGTCCGTGACTATTCAGCGGGCCGCCGCGATCATCGACAAGAAGCTCACCGGCGCCCTGCGCAGGCTCCGGAAGCTCGCCCGCAAGTACAAGGCTGCTCCCTGCATGGGGCGGACCCACGGGGTCCTGGCCGAGCCGACCACGCTGGGCCTGAAGTTCGCCGTGTGGTACACTGAACTCGGCCGTCGGCAAGAGATGTTTCGGCGCGCCACACGGGTTATGGCGGTGGGGAAGATATCGGGAGCCGTTGGCAACTTTGCCAACCTCGACCCTGAGATCGAAGCCGATGTGTGTCGCCGACTCAAGCTGCGCCCCGCCGAGGTGTCGACCCAGGTGGTCCAGCGAGATCGGCATGCCGAGTTCGTGACCTCGCTAGCTCTGATCGCATCTTCGATCGAGAAGTTCGCCACCGAGATTCGGTCCATGCAGCGCACCGAGATAGGGGAGATGGCCGAGGGCTTCGGCGAGAAACAAAAGGGCTCATCCGCCATGCCGCACAAGAAGAACCCCATAACCGCCGAACGGCTGTGTGGCATTGCCCGGCTGGTACGGGGGTATTCTGTCGCCGCCATGGAGAATATCCCATTGTGGGGTGAGCGCGACATCGCCCACTCCTCGGTAGAGAGAGTGATTCTTCCCGACAGCACTATCATCGTCGACTATGGCCTGCAGAAGTTCAACGATGTCCTCGACGGTCTGGTGGTGGATCCGAGGCGAATGATGGAGATCATATTCTGGCGCGGCGGCGTCGTTTTCTCGCAACGACTGCTGCTCAAACTGGCCGGGCCGGTCGGCGACCGCGACAAGGCCTATCGAATGGTTCAGCGTAATGCGATGGCGGCCGCGGAGGGCGAAGGTGATTTCCGGAGCCTGGTCAAGTCGGATAGCGATATACGCGCCCACCTCAGCGAGGATGAAATAGATAGTTGCTTCAACCTGGAGTATTACACGAAACACGTTGACAAGATATTCAAGCGAGTGTTCAAATGATTGCCCGCGAAGGCCTGGTCCTGATTCTGATTGGTGTGGCGCTGACTACCCTGCTCATTCTTCTTGCGGCCAGGTTCGACCAGATTTTGATCGCTGTCCTGGCCGCCGTCATGGCGGTGTTGACGGTCTTCACCGTCTTCTTCTTCCGTGATCCCCCCAGGTCGGCGGATGCGCCTGCGGGCGCCCTCGTGTCTCCGGCCGACGGTAAGATTCTGGCCGTCGAGCGCGTTGAGGAACCGGGTTTCATCAGGGGGCCGGCCGACAAGATTTCCATCTTTCTGTCCGTTTTCGATGTGCACATTAACCGCGTGCCCGTCAATGGACGGGTTGAATTCGTTGAGTTCCACCGCGGCCGTTTCTGGCCCGCCTTCAAGCCCCAGGCCTCCGAGGAAAACCAGCGCGCCGTTATAGGCATTCTCACTCCCGACGGTCAGCGGGTTATCGTCAAGCAGATCACCGGCGCTATAGCACGCCGTATTGTCTGTCACCTGGAGGCCGGCGATGCGGCCGAGGCCGGCGATCGATTCGGGATGATCCGTTTCGGCTCCCGAACCGAGCTGTGGGTGCCGGCCGGAAGCCGAATCGACGTCGAACCAGGCGACAAGGTATACGGTGGACAGACCATTTTGGGCCGATTGCCGGTGAATGCCGCTGACTCGGCTGCTGTCGGCATAGAGGGTGATCGTGATGTCCAACTATAGGGGTATCTTCCCGGGAACCTTCACCATGGGTAACGTGGTGTGTGGGTTTCTGGCCATCCTGTCAACCTTCGAAGGGCATGTCACAACCGCCTGCTGGCTGATTGTCCTGGCGGCCTTTCTGGACGCCCTTGACGGCAAGATTGCCCGCCTGTCCGGCGGCGCCACACAATTCGGAGTGGAGCTGGATTCGCTGGCGGATATCCTGTCATTCGGTGTAGCGCCGGCTGTTCTGGTGTATACCGAGATACTCAGCTCCTTCGGTCGCTGGGGATGGCTGATCTCGGTCGTATACATCATGGCGGCCAGCTACCGTCTGGCCCGGTTCAACCTTCTGGCCGACACCGCAGAGAAAAAGGACTTCGTCGGTCTTCCTGTGCCGGCCGGCGCAATTACCCTCGTCGCGTTCATCATTATGAGTTATCACCTCTGGGACGGCCTCCAGTACGGCCAGGTGCTCGTTTCGATGATCATCCTCTTCTCCTTCCTGATGGTTTCTCAGGTAAGCTATGATGCCCTGCCGGAGCGCTTCACCTCGCCCGAGAACCGCATCAAACTCGTGGCGCTGTCGGTGGCGGGCGTTGCGGTCGTCTTCTGGCCCAGACTCTTGTTGTTTCCCCTGGCGGCGACCTATATATTATTCGGCATGGTACGTGAACTATACAGGCTGCTCTCCAGTCGCGTCGGCAGAGCGGCACACCGAAACGGCGACTCATCACCAATCGACAGAAACGCTGACCATGAGTGACAAGCGAAAGGCAACTGTCTATGTACGGCTGAAAGAGGGCGTACTCGATCCTCAGGGCGTGACCATTCACAAGGCTCTGAAGCAGATGGGCTACGATGACTTTCGTTCGGTTCGCTGCGGCCGCTTCTTCGAACTCGAGTTGGCGTCTGAGGATGGAGACATCGACAGGAAGATCGAAGAAGTCAGCACGAAATTGCTCAGCAACCCCGTGATTGAGACCTTCCGGGTGGAGAGAAAAGAGTGAAAGTCGGTGTTGTGACATTTCCCGGGTCAAACTGTGACTACGATGCCTACGCCGCATTTCGTCACGTACTCGGAGTGCCTGTCGAGTTCCTGTGGCATCAGTCAACCGATTTGTGCGGGTCCGACCTCGTTGTTCTGCCGGGCGGTTTCTCCTACGGTGACTACCTCAGGGCCGGAGCCATTGCTCGCTTCTCACCGATCATGGAGAAAGTCATATCCTTTGCTCACGGCGGCGGGCGGGTGATAGGTATATGCAACGGGTTTCAGGTGCTGACCGAAGCCGGCCTGCTCCCCGGAGCCTTGCGCCGCAATGAACACCTGCGATTCAGTTGCAAGTATGTTTATATTCGGGTCGAGAACACCGATACCGTTTTCACCGGCCTCTGTCGTCCCGGGGAAGTCCTCAGAATACCGATTGCGCACGCCGAAGGGAACTACTATCATCACGATGAATCTATTGACGCCCTGCGTACCACGGGAAGGATCGTGTTTCGATACTGCGAGCGCGACGGAACCGTAAGTGAGCAGTCGAACCCTAACGGATCGATCGACAACATCGCCGGCATCATCAATGATGAGGGCAATGTTCTTGGCATGATGCCTCATCCGGAGCGGGCAGTGGAGTCTGTCCTCGGATCAACCGATGGCCTCCGCATATTCGAGTCGTTACGCAGCTCCAATCGAGTCGCGACAGGAGTGCCAGGACAATGAAAGCGCGCGAAGTCACCTTTATTGTCACTGCTTTGATTCTGGGCGCCGTGATCGGCGGACTGCTCGGGGAGATTGTGGCCGAATTTCTCCCCGAGGGAGTGGCCAGGGATGTACTCTCCCGCAATATCGAGATCGGATTCCCCGTAACTCAAGTCGATCTTTACGCCGTCTCGTTCGTGGTCGGCGTCAGCTTCAGAATCAACTTCATGTCGGTACTGGTGATTCTGTTGGTTATCATATATTTCAGATGGTGGTACCTGTAAGCGGTCCGTTTGCGAAAGGCAATCTATGTTTGGATTAGGACCATGGGAACTGCTTGTTATCTTTGCCGTTATCCTGCTGCTTTTCGGCGCCAAACGGCTGCCGGAAATCGCTCGAGGCCTGGGCAAGGGTATCAGCGAGTTCAAATCGGCGGTCAAGGACACTACCGATGAAATCAAGAGTGCGGCCGATACGAAGGACACGAAGGACGATGATCGCAAGGACAAAAAGAACTGACCGCCGGTGGTGACCTGTCTATGAAGTCTTCGTTCGACCAGGCTGCAATCGAGAAAATCGCCTCAGTGCTGGGCGCCGACAACAGCAGCCGCGAGGCCGACCACTGGCGTCTGGAAGTCGTGAATGAGTCCGAAGGCCGCCGCCTGCTTCTTCAGATATACCCGGAGATCGGACTCGGCAAGAAGGATACCGGGGTTCTGGCGGTCGTCTATACCGGCAACTCCCACCTGCAGCTGCACAACTGCACAGGATACGTCCTGTCCGAGGAATTGGGTGAAGTGACGATCGTGGCTGAAACAGCCGAGAGACTCTCCGGTCTCGTGGTCGAGAGCGGGGCCTCCTGCTCACTGTACGCCGCCCTGAACCGCGACCTGATAAGCTCCGACTTCACTCAGCTGGGCGTCGAAGTGATGTTGTCTGGGGTGGCGCTGTCGCTGGCCGAGGATATTCTGTCCGATTCGGAAGACCAGCAGTCTTGATCCCTTCTTCCGTGAAGACCCCAAGCCGCCGCTGGAGTGCGACGGCCTTGTTTGCGGTGTCGCGCTTCAGTCGCGAACCGAGAATGCATCCACGAAGTCGGTAAGATCGGCAATCAGACCAGTCGCCTTCTGATACCGGTTCCCTGGATCTTTCTGCAGGGCCTTGGTCACGATTTGATCGAAAAGCAGCGGGATTTGGGGATTGACATCGGACGGTTTCTCCGGCTCGTGGTTGAGAACGGAATAAATCAGCGATGTGATATTCTCACCTCGGAACGGTCGCTTGCCCAACAGCAGTTCGTAGATCACTACGCCCAGCGAAAACAGATCGGCTCGCTTGTCGATCGACTGACCCCGAAGCTGCTCGGGCGATATGTAATTGGGAGTGCCCATCGCGATGCCTGTCTTGGTCATAGAATTGGACTCTACTCGCGCAATCCCGAAATCCATTACCTTGATCTGATAGTCTTTGAGAATCATGATGTTGGCCGGTTTGATGTCGCGATGGACTATGTCCCGTTCGTGGGCATACTGCAGGGCGGCGCAAATCTGCATGATGATCTGGGCCAGAATGCGATAGTTGAAGCGCACCTTCTTCTTGATCATCTCTTCGAGCGTCTGTCCCTCAAGGTACTCCATTGCAATATATTGGAGCTGGCCCTCCGAACCCACATCATAGATCGTCACAATATTTGGGTGCGACAATTTGCCGGCCGCCTGAGCTTCCCGATGAAGACGCTCCTTGAGTTCCGCCTCTTCTTCCGGATCATCGACGAAGTCCAGGCGAATGGTCTTCAGGGCCACCGGCCGGTTAATTGCGGGATCCACACCCCTGTATACGTTCCCCATGGCTCCCTTGCCCAGCATTCCGCTGACCTGATAGCGCCCGAGGGCCGCCGGCAGATTCTTCTTGGAGTCGGACAGGGAGGTAGAGGGAATGTCGCCACCTGCATCCAGGCCGATCCCGTCATCACCTCCGGCTCCATCGGAACTCATGCCGCCATCACCGCGGTCCGGCTCGAGGTCCTGGCCGCTCTGAGATATGATCAAGTCGGCGTCCTCTTCCTCCAGCACGAGTTCGCCGGGATCAGGGACGGCGTCGGTTTTCCCTTCTGTTGCCGAATCTGTCGGTTGCTCAGGTTCATCATCGAGGCTTATCGCCTGGGGGTCCTCGAACGGCGTCGGGTCGCCGCGGCCCGCAGCCGATGAACGTGTCGTCTCCCGATCGTCGACGTTCCCGGCTGTCAACATGGCTGTCTCTATCTCCCTGGAGTCAACAGGTGTCGAATCCTTCAATTCCCTTACCGGCGCCTGTTCGATCTCTTCACTTTTCACCCTGCGTGCGGCCGCAACCGGAAGTTCGCCGTCGTCGGACATCGGTGTGACCGCTTGTGCTTTGCGGGCGACCGTGTCTATGAAAGGCGCCGCGGCAGTGAACATTATCAGCTCGAGGAAGATATAGCTCGACTGGATGAGGTACGATGAATACGCAACCAGGTAGTACGTTACTCCGGCACTCACCGCCAGGGCACTGCCCAGGATGACCAGGCGAAGCTTCAGACTCACCATCGGCAGGACGAAAGCGCAGACGGCTCCCCCCAGGAACATGGCGATCATCATCAGCACCGATACACCGTCGGCGACGGTAACCATCTGGTCATTGATGATATTCTCGATTACACTGGCTTTGGCTGTCAGCGCGGGGGTTCCTTCGGCTGCGGGCGTGTTGAAGAGCTGACTGCGGCTGTCCCTCTCTGCCCCCACCAGGACGAGCTTGCCGTTGAGTTTGCTGAAATCGAATCCTTCGGCAAGGATGTCCGCGGCCGAATAGGTCACAAACCGGTCGGACGGATAGTGACGCGTATAGTACAACGAACCTTCGCTGATGGGAACAGTTCGCTGGGTGCCGATGAGCACCATCTTCTTCTCTACGACTGTGACCTGGTCCAGGGGCAGCTTCAGGTAGGTGGCGGCCGCCGCCAGCTCCAGAGAGGGATAATAGTAGCCGTCATAGTACATCACGAGGGTCTGGTGTCGCAGCGTTCGGTCCGCATCAGGCATTGTGTATTCAAAGCCCAGCCTCGGCCTGGTGGCCAGTACCTTCTCCGCCGGCAGAAACACCTTTCGGACCAGCAGGCTCGCGCTCTCGTCCAGGATGCCAAGCGGGTTGTCAACAGCCAGAGAATTGTCGAACAGGTAATCGGGGTTATGTGTTCGTCCGCTGCGATAGGTGGACTGCGCTATGTCGTACGGCAATACGACATTCGGAATCCAGCTCAACTGCCCGGCGAGAATGCCTGTGTACCCAGCCGAGTCCTGGGCGGCATCCTCGGACAGATCAATGTCCGCCACCAGCGCCCGCGGTTGGGCGCCTCCGATCGCCGCCAACAGATCGGCTGTCAGATCATGATGCCACGGCCACCTGCCATAGATATCCTCAGCCTTCTGGTCGACCTCGACTATGACGATGTTGGGACGCTCGCCGTCGGGCGCGGTCAGCCCTGTCAGCCAGTCGTTGATCGACTGCTGCAAGCCGTTCATCGGTCCGATGTCGTTCACATACAGGATGACTACCAGTACTGAGATCAGCAGATACAACACATAAGACGAGTACTTGCTCATTTTTCCCTCTCGCTATACCCCTGTGCTGAGTCGTTCACTGAGAATCCGGGGCAAGCCGACCGACATCATTTTCTCTCGCGCGGCGGCAATGTCATACTCCACGCGATGGAACGATATGAATCCCTCTTCGTGATCATAGATTACGTAACAGGCCCGCGGGTCGTTGTCGCGCGGTTGCCCAACCGAACCCACGTTGATCAGGTAGCGGCGTTCGCTGTCCGGCATGAAGTCATGGCCCACGCGGCTGCGAGGCGGCCCTGATGGATTGTCGGAGATCAGACCGGGTATATGAGTGTGCCCGCAGAATCCGAGCTTGTCCGGCATGGCTCCCAGCGCCGCCTGGGCGGATCGGCGGTCGGAGACATAGTGCCACTTATCCGGCTGGAAGGGTGAGGCATGAACCAGGTAGATATCGTCGAGGTTGGCGTCCATCGCGAAGTCGGCGATCCGGGATATGGCTCGATCATCCATCTGGGTGACCGTCCAGCCATTCGATTCCCTGGCTGCCTCGTTATAGTGATCGGTTGACTGCAGTCCCAGGACGGCGTACTCATGGTTGCCCATCAGCTTCACGCGGCAGTGTCGGTAAACGAGATCAAGGCAAGCCAGCGGATCTGCGCCGTAGCCCACGACATCGCCGAGACAATGGACCTCATCCACACTTTCCTTGTCGATATGGCTCAACACGGCCTCAAGCGCCTGCAGGTTCCCGTGTATATCCGATATCAGCGCAGTTCGCATTGGCGATCACTTGCCTTCGACGAATTTGAAGCTGCTCTTGCCGACGGAGATAATGTCACCATTGCGCAATTCGCGCTCACCGACAGGTTCTCCGTTCAGTCTCGTCTTGCCCTCTTTCCCGAGATTCACCAGCATGTACTTGTCTTTGTCTCGCACCAGCTTGGCCTGGATGGCCGAGAGCCAGAACCCCTTGGCCTGCACGTGAACGAACTTGGCCTTGCCGATGGTCGTGACGTCGCGGTCGAGTCGGTGCTCGGTGAAATCGACATTCTCCAGGCCAAGCAGGACCGAGCCACCGTACTTCTGCACCATTTCACGCTCCCGGCGGTCGTTGGCGATCATCTCGCGCTGTCTCTTGGTGTTCAGGATCATGGTCCCGTCGAACGAAGACTCATCCTCCTGCCGCGGCCTGGTATCGCACTGGTAGATCAGCGAGTACTTGCCAATCGTGATGACATCCGCATCGTGGAGCATCTCCTCGGTCACCTTGCGGTTGTTCACGAAAGTGCCGTTGAGCGATTCGTTGTCGATGACAATGGCTCCGCGGTCATTGAATTCGATCATCGCGTGCTTCCGCGATACCCCCCGGTTCTCGAGCATGATGTCGTTGTCGTTGGTGCGGCCGATACTGATACGCTTCTTCTCGGTGACTATCCGCTCGATCACCTTGTCCTCGTATTTGACGATGATCTCTGGCATGGACTATCCTTATCCGTAAGGCGTTCTGCTTATTCAGCTGGTCCGTCAGGTGCTGTCGGCGAAGCCAACTTGTTGCTGGACAAACGACTGCCCGTTGACACTTGGAGCCCGCTGGCAACACAGTTATATTGTCGGCATGCAGATCGGAAATCTGAAGTTGTTCGGTAAGGTTCTTGCAGCCCCCCTGGCCGGGGTCTCAAGCCGCCCCTTCCGGATCTTGGCCGCACAGATGGGAGCCGCTCTGGTCTTCACCGAAATGATCTCGTCAGAAGGTGTTGTCCGCCGCCAGAAGAAAACACTGGACATGATCGGCTTCAGCGATGACGAGCGACCGATAGGCATCCAGCTTTTCGGCGCCAACCCCGAGTCGATGGGGCAGGCGGCGGCAATGATATGCGCTGACTTTGCACCCGATCTGATCGATATCAATTTCGGCTGCCCGGTGCGCAAGGTAGTCGGCAAAAACGGCGGTGCGGCCGTGCTCAAAGACATGATTCTGGCCGGGGAGATCATGCACGCGGTAGTAGAGGGAGCTCAGTCGACGCCGGTGACAATCAAAATCAGAACGGGCTGGGATAGCCGGAGTCCCATCTACATCGATGCCGGCCGGGCGGCCGAAGGGGCCGGCATTGCGGCGGTTACTCTGCATGCGCGCAGCCGGGCCGGGGCTTTCGCCGAAAAGGCCGATTGGAGCGCCATCGCTGCCCTCAAGGAGGCTATGGGCATCCCGGTCATCGGCAACGGCGACGTATTCTCCGGCGAGGATGCAGCCCGTATGCTTGAGACCACCGGCTGTGACGCTATTATGATCGGACGGGCGTCGATGGGTAATCCCGCCGTGTTCCGCGAAATCAACGACTATCTGAGGACCGGCCGTCCCGGCAATCCCCTGACAGCCGCACAACGACTCGAAATGGCCCGCCGCCACGCCGAGCTGATGATAGCCGAGTTCGGGCCGCGACGCGGGGCGGTGAAAATGCGCAAGTTCCTTGCCTGGTATGTTCGCGGCCTGCCCGAGGCAACAGCCCTGAGGCGAGAACTGGTTCATGTCGAGAGCCTTGAGGATATCGACAGGATCTTCCGGTCGTATCTGGGCAGCCTGCCCGAGGAAATCGCCTGATACACCGGCCGTTCACCGCAGATTTGTCTCTTGATCGCGTCAGGGCGCTCATTTATATTGCAGCCCAAGTCAATGCAAAGGAAAACGTCAGGATCGATAAGGCAACTCCATGAAGATTCTCAACATCGCTATCCAAAAGGATGGGAAACTCCAGTCCGGATCTTTTGAGGTTATCACTGCTGCGAAGGAACTGGGCGGAGAGATAACTACCGTCATCGGCGCCGCCAACGCAGAGGAATTGGGAGGCGAACTGGCCGCGCGCGGCGGGGGTAAGGTGCTTGCGGTCACCCATGACAGTCTGAGTAAGTTCAATGACGACATCTACGCCAAAGTCTGTTCCGATATCATCGGAAGGTACAGCCCCGATGTGGTTCTGATCCCCGCGTCAAACTACGGTAAGGCCCTGGCCGCCCGGCTCGCAGCCAAACAAGGCGGTGTTATGGCCTCCGATGCCACTAAGGTGACCTCCGAAGGTGACAACGTCATCGCCGCGCGGCCCAGCTATGGAGGCTCCGTTGTGGCTCACGTGCAGAAAGCCGCTGATGAACCCATGTTCGTCAGTGTCCGCGGCAAAGTCTACTCGGAGTCGAAGGACGGCGATGGCCAGGTGGCAGCCGAAACAGTCGACCCTTCCTGCTTTGAGTCGAGGATGAGTATCGAGGAGGTTAGAAGCGAAGGGGGCGATAAGGTGACACTGGCCGACGCCGACATTATCGTATCCGCCGGCCGCGGCCTCAAAGGGGCTGACAACATCCCCATGGTACAGGAACTGGCCGATTCGCTCGGGGCCGCTTTCGGTGCCTCACGCGCCATCGTGGATGCCGGCTGGGTGCAGTATGCACACCAGGTCGGCCAGACCGGCAAGACCGTCAACCCCAAGCTCTATTTCGCCGTAGGAATTTCCGGCGCCATCCAGCATCTGGTGGGTATGCGTTCCTCGGGAACCATCGTTGCCATAAACAAGGACAAAGACGCCCCGATCTTCAATGTGGCCAACTACGGCATCGTCGGGGATGCCTTTGAGATCGTCCCGGCCCTCACCAGTAAGTTCAAGTCAGAGCTCAGCCGGTAGAGCAGACTCACTGCCTCGGAGAAAGGCAAGAACCCGCCAACCACAACGGTTGACGGGTTTCTGATTTCTGCGCAGATCGGGTTTATTCCGGTTTGCCAATGGGCTCGATCCGGGAGACCCCTCCTGACTCGGCAATCTCCAGCTCCAAAGTCGTCGTGTAGTCCCCGCAGTCGTTGGCTACCCGAAGGCTGACATTATAGGTGCCGGGTGCTGAGAAAGTATGGCTGGCGATCGAGTCCGTGGAAGTAGGATTCGAACTGAGCGAGTCATTGAAATCCCAGAAGAATGAATCGACGACGCCCGAAGTCACGGGTTCGAAGAGAATCGTAACACCGACTCGCGGCTCTCCGGCCGTATCTATCAGGGCCGTCGGTGCGCTGCCGTAAATGTCTATGTGGCTGCTCTTGCTGACGGTGTCGGCACCGCCGGTGACGGTGTTGTTGACTATCAACATCGGCGTGAAAGCGCCCGTGCTGCCGTAGCTGTGGGTGGTCTGCCCGACGTCAGTGGTGTCGGCCTCGCCATCGCCGAAGTTCCATATCCATTCGGCGTTTGCGGGAGAGATGCAGGACGAAGCGTCGCTGAACACTATGCTCGTGTTGGTGCATGTCTGCCGATCGCTGACGGAGAAGTTGGCCACGATATCCCGAACCTCGATCATCTCTTCGATGGTGACAGTGTCCCCGTTCCCATGGAAGTCCGACACAATCAGCTGAACATCGAATAGGCCGCCAGAGTTAAACACGTGAGGTATCGAGTCTCCGGAGACGGTGGTCGATCCGCTTCCGTCACCCCAGTCCCACTCCCATTCGTCTATGTGACAATCCGAAGTGCTAGTGAAATAGACCGTGTCGCCGACGCACGGCATCGTCGAACTCGCTGTGAAAGCGGCACTGGGCCCCTCAACCTGTATCTTCTTCTTCAGCGTGTCGACACCGTACTGGCTGGTGGCGATGTGGCGTACGATATACGCCCCGACCGAGTCGAATGCGAATACACCCGTATCGGAGGCGCTGGCGCTTATCACAGTAGTGTCATCCAGCAGAATCTGCCATTCGTGCCCGGTCGCAGGACAGCCCTCGCCGCTGGGGTAGACCTCAAAACCGGCCCCGATGCAGATAGCAGATGATGTGTCATACTCGAAACCCGGGTCGGGCCCCTGAGCATACACGAGCTCGTTCTTGGTAGTAATATTGCTCTCGACAATGACAGTGTCTTCGTCCTCTGTCCAGTCGCCGTAGACCCCCAGCGTGACAGTGAAACTGCCTGCCGTATCGTACGTGTGGATCAGTTGGTCTCCGAATGGCTTGTACTGCACGACCGGATCCGTGCCGTCACCGAAATCCCATATCGCTGAATCGATATTGGCGGTGTCGATTGACCGATTACGGAAGAACGTCGCGAGCGGAGCACAACCCTCGGTTGAATCCGCCTCGAACACAGCCTGTGGTGTGAAAATATTGATGTAACCCGCCTGTCTGGCTGTGTCGGTTCCGAAGCCGGACGTGCCGACCTCCAGCGTGACATCGTAGAGTCCCGGCCTGGAGTAAGTCCAGGATGGATTCTGCTCGGTAGATGTATCTGCTTCAGTCGTGTTGTCGCCGAAGTCCCAGCGCCATGACACGATCTTGTCGGCCGGCTCGGACAAGTCAGTGAATCGGAAGGTCGTCCCGGAAAAGCCGAATCGGCGATTGACTATGAAATCCGCCTTCGGAGGCTTTACCTCGATCCGGCGCGTAGCAGTGACCGTATCGTACGGATTCTCTATCTCCAGCGTGACTGTGTAGTCCCCCGGCGAATCGTAGGTGTGCAGTCCGGGATTCTGGTCCAGCGATGAATCGCCGTCCCCGAAGTCCCACCGCCAGGTAGTTGCGGGATCATCGACACAGGTCGATGAGTCCGTGAAGACAACCGTAAGCGGTACATATCCCTCGGTCGAGTCGACACCGATAGTGGCTATCGGGCCGCTGGCTACCACCAGACTCTCGCTGGTAATCTCGGAGGTTCCGTTTCCGTCCACGACCTTCAGGCCGATCGTGTAGACGCCCGGCTCCTCGTATGTGTACGTGGGGTTCTCCTGCGTTGAACTGTCTCCGTTCCCGAAGTACCACGTCCAGTAGGCTACGTTGAACAGCGAGTACGACAAATCAGTGAACTCAATCTCCAGCGGCACGCACCCGGAAGTGTCCGACATCACGAAGTGAGGTACCGGGGGAAGGGATTCAACTCGAGCGACCGATTGACTCAACAAAGTCTGGAAATATGCCGGGTTGTGGACTCCCCGGGAACCATCGAGCTTGAACAGAAGATAGTTGTACAGCACCCTGGCGATATCCGCGTCCAGATCATTCTGGGGCACAAAGGTCCGTCCGGTCGGATCCTCAGGATCCAGGTAGCCCCATGTACGCAGGAGGAACTGGAGGCTGTCCGCGTAGACCGGGATCGAATCATAGCTCGAGTAATCGGCCAGCGAATCCAGTATGCGACTGGAGGCATGACATCCGCTGACCTCGCAAGTCCCCTTGAACTCCTCGCCGGTATCATCGTTGCGAAGCCTGAACGTATGCTCGCCGAATTCGTAACCCTTGCCGTCGGCGAAATGACATCCCAAGCAGCCGTCAGCGACCTGATCGTGGGAATTCTCCGGTTTCTCTCCCTTCCAGAAATAGCCGCCGTGACCGATCAATACGTCGGCCTGCGGGCTGAAGTGCGGTCCCCAGTCCGACGAAATGTCAACGGCTCCGTCAGGCTTCGGAGGCAGGCCGCGCGCCTGGTGGCAATGCGCACACATATTCGAGCGCCCGTGGCTGTAGACGGCGTCTTCAGTCAGAAGTATGAAGGCTGAGTCTCCACGCAGGATAGTGTCCGACCAGGTGCCGTAATTACCGCTGTGAGGCGCATGGCAGGTGAAGCAGCCGATAACGTTCGGGCTGGTGACCGAGGCACCGGAACCGCTCTGGATATACTTCGTGTAGCCTTCGTGCGTGTGGCACCGCGCTCCGCACGAAGGCACGTTCTTCAGTAGACCATTCAGCATCACATTGGCGGAAAACAGGGCCTCCGACGCATGCGCCGAGTTGCGCCACTGCTCACGCGGCCGCAGATAGCGGTTGTCGGCATCGCCGTGGCAGCGGTTGCATTCCTGGCCCAGCGTGCTGTCATACAGCACCTGCGTATTGCTCTCGGTGATCAGGTTGTCGCATCCGGGCATATAGAATAAGATCGAAATCACCCCAACCAGTATGAGCGGCAGTAGCTTCTTGACCTTCATTAAAAGTGCTTCCTTGGCTTGGCGAGAGTCTTCCACCCACGCTCCAGAGTATATACGGACGGTGGCGAAAAGTGTCAATGTTTATTACCCCGGGAGGCCATGGCGGTTCCGTCGGCGCCGGTCAAGTAATCGGCCGTTCCGGCCGACAAATGACGAAACGCCAGAATTGCGCCTGAAGGAGTCCGTTCTATGTCAGTACTGATTGAAGTAATCGAATGGCTCGACCCCGCCGGGACCGAGATGATCCATCGTATTCCCCAGCAAGGCTCGGCCGATATCAAGATGGGCGCCCAGCTCATCGTCCGGGACAGCCAGATGGCCATCTTCTTCCACAACGGCCACGCCGCCGACAGTTTCACAACCGGGCGTCACAGCCTGTCGACCCTGAATCTCCCGATAATCACTCGCCTCCTGGCCCTGCCCTTCGGCTTCAAGTCCCCATTCCGGGCTGAGGTCTACTTCGTCAACCAGAAGGTCTTCACCGACCTCAAATGGGGCACCAAACACCCGGTCACCTTCCGCGACAGTAAGCTCGGGCTCATTCGCCTGCGCGGTCACGGCGCATTCACAATGCGCATCCAGAATCCGTCCCTGTTCCTGAATTCGATCGTGGGACGCCAGGCCCGCTATACGACCGAGGATATCCAGTCATACCTGCGAGACGTCATCATCGCCCGCCTGAACGACCTGCTCGGCGAGAGGCTTAATACTATTTTGGACCTGCCCGCTCAATACACGGAGCTGGCCGAGGAATCTCGTGGCCTGGTAACCAGTGAGTTCGGCAAGTATGGCCTGGAGCTTGTGGATTTCTACATCTCGTCGATCACCCCGCCCGATGATGTCTCGAAGATGATCGACCAGCGCTCAGGGATGGAGGCGGTCGGAGACCTGGACAAGTTCCTTCAGTTCGAGATGGCCCGGGGGATCGGTCAGAGCAGCGGGGGCGGCTCGGCGGGCGCAGGGGTGGGCATGGCTGCAGGAGTCGGGCTGATGATACCCGCCATGATGAGCAGGGTCTTCGCCCCGCAGCAGCAGGACCTGAAGCGCGAGTCCGTTACGACCGTCACCTGCCCCAGGTGCCACGCCGACACGCCCGAGCAGTCGCGCTATTGCTATCGGTGTGGGCACCAGATGATTGTCCAGAATCTATGCCCGACCTGCAACAGTGAGCTGCCCAGCGAGGCCAATTTCTGCCTCCAGTGCGGCCGCAAGCTCGACGCCAGGACTACATGCCCCCACTGCCGCGAGGAGGTCCTGCCCGGATCGAAATTCTGCGGCTCTTGTGGCCGACCACTGAAGGAAAATGACTCTACTGACGGACACTAATCAGAACAAGTCCGGCTTCTACATAGGGGTCGGTTGTCCCGGATGCGACGGCGAATTGCAATTGGACGAGGACTTTTTTGTCGTCGTCTGTCGTCATTGTGGCTCGATTCTGAGAGTGACTATGCCCGACATCCCGCCGGCCTTTCTGATTCAGGCGCGGGCGAGTCGACGACAGGTCAAATTCCACATCGATCGCTACCTCAAGAAGCTGGGTCACCCGCTGACAGGCCCCCGACTGCAGTTCAAATCGATCTATTACCCGTACTGGAAAATCGATGCCGTCATGCTCAAGGCGCGCAACCGCACCTACGAACGAACGACTGTTCTCGATGCCGAGGGACAAGCACAATACACGACCGAGATCGATCGGCGGGAGGTCAGCCTGACTCCCTACACGACAACTGTCCCGGCGGGGCGCCCCATTTCCGGATTGCCCGGCGCCATCGGTATCCGAGCCGAATATCTGAAGATGACACCGTACTCTCGCCAGTACACCCAGGATGACCACTGTTCCATGCCGGTCGCCCGTACCTGGGAGTCGGTCCACGAGGAACTCAGGCGGCGCGCCGCCGCGGTCGGCACAATCGCGACCCCCGATTTCGGCAGCAACCTCACCGAGCTGTTCAACCCGCAAACGGCCCTGGTGTATTTCCCTTTTGTGTTGGCCGAGTCCTACGCAGCGGGTGACTATGGCCGCTTCATTGTCGACGGCGTCACCGGCAAGGTCATTGGGCACGAAGAGACCATCCCCATCGACACGAGCGAGCCGGCCGAGCTGCCGACGATCGAATTCGGCCAACTGAGCGTAGACTTCCATCGCTGCCCCGAGTGCGGGCATGATCTGCCCGCGCATCTGTCGGCTGTATACCGGTGCCACAACTGCGGACGGCTTATCAACCTCGACAGAAGCTACAGTGGGCCCGTCGATGTTCTGTATTCTGACGCCGCCGGCAGCCCCGAGGATGCTCTGTTTCCGTTCTGGTCACTGACGCTGACCGGCGAACAGGCCCGGCTGGTTCAGCGCCAGCTCGGCGGGCTCCGAAGAGCCGACCGGCTGGTTGTTCCAGCCTTTCGAACCACGGCCTTCGAAGGCGTCTACCGCCTGGCCCGACGGGCCACCACGGCACTCCCGGACTTCGAGCTGCAGCCCCTCGGTGAGGGACCAGCCAACCTCCACGCGGCCAATGTCGCCATCGATGAGGCGATTCTGATGGCCGAGATCATCGTGTATCGGGCCGCCGCCGACCGGGCCGACAACCTGGCCGGCGCCAGGCCGGAATTGCGGCCATCCGCTGTTTCGCTGGTGTTTTTGCCCTTCCATCCCAAGAGCTACTTCTTTGTCGACTCGATTCACCAGGCCGTCACCTTCGAGAAGCGTCTGATCGGCTAACCGAACCCGGCGGGAACTCCGGCCCCCGGTCGCCGGTACAACCTAGAACATGGCCAACCATACCACCAACCGGAGCCGTCGCGATTTGTCTTGCTAAGGTTCGGGCAATTGCCTATTTTCGCCCGTTAAGAAACTGAAAGATGCGAAGTTAGTCCGTGTCGGGATCTGCGGCGGGAGCCGTGAACAGCGGCCTCATCCGTATTAGCCGCCCGGTGGGGACGGTGGCATCGGGAGTATGGTTTGACTAAACTAAGGTTGACGGTGACCGTGACGGTTGCCCTGATGGCAGCGCTGCTCGGTTCCGCCACCGATGCGGACGCGCAATCGGTCCTGCCCAAGGCATTCTTCCTGCCCGACAGCGGCTACTCCAGCAACGCCGCTACCGATATAATCACCCACGCCGGCGGAGTGTGGTTCGCCACTGACGAGGGTTTGATGGTCACCTTCGATCAGGGAGAGACATGGCAGCGCTTCGGCGCCAACGCCGGCATGATCAGCGAGATCGTCTCCGCCGTCTATTCCGACGGCTCTCGTCTGTGGGCCGGTACTGCCCACTCCGAGATATTCGACGAGCGACGCTACAGTGTGTCCGATGCTGTCTCCTATAGTGACGATGACGGCCTCTCCTGGGCCCACGTCGATTTCTCCTCCTCCGGCCAAAACATCAAGTGGGTCGAAGGGACATTCCGAACTGTTTTTGATATCACGGGCTATCGCGACCACAACCTCGATGCCAGCTGGGTTTTCTTTGCCGCCTATGCGGGGGGATTCCTGGGCAGCCGCGACGGCGGACTCAACTGGCGTCGGATTTACCACTCAGCGCTCGACTCGATTCAGCTCAACAGCGGCAGTACGCCATCAGAGCGAAACCGCGCGTTCGCCTGCGTCGCCGACTCGTCGCACGGGGATTCGCTCTACCTCTGGACCGGCACCGCCGCCGGCATATTCCAGCATATCTTTGCCCCCAAACGAGAAAAGGCCTACGCCAGGTACGTCCACTCCCTGGCCTTCTGCAATTCCTGCCAGGACACCAGTTGGCTGTTTATCGGCGGCAACGAGGCCTTTACCCGCGGACGGCTTGAAGGCAGACCATTCCTCAGTCGCTTCGAAGAGGACGGCCTGCCGGGCCCGGCTATCTCGTCCATTATCGAAGTCGGCGGCCGTCTCCTCGTGGGCACCTTTGATCCGGCAACGAACCTGCTGACGGGCTTGGCCTTATCGGATGACTATGGTGAGACCTTTTATTCCAGCGATCATCCCGTAACTTCTTTCAATGGCCAGTACGCCGGGACGGCGGGCCTCATCGGTGATCTTGCGCTCATGCGCGACAGGGTCTATATGGCTGCCCAGACCAACGGATTGTTCGTGTCCACCGACACCGGCGATAACTGGACACGTGTGCTCCTCGAGCCCCTCGACGTTTCCAGCCGCAAGAACACCGCTAATGGATTGTTCGTCAACGGCGACACCCTTCTGGTCGGGACTGACACGGGTCTCGCCACTGTCTGGATGGACACTCTTGGTGTCATCGACTCCCTGGTCTTCAAACATTTCGGTGAATACGACTCCAGCGCCGTGGAGGTCAGCGGCACGCGGGTGATGCGCGTCCGTCTTCAGCCTTTTGCCGACACCGCCACCGCCAGCGTTGATTCGGTGATATGCTGGACCATTAACCGTCCCCTGACCGATGAGGGACGACGAATGGTCGGACGTCGCAACGCCGATGGAGAGTGGGATCACCTGCAATGGCGCGCCAAGATCAACGACGTCAACTTCATCGGAGACACCGCCATAGTTTGTGGCGAGACGGGCGTTTGGTACACACGCACCGGAGGGAATCCGGATACACGCTGGCGAATCGAGGAAATGGACGGTCAGACGCGCGTCGACTCGATGGGCAACGACATTGTCACTCGGATCGAAGCAAGAAGCGATACTCTTGTCTTTGGGTCCAATAACGGTTTCGCCGTATCCACTGATCGGGGCCAGTCATACGAGATTTATCGTGTGAACAAGGATACCCTGTCGGCCGATGTCGTCATTCATCATACGGCGTCGCAGACCCTGTTCCAGGGCCTGACCGGAAACTTCATCCCGGCTATCGATGTGCAGTATCGGACCGACGCACCCGCTCATGTCTGGGTCGGAAACCGCAGCACCGACCATTTTCCTGACACTAATGCAATTTCAGTGGGCCGCTCAGTCCCGGTGGATTCCAGTGGCGAGGAAGTCGATCCGCAAAGCACCGATCTGGCCGGTTACCAGTGGAAGTGGCGCCGGATCTTCACAGAAACCTTCGCCTGGAATTTTGCGTTCAACGGCGACTCCGTGTTTGCGGCCACCGACAGCGGCCTGGTCCTGTTCGAATACGACGGTGACAACTGGATATGGGAGTATGTTGCGCTGGAGGATGAGTCCGGTGAATCATGGCTGCTGCCGGCCACCCCGGTCTATGGAGTTCAGGTTCAGTCACCTTACCTCTGGGTGTCCAGCGCCGATCGCACTCTTCGACTCCGCCTGAGCGACCTGACTGACCAGACCGCCTACATGGTCATCGACTCGACCACGCCCCCCGATGAGGTATACGCCTTCCCTGTACCGTTCAGTCACTCCGTCGACGGCAACGCGGGCGGTGCGATTGACTTCCACTTCGTCGTCGACCGTCCGGCCAGTGTGACCATCGAAATCTATGACTTCGCCATGAATCTCGTGGCGCGAGTAGTTGACAGCCGCCCGTTTCCCGAAGGCATTTATCCGACCACGGGGTCATACCGCCCTACCTGGGATGGCTTCAACGGCCGGGGCGAGAAGGTCGCTGTCGGTGTCTACTACTTCAAGGTTCAGCTTTCAACCGGCGAGACCCGCTGGGGCAAGCTGGCCATCATACCGTAGAGGAGCGAGCGATGATGTCTAAGAGCCTTTACCTGATCGCAACCCTGCTGATCTTCGCCGGCGCATCACTGGCCGGTGACGGTGATGGTGGCTATGCCGGAGCTTTCTTCCAGGTCCCGATCGGCGCCCGCCCCACGTCAATGGGCGGAGCTTATCTGGCGGTCTCCAATGACGGCGCCGCGCCGCTGTACAACCCGGCCGGCCTGGCCGATCTGCGGCGACCAATCTTCGCCTCCTCGTACCGGATGATGAAGCTCGACCGTCAATTGACCTACGCCACCTTGATGTTCCCGATTCGTGGTAACTCCGCCCTGGGTGTCCACTGGCTGTTTGCCGGCTCTGGCGATGTCGAAAGGCGCAATTACGACGGCGACCTGACAGGAGGCACCATCTCGCAAAACAACCACGCCGGTTCTATCATCTTCGCCAAGCGTTTTGAGAATGTCTTCTCGGCCGGCATCAAACTCAGCTATCTTCATTCCACCTTCGCCGAGATGACAGCTTACTCGGTCGGAGTCGATGTCGGCGCCATGCTCTACTTCGATTGGCTGTTCGGTCGGGAGAGAGTCGGTACTCTGCCCGTCGATGACATGCAGCTCGGGCTGACCCTCAAGCACCTCGATGCCAGTTACCTTTGGAATAACGAGAACTATGTTTTTAAGTACGTCGGCGCCAATCAGCCCGGGAGTGAGCAGGAAGACAAAATACCGACGGAAATTGGTATCGGCCTTTCGGGCCGGCTGCTACAGCGCAAGTTGCTGCTGGCGACCGATCTGATAAAGAACTCCGAGCAGGGCGCCATGCTCCACGCCGGGGCCGAATACTTCATTAAGCCGGAGTTTGCCCTTCGGGCCGGATTCTCAGATGGCCGACTCGCCGCCGGCACCGGGTACATATTCAACATCGCCAACCAGGTCCTGGCCATCGACTACGCCTTCTCGACCGACAAGGCCGATGAGGGCTCGGAACACATATTCTCTTTTGACTTGCTGTTCTAACGGAGAACATATCTGTGACTTATCGCCTCGTCCTCTTGACTTCATTTGCAGTGATACTGCTCAGCAGTGTGCCGCCTCACGCGGCCGATGCCGGGCTGGCGCTGCTTCAGAATGAACACGCCGCGCGACCCGCCGGAATGGGAGCGGCGGTCGTCTCCATCGGCGCCGACCCGACTGTAGCCGTCTATAATCCTGCCGCCGCTGTGGGGCTCGACAAGTTCACTGCCTCATTCGGTCATACCATCTTCTGGGAAAACATCCGCTTCGAGTCCGGCGCTTTCGGCTCCCGGTTGTGGACCGATGTTTATCTGCACGGCAACATTCGCCTGGCCTCGGTTGACGATCTCGAACTGCGCGATGATGTTCCCTCTGATGATCCCCTCGGCATGTTCGATTCACATGATATCTCCGGCAAATTCGGTCTCGCCTATCGTATCAACGAAAGGATCAGCGCCGGCTTTGGAATCGGTTGGGTCTACGAGAAGATCGAATCATGGCGCGGCGCTGCCTTCAACATCGACCTGGGCGCTCAAGCTCAACTGCGACCGGACCTGCGGGTGGGGGCCTCGGTGACCGGTCTCGGAAACGATCTTACCCTGACCAAGGATGGCGCCGTGAAATCGCGCGCGATTCCTCTGCCGACTACGTGGCGCGTGGGCGGGTCCTACCGGTGGCGCATGATATTGGGCGCGGCCGATTTCGTACTGGTCGACGATGACGGTCACCTGCACCTTGGCATCGAGGGCGCCATGCACGAGTATTTCAAGCTTCGTACCGGCTACATGACCGGCTACGACTCCAAAGACTTCAGCGCAGGAGCAGCTTTCACGATGCGGGATGTAACCGTCGATTACGCTTTCCTGCCTTTTTCCAATGACCTGGGAACATCACATTTATTCACAGTAACATTCAGCCTGTAGTAAAAGAGAGGTAGAGTCATTATCATGGCTAAGTACCGTATCGCCTGGATGCCGGGTGATGGCGTCGGCAATGACGTCATGGAAGCGGCAAAGATCGTCCTGGACAAGCTGTCCCTGGATGCGGAGTACGTCCACGCCGACATCGGCTGGGAATTCTGGCGCAAAGAGGGCAATCCGTTGCCCGACCGCACCATAAAGATCCTCAAGGAGGTCGACTGCGCCCTCTTCGGCGCGATTACTTCCAAACCCCGCGACGAGGCCGAGGAAGAACTCGCCCCCGAGCTGAAGGGCAAGGGGCTGGTCTATGCTTCACCCATCGTGCGCCTCCGCCAGGAATTCAACCTTCGTACCAACCTGCGCCCATGCAAAGGCTACGAAGGCAACCCCCTGAACTACAAGGACGGCATCGATCTGGTGGTCTTCCGTGAGAACACCGAGGACCTCTATGTCGGTATCGAGTTTCATCCCCTGCCGGATGAGGTCCGCTCGGTCCTGAAAGCTCATCACAAGAAGATGGCCCGCTTCGATGGCACCGATGGCAAGGACATCGCAGTCTCGCTGCGCATCAACACCCGCCAGGGCTGTCGCAACATCATCACCGACGCCTTCGAGTATGCCAAGAAGACCGGACGCAAGAGCGTGACCGTCGTCGAGAAGCCGAATGTGGTCCGTGAGACTTCTGGTTTGATGGTCCGCACCGCCCGTGAAGTGGCAAAGAACTACCCCGATATCGAACTGTGGGAAACCAATATCGACGCCATGTGCATGTGGCTGATCAAGAACCCGCTCGACTACGAGGTCCTGGTAACGTCCAACATGTTCGGCGACATCGTCAGCGATCTGTGCGCACAACTCGTCGGTGGTCTGGGCTTTGCGGCTTCGGGCAACATCGGCGACGACCTGGCAGTCTTCGAGCCGACCCATGGCAGTGCCCCGAAATACGCCGGCAAGTACAAGGTCAACCCGATGGCCATGCTCCTGACCACGCGGATGATGCTTGAGTGGCTGGGCGAGATGGATATGTCTGATCGTCTTGAAGCCGCCATTGCAGCGGTCATCAAGGAGGGCAAGGTCCGTACCTACGACATGGGCGGATCCTCGTCGACTCTGGAGGTCGCCGAAGCTGTGTCCGCGAAGTTGTAGCGTCTCTGCGAGCCGATCACCGACTTGTACAGTGCGGGCTCCATTTACCGGGGTCCGCGCTCTTGCTTTGGGCCGGGCCCCGGAGCTCTGCTCCGGGTTTCAAGGTGCTCGTAGGTCAGGACCCTTGTGGTCCTGACGGCCACAGTGCTGATCTTGTTGCTCTGTTGAACTTATCTCCCTATGATGAGGATTGGGAACATAGGCTTCTACAGAAGAAGGGGTATATGACCAGTAATCCAGACGATCTCTCGCAGACAGCAGAACTGGCCAGTCGGCTCTTGCACGCCGCCATGAGCGCGATCAACGACAGCGGAGGCTCTATGAAGCGTTCGGAAGTCATGGAAGAGGTTGAGCGGCGCGTTGACCTCGATGAGTGGGCGAAGGAAAGGTTCGAAAAGACGGGTCACGTTCGATGGCAGTCTGTCCTGATGCTCCACAGCATTCTCGCAGTTAAGGCCCAGTGGATCATCAAGAAGAAGGGTGTCTGGCATCTGACGGAGGAGGGAAGAGAGGGGCTGCGACTCGATCCAGCGCAAATGCTGAGGAGGGCGAAAGACCTTTACAAAGACTGGAAGGCCGGCCGAGATGAGAAGTTGACGCGTAACAATCAAACCGACGATGAACTCGTGCAATCGAGCCTCTCTGACTCACTAGATCAGGTAGAGCAGATGGCCATGGATGCGATCAAGAGCTACATCGCCGAAAAGAATGCATATGAGTTTCAGGACTTGGTCGCAGCTCTCTTGCGAGGCATGGGCTACCACACTCCATTCGTGGCGCCGTTGGGGAAGGACGGAGGAATCGACATCATCGCTTTTCGAGCGTGTAAGTATTTTTGTGTAAGCGGCCATGATGTTATATTGTTTTGAAG
>CAZGMK010000006.1:0-165579 GCA_964526835.1 uncultured Ignavibacteriales bacterium
ACCGAAAGGCTACGCTACTTTTTTATCAATTTCCACACCTTTTGAAATTAACTCTATTGGATCGCCATTGCGGTAGTGGGTTACCTTTAGATTCTCCATCATCCAGCACTGATCACCAATCTGGACCGTCTGGTAAACATTGCCGTCGATGTCTGTTACTGTCGGCGGGCACAGGCATGGCACTGGCGCCGGACCGCCCTGGAACATATAGGTCACCAGATAGACCAGGTCGGCAATGTCAGGATCGGAGCCGTTACCGTCAATGTCCGCTTCCTCAATACAGGGTGGCTCGGGACCGCCCGAAAACATGTAGCTAACAATGTAAACGAGGTCAGCGATATCGGGCTCCCCGCCGTTGTGGTCGATATCGCCGCGCAGTTCGCAGCACTGGCCGTAGACGGTTCCGGCACTCATCAGCATCGCCATCAAGGCGATTATTGTCAGTACTGCCAATCGTCCTCTCATCTCACTTCTCCTTGCCGGATACCTGTATCAATATCAATATGAAACGTATTCATCGCCGTGTTTGCCGGGGCGGCTGTCCGGTTCTCAGCGATCAGATTCCCTGATCGGAGGCCGGGGCGGCTGTCGCTGTCGAATCACCGGGCACTTGCCGTAAAATAAGCGATTGGGCGCGTATTTGCAAGGCCAAAGTGCCACCGGAGGGGCCGAGGAAGGCATGGCGCTACGACGATGAGACGGAGTGTCGGGTTTCTCCGGTCGCAGCGTTCACTCCGGAACCCGACCTGCTATCTGGTTCGCAGTCCCGCTTATGATCCAACGTCGGCGAATGCCACAAACCCCCTCTAACTCCCCCTTTCACAAAGGGGGAGGATAAGAGCGGCTCCTGTCGGTAACCCACCACTCCTGCGGCGGGGTCATGCGTGGACGCACGCGCGTACGATGACGCTGTTCCCCATCCTCGGATGGGTTCTGCCGGATACGCCACAGTTTCGTGTCCCGAGTTCCCCACCCGAGGACGGGCCTGTTGAAGAAGCCACAATAGCACCTGCGCGAGATTCAGCGTCTGGGACTGTAGTTCTATAACGCCAAGATGTGTAGTGAGATTGCCGCGTCGGACGCCTGACTGCGTCACTCCTCGCAATGACGACGTACAGCGAACGCGGGGTTTGTCAACACTCCCGAGGACCTGGTGGGCTACCAACTTGTCTTGAAGGCGAAGGCGACGTGGACTGAGACTGCCTGTTAAGCTGCTGCCCGTGTAGGCTTCGACAAGCTCATCCTGACGATCAGGTTCGGGCCCAAACGAAGTTTGAGCCCGGCACCCCGGATTAGCATGCGTTGCTAAGTCGCCGATGGGCGTTTGCGGCGGCGGTGCTTCTCGAGCATAAACTGATGCTCCGGGTCGCGCGACTCGCCCGCCGCAGTCACCCGAATAGCAGCCTTGCCGACTATCGGACAGGCAAACTCGCAGGCGCCGCAGCCGGTGCATTCGTTGGGGTCCACCACCGGACGTTTCACCTCGACTTCGTTGCCGTCCCGGTCTGTAACCGTAGTCTCCTCAAGGTAGATCGCCTTGGGCGTGGTGGGGCACCATTCCTCGCAGACAATGCAGGGCGTCGCCATGGCCCAGGGCAGACAACGTCCGCGATCCACGAAGGCTGTGCCCATCTGGACGGGCGGCTGTTCTTTGGTACCGACCTTCTGGTCAAGCGTAAGATGTACGATGGCGCCGGTAGGACAGACCTCGCCGCAGAGAGTGCAGGTTGGCTCGCAGTATCCCACTCGCGGGATTATATGGGGTGTCCATAGACCTTCGACGCCGGCCTCCCAGAGGGTGGGATGAAGGGCATTGTTGGGGCAGACCCGCATGCACTGCCCGCAGCGGATACACCGGGCCAGGAAATCGCTTTCCTGGACCGCGCCCGGCGGACGAATGAGATTGGGATTGAAGTTTGCCTCGAAGATATCGGTGGATCGCAACAGCGGCACCGTCGCCAGACCGCCGACAAGGGCCGCGGTGGTCTTGCGTTTGGAAACATCGATCTTGTCGATCGGCCCCGGATTGTCTTCTTCGCTCTCGCGTTTCGGAAAGAACTTGAATTTCAGCGCGCCTTGTGGACAGGAATTCTGGCAGTTCAGGCACAAGACGCATTCGCTCTGACGCCATGGGTTCCCGACATCCGGGTTGTCCGCTCCCTGGCATCGCAAGAGACAGATATTGCAGTTGTCGCAGGCGGTCTTGTTTTTTTCGAGGCCGAAGATGGAGAAGCGCGAGAACAAACCCAGCAGGGCGCCGAGCGGGCAGATTCCCCGGCACCAGAAACGAGTGAACCAGCGATTGAGCAGGACTATCAGCAGAAACAGGATGCCGATCGAGACAATGGTGTGGAAATGCATCTGTCGGAAATTGAGAATGATTGGCGCGATCAGGTCATAGACAAACTGGGCGGCATCACCAAGCGGGGCGAAGCCCCACGACTTGACCCAGTCGACTGTCCCGAGGGCGGCCGTGTGGATGGTAGGGAGGACCACTGTCCCCAGTGACCGCGCCAACAGTGGCAGCGGATCGAGCAGACCGGCCAGGAGGCTGCCGGTGAGAGCCGCACCCAGGACGAAGAACAGCACGTAGTACTTGATTTTCTGGTATGGATGGTAGCGATTGGATTCTATTTTGTTCTTGCCGCGACGGCTTCGTCGTTCGGAACGGATCTCGCTGACCCAGTGATTGAGACTGCCGAGCGGACAAACCCAGCCACAGAAGAACCGTCCCATGAAGATCGTCGGAATTAGAACCACGAGCGCCCAGGCCAGCCCAGCGTACAGGGTCGCATTGGCCAGCAGGTTGACCAATGCTACCAGGGGATCCAGTTGTAGGGCAATGCTCACCGGGTACGGCAGCGTTATCTGGCCGGCGTTATCGGGGCTCAAGTCGACCTCGAAATTGGTCTTGAGGATCAACCAGAAGAAAGCAGCAAAGAAGACGACCTGCGAGATTCGACGCAGTATGACGACGGTGCGAATGCTCATCCGACTTCCTTGTATCCAACGTTCAGATAGTCCATCGATCCTAATCCTGCCTTTTCGGCCAGGACGATATGGCCGATATCCTCGGCTTTACGTCCCAGGAACTCGACGCCTCGCGCATCGGCTGCCACGATATCAGTGGCGCACATGACAGAATTCTCGATGGCGACATCATCGAGCGAGCCACCCTGGGGCCCGCCTCGGAGCAGCACCCGGGTGGCATCGACCACAGTCAGGGTCGGGCGCGCAAAAGCGGTCAGATCGATAATCGACTGGTCGATCTTCTGGTGCAGGCGGTGACGGGCGCCGCCGATGATGCCGTAGAAGTTCTTCATCCCGATTGTGACGCCGGTCAGGCCGTGGTGCTTGACAATCGGCATATTGATCAGACGGTCGGTCTCGACGAAGTGCTTCAGCACGGGCCAGTTGGTCAGCACCTCGCCGCCGATATCAAGTGTCAGATAGTCGCTTTCATCCGGCAACAGCACTTTGCCTCCGGCGGCTTCAGCCGCCTCGCGAATGCCGCTGCGCAGGAAACAGCGGCGCGGATCGTTGCATGTTATGTCAGTGACAATGACCTCTTCGGCCCCGGCTTTCAGGCACAGCTCTACCATTTTGCCGACCAGGACGGGGTTGGTGTCGGCGGCCTGCTCCGGCGTGCGATCCCAGCCGATGTTGGGCTTGATGGTGACTCTCTCCCCCTTCTTGACGAATCGTCCGATCCCCCCGATAGCATCGAGCGATTGCAGGAGGGCGGCGGCGTGGTCCTCGCCGACAGCCAAAGTCAACTGCGGTAGTGACTTGTCTGCAGGGACAGTGAAGTCACCGGTCTTCTTCAGCGGCGCCTCATAGCTGGACACATCGAGATCGTGAAAGGCCCAGCCGACGCCGCCGCAGGCGGCGGCCAGGGCGGTGGCCGAGGCGGTACGTTTGACAAATTCGCGTCGCTTCATGGCTCCTCGCTTTTACGGGCTGCTCTGCTGATTATACGATGTCGCCCCGACCGTCGGCAAGAAACACCTCGCGATCGAGCTCAGAAAACGAGCCGCACGCCGACCTGGTTGATCGATTCCGGCTCAAAACTCGAAACAATTCGCTGGATATTCAGCGACACGAACGATGTGACCGGTTTGACCAGCGACAATTCCACATAGTGATCGCGATCCAACCCCGGAGCCATGTCGAAGTTGTAGTCGGCGGTAAACTCGAAGTTGAAGTTCGTGAAAATGGTCAGCGAATTGATCGCCACTATCTGAACGGTGTGACCGCGCTCATCGCCGGTGTCATCGAAATTGCGATACAGCGAAATCTCGTTTGATATCGGCTGAAAACCGATCCTGCCTGACTCTGACTGCCAGGATGGGATAATTCCGGCGTGGGACGCCATCGGGACAACGGAGGCAAGTCCAAAGACGGCCGCCGCCATGCAGACGAGCAGAACAAGCTTGCGCATAGCAGTCTCCTGTGGCTCAGGGTTGATGATTCAGTTGTTGGGACGGGTGAATATACTATCAGGTGGTCCCTGCTACAAGCGGCCGAGCGCCAATCAATGAAACCGCGGAATGTCAGCGGGAAGTCCTACGCGCATGAAGAATCGAGCAAAGGCCTGCGATAAGTGTTCTCGGTAAGGAGACAGCAGGCGAATTCGGTCTCCATAGTCTTTGACGAACCTCTGAAATGAACCTCTATCGAGCGAAAACGTGAAATGGAAGTTCACGACCAGAATATCATTATTGAACCCGCCGAGAGGACACTTGTTGAGAAGATGCAGCGCGTGCACGTATCCTCGCCTTACGTTTTCGAGAAACTTGTTGTCAGTAGAGGGGCGATCTTGGCGGAAACCCGTGAGCGTCCTGATCTCGCTCACGAGGATCAGCGGGGCCTTGCCCTGAACGAGGTCGCAGGTCTGACTCAGGACGACCACATCAGCCTCTTGCGACACCGCGCTGATTTCATCCCCTTCGTCAACCGTCTCGGCTGGGTTCATCAGGACGGGGCAATTGCGAAGAATATCCCCTTGAAACAGGGGATCATCAGCTCCTGCTACTGAATACCACGAACGAGTGATCTCATCACGCACCATATCAACTCCCCACGGTACTCACAAAGGAATGTCTTCATCGTCGATAGCCCATTGCCGGCGCCGAATGACGCGGGTCACCTTAACCTTCACCTTTCGGACACGCCGCGTCGGAGCCCAGCATAGATCGTCGATGACAGCGTGGCTTAGCAACCCTTCCTCCGACATATCTGGTACAGAAGCTCTCGCTGCTGGCTCTGCCGATACGGCGACCGGCACAGCGTAGTAAGACAGTTTTAGGTTTGTTGACGAATTGGCAGAACCCTCTAGTGTACGATCGATCAAGTCACGGATGTACGCGCTGGAGGCGTTATGACTCTGTCTACCTAGGGGGCTCCTGCACTCGTTGAGAGCGCCGGAGCTTCTCGATGTTGTGAGGAAGCCCGGATAAGTCGAAACGGTGGTTGCAGTTTCTTGAGATACTGTCATTGGAATTCTCTCCTTAGCTCACCCTCGATCATCTTGAAGAACCACTCGTGTGTAAGGTCATGGGCGGCATCGGCCCATTCCAGAATGCCCGCCTCATCCTGCGGGACAGATTGCCCTTCATGCGCAACCCTTGTCTCCCAAATCAGAGCGGGCGTATTGTCCCGTTCCCCTCGAGCGAAGCGGACGTCCAGATAACCGCTGGGCTTGGATACTGGAAAGGCGAGTCTCAAGTCGATAGCAGAGGGCTTGGCTTCAACTGGTGCATTCTGGAATAGAACCTCGTCCATGCTCAAGTTCACCTTGAGTTTGTCCCTCAGGAAGCTCAACACATCATTCTCATAGTCGAAACTGACGCTATCAATGTACCTGAGTAGCAGGCTCTTCACGCGATGCTTCTGTTTGTCATCCTTCGCTTGTGAGCGCATCCATGCCTCGACTGCCCTTCGCAGACGTTTCTGGAAGTCCGTCCAAGTATACTCCGACGTGCTGTTCAGTGTCAGGACACCCGGACCTAGCTGAATCAAGGGCCACCCGGCCTCCACGGTGCGAAACCTGTGCTGAACAACATAGGCTGCCGCCACATCTGGTAGGCTCGATGTGGGTAGCGGTTCGTGATATGGATATATCTCTTCGAGCTGCGCGTGTAAGTGACCTATTAGTAGCCGATAATGCGGGTCAACTGCGGGGCCATGATCACCATTCGGAAGATGCCACTTCAGTTCAAAGATGGCTTCTACCAGCGGCTTGTTGCTAAGGTCCACTTCATTATTCATCGCTAGTTCCTCAATCTCATCCCTTGTGTCAAGGCTCCCATGGCTGCAGCCTATATGGGATATTGATCGGCAATTGCAGGTTGTACGAAAGTCGTAATGAATCTGACGATGCGCAAGATCTTCGTTCGTTCATCCCAGTGAAGCTGCATTACTCCTTTATACACTACCTTATACCCGATCCAGGGGTTCAAGGCTCGGCCGGCAAACAACTCACGGCTTCATATACGTTCCGGTGAAGCTGTTGTTCAGCAAATCGTGAAGCGTGGCGTGGATCGAACGGTTGCTGTAACCCAGTTCGCGTCGGGCTTTCATCGATGAATAGGCCCAGTCATAGTCAAGGAGACGCACGATATCGGGATAAAACCGGACCTTGCTCTTACCAGCGAGTTTCGACCAGGCTGCCGAAAACCGCGCCAGCGCCATCAGGAACCCTCTGGGAATACGTATCAAGTGCGGCACCCGTCCCAGCAAAGCTGAGATATCCAGGACCAGATCGCGGCCGGTCATGTTGTCTCCCGCGAGGATGTAGCGCTCACCCGGACGCCCCTTCTCCAACGCCGCCAGGACGCCCCGGGCAACGTCGCGAATGTCGACCAGATTAACCCGATTAGGCACCCGCGGCATGATAAACCGCCCGAAACGCTTGTAAGCCTTGCCGCGATCGTCGCCGGAGCGCGAGGGGGCAACGATTATGGATGGGTTGGCCGTGACCAGCTCGGTTTCACCCTGGCCGATGAGCTTGGTCAACTCAACCTCCGCCGCCCGCTTGGTCATTATATAAGGTATCTTCAGGCGGTCGAGGTTGAACTCGAACTCTTCGTCGATCCGCATCCGCCGTGATCGCGGCGAATCATCTCCGCCGTTCTTTCGCGGCCAGGCGCCGATCGCGGCCACGGTGGAAATGTGAACGAATCGCTTGACCCCGGCCTGCTGCGCCGCGCGGAAGAGGTTCACGGCCCCAAAGGTGTTGATCCCCGTGAATTGAGTCAGCCTGTCGCCGCGAAAGTCAACAAACGCTGCGGTATGGATAATCGCATCGACACCCTCGACCGCTTTGGCCAACTCGGTGTCCTGACGCAAGTCGGCGACCCGCTTCTCCAGGCCGTACCTGTCGATGAAGCCGGTATCGGAGTCCTTTCGAACTAATGCGATCGGTCGCTGGTCGTTTCGAACCATCTCGAAGATGAGTTGCTTGCCCAGTGATCCGCTGGCGCCGGTAATCAGGACCTTGTCGTATCTCGTTGCCATATGTCGAATCGCCCAAATCCGGGAGTTTCAATCCTGTCCTTAATACGAAAACAGCGGCGACAACTCAACTTGTTTCTGCACGCCGGGAGTTGGCGCCGGGCTTCGATGCTAACCGGCTCACGCTGTGGGCGGCGCGATGGATGTTGACAACACGGCTCTGCGGCGTACCTTATCGGCATGAAAGGCAAACTCGACATCCTGGCGGAGTTCTGGCTCTTCTTGCGCACCTCCAAGAAATGGTGGCTGGGACCGATCATGGTTATCCTGGTCCTGATGAGCCTTCTGATAGTGTTGACCGAGTCCTCCGCCCTGGCGCCCTTCATTTACTCGCTGTTTTGACGAATCAGCAAAGGACCTGACAGGCAGATCTGTCGCAGACTATATTCACGCCATGGCGGTTTCTCGACAATCCACGGCCTTCAGGCTGGTCTCGTCGCTCTTGGTGGCCCTGGTCGTACTCGGCAGTATCGAGATCGGCCTGCGCCTGGTGAATCTGGATACGCATTTCCAGAACCGCTTTTTCGTACTCAATCGGGCGATGGACTATCCCGAGGTCTTTGCGCGCGATTCCGGGTTGTTCTGGCGGCTGCGCCCCGGCCAGACAATCACATCCCGGTTCTTTGAGGGCCACACCTATCGAATCAACAGCCTTGGGCTCAGGGGCGAGCCGATCGCTGAAACGCCCACGCGCCCGCGAATCTTGTTGCTCGGCAATTCGTGCATGTTCGGTTGGGGTGTCGCGGATTCACAGACAGTCGCCGGACACATGGAACAACAGCTCAATGGCGGATTCGAGGCGATCAACGCAGGTGTACCCGGGTACTCATCGCTGCAGGGGCGACGGTTGTTCGAAACCCGCCTGGCGGATCTGCAGTCGCGAATCGTCGCGATGATGTTCGGCTGGAACGATCAATGGGCGGCCGCAGAACAGATCCCCGACAAAGACCAGCAGTTCGCGGCCCAGTGGGTGCTGGAGATTCAGAATACTCTGGCACGGCTGCACACCTACCGCGTAATGAAGAAGCTGCTGCTGCGTGCGGTGGAGCCGTCGATGGACTCCCTGTTCGATCGAACCGCCCCCGTGCGTCGGGTCGATCCGAAGACATTCGGGGACAACCTTCTGGCCATCGGCTACATGGCCGAGACAATGGGTGCGACGCCGATTCTGATAACCGAACCTCAGCCCTCGAACCCGGCTTACGGTGAGGTCGTGGCAAACCATCCCGCGGTGCGCTACCATGAGCGGTACAACCAGGTTGTCCGGGAGTTGGCCGGGGAGACCGGCTGGCCGCTGGTTGACGCTGCGGCCGAGTTCAACCGTCGCGACGGCCTGTACGACAATCCGCGCAGGGACTACATCCACTTCAACGCCCGCGGACATCAGCTCATTGCTGAGCTACTGGCTGAGAAGATAGCGGCCATTGACTAGCTGCGCCGACGGTGCTCCTCCAACACTTCGATTAACCGGTCGATGTCGGTCTCGTTGTTGAACAGGTGCGCCGCCACGCGAATCGAGCCCTCGCGCTGGGAGAGGATGATCCCCGCCTTGATTATTCGTCCATGCAACTCCTTGACATCCTCGCAGGTGAAAGTAAAAATCGACGAGCGGTGTTCGCGGCTAAGGTCGCACGTAATACGGTAGTGATCAGTATCCTTCACATAACGGGCCAGACGATCTATCAGGCCGCAGTTGTGTTTCTGGATGCTCGCGACGCCCAGGTCGGTGAAGATATCGACCGCCGCCTTCATCCCGAAGAGGTTGGTGACCACGAAGTAACCGAGTTCGAAGCGGCGTGCTGAGTCATACCAGGGCAGGTCGAATTTGAAGAGGTTTGTGAAGTCCATTCTCCAGTCGACACCAAGCCAGCTGGCGACGGCCGGTTGCATGATTTCGCGCATCTCCGGCGACAGATAGAAGAAGCCGCTACCCTGCGGGGCCAGCATCCACTTTTGGCAGCCGGAAGTGAAGATATCGATGCCCCATCGACGCACATCGATCGGCTCGACCCCCATCCCCTGGATACCGTCAAGCACCAGCCACAAGCTGTGGCGACGGCAAAACCTGGTGAGCTCGGACAGGTCGAGCTTGTAGCCGTTGAAGAACTGCACCCAGGAGATCGCGATCACCCGTGTCCGTTTGGTGACCGCCTCGTCCAGCAACGCAAAATCGCATCGACGGTCGTTACTCGGTACGATTTTGATCCTGTATCCGCGCACCTCCGCGGCCGCCTTGAATGTGTAGACCAGGGCCGGAAACTCGATGTCGACCAGCAGGACTTCATCCCCTTCCTTAAGCGGCAGTCCGAACGCGGCCAGGTTGATTCCGAATGAAGTATTGAAGCCCAGCCCGATGTCCGCCCTGGTTGCCCCGATGAGTTTGGCGTAGGTTCCGCGGAGTGTCTCGGCTGTGGACATGGCCTGGCCGGTGTCATCACGGTCGGCGGCCACCCGCAGATCGAGATTGTCCTTGATGGCGTCACGAACGGTAGTCGCGAATGGCCCATAGGAGGCCGAGTTGAAATACACCGTCTTCTCAGTGTGCGGGAAGAGGCTCCGGGCGCGGACAAATTTGTCGTGGCTCATGATGATCCTATAGCGAGTAGAGATAGCCGATGACCGCCAGGCAGGCGACCAATTTCAAGAGAATGCCGAACAAGAAGAACAGCAGGTAATTCATAGGCAGCTTCAGGCGCATCGAGAGCCCCACCACCGCAGGCATGGCGCCCAGACCAAACCCGACCAGAGCCATCGCCAGCCCGACCCGGATTCCCTCCAGCGGCAGGATTACGGCGAACACCGAATAGGCCAGGGTCGGAACGGCAACGAAGAACAGAAACTCCATGATGAAAGTCATGGTGCGCCAGGCGAAACTCATCGTCTCGGCCAGCTCGGCGCTCAGGTTTCTACGGACCTTGAGCAGTTGTCCCAATCCGATCACTATCAGCGTCGTGACAAGCAGCGCCGCGCCGCCGATGACAAAACAATACCAGAGTAGTCCACCGGATAACATCACAACCATCCCTGTTTGCGGTACCATTGATAGGTTTCGGCGGCCCCCCGGGCAAAGGGAATCCGGGACCTGTAGCCCAATTCCTCGCGGGCGCGATCGATTGACACTTCCCAGTCGGCCAGCAGTTCATTCGCCTTCTCACGGGTCAGCATGGGCGTCCCTCCGTACAGGCGACAGATAGTCTCGCTGATCGCCGCCACCAGGCGGAACACCCCGGCCGGCAGGATGACCGGCGCCGTGCGTCGCCCGATCGCGTCAACTAACAGCGCGGTCAACTCGCGCATCGTGTAGGCCCGATCCTCGGCGATGAAGTAGATCCGCCCCGACTCGACTGGCCCGGTTGCCGCCAAAAATACGCCCTCCGCCAGATCATCAACATGAACCAGTTGCAGAAGTCGCAACTGGTCCCCGATGGCCGGGCGCAGGTGTCGGTGCACCGCCTGGAAGAAGCTGAATATCTCCCTGTCCCCGGGACCGTAGATGCCGGGCGGACGCACCGCCACCGTCGACAGCCGGTCGGCGTACGACAGCACTACCCGCTCGCCGGCCAGCTTGGAGCGACCGTATTCGGTAAGGGGCGCCGGAGAATCATCCTCGGTGCGGGGACGGCCACGGGTCGATGGCCCGGAGGCGGCCAGCGAGGAGACATAGACAAACCGCGTCAGCCTTGAGTTATGCCGGACGATAGCCTGCAGGAGGTTCTCGGTTCCCTTCTCGTTGACTTCATAGAATGTCTCGGTGCGACGCGCCTTGACCACCCCCGCGTTGTGGATGATCACGTTCACGTCGGCGACCATAGGGGGAAGGGTATCGGGATCGCAGACATCACCGTAGCGAAACTCAACCGCTTGATTGTCCAGGCTGGTCAGGTTTGATGTCTTTCTGACCCCGGCTGCCACCTGCCAGCCGGCCCGGAGGAACCTTCGGCACAGCCGGGCACCTACGAATCCGTTGGCGCCGGTGATCAGGACTGTCTTCCCTGCCTCTGACATGGCCGCAATGTAGATTGGCGTCAAGGCCGGGACAAGTTTTCATTGCGGGGCAGGATGGACAGGGGTGAAAGATGGCCTACCCGTCCTCGGGTGGGGTCTTTCCCGTTCACAACCAAATCCACCCTCACCCCCGGCCCCTCTCCCACAGGGAGAGGGGAGCAAGAGGCGGCTTGATCGAACGCCCTTACCAACGTCCTTCACTCCGACAAGATGGCAGAAGAGAGCTGGTGCACGAGGATATACACGAACTGCGAACCAGTTTGTAGTGCGCCCGTAAGGGCGTCTGAAGGAAGCATCCCGCCGCGGGAGAAGCGGGACGAGAAAACAGATATGTAATCAGTCAGGCCCAAACAGATTTGAGCCCGGCACCCGTCGACAAGGGACCTCCCGATGGGCATTCCTGCCCTTTTGCAATAAGCGACAACGCCCCGCCGGGGCAGGCGGGGCGTTTCGGAACTCTTGCGAGCAACAGTCGAGTTTGGGGAGGGAAACCTCAGTTGTTAACTGCAGGCACCCTCTGAGATAACACCGGTCTCATCGATGTTGTACAAGACCGTGTTGTCGATGTCGGCATCGCTGCTGTTACCGGTGGCCTGGGCGCAGAAGCCCGTGGCATCACCTGATTCGATCGTGTAGTCGAACTTCGCGTTCTGTGGATGGTCGAAGCCGAAACCGTTCGCGTCGATATCGTCGCAGTAGCTCGCCGTAGCGGAGCCCTGCTTATAGGCGCGCTGCAGAGTGTAAATCTGCTTCAGGACCGACTGGGCCTCGGATTTCTTGGCCTTCAGGGTAGCCTGCATGAACCGCGGGATGGCCAGGGCGGCCAGGATACCGATAATGACGACCACGATCATCAACTCGATAAGGGTGAAACCCTTGCGATTGTGAAAGCGTGAAAACATCTGTGAACCTCCTACGGGTTTTGATTTAGGTTCCAAGGTTGCCTTGTTGGCATTCCATTCGGCAATACTCTACCGCAATTCGGCTGCCATCCGGCGGGTCCAAAAACGAACAGACATCGACGCTTGTAAGCTGTTGCTATGACCCGCCTAGTTCGCGACAGGGCATGAGTGTAGCCGCCTGCCCACAGAGTATGGGCGGATTCCCGCGGCTCAGGCGGCCGCATATCGCTATGGCGATTTGCAATATGCAAGACCGAAAACGGGTTGAGGAAATGATCGGCCGGGTGATTGCTCACTTCAGACCGGCTCCTTCGAGGACGGGCTCTTCGGCGCCGAATCCACCGGCGGAATCATGTCCTTGAGATTGTATCGCTCCAGCTTGCGGTAAAGAGTCGAGGCGTCGATACCGAGAATCCGGGCTGCCTCGGATTTCTTGCCCTGTGTCTGAGCCATTACCCAGTGGATGTAAGCCTTCTCAATGGACTGCAGAGTGGGAGTATCCGGCTCCCTGGGCTGAACAGGACCGGAGGAGGTCCGCGAGTCGCCCTCCAGTCGCTCAGCGAAATCAGCGGGTGTCAGGGCCTGTCCGCGGTTGAGCAGGACAGCTCGTTCGATCGTATTCTCCAGCTCACGGACATTGCCGGGCCAGCAGTATTCGGTCAGCATCTGCATCGCCTCGCCGGATACATGTTTCTCTTCGACGCCGGCCTTGCCGCAATACAGTTTCACGAAGTGATCGACCAACAGGGGGATATCATCACGCCTTTCTCGAAGGGGTGGGATAAGCAGTGGAATTACATTGAGACGATAGAACAGGTCCGCCCGGAAGCGCCCGGTACTTACGTCCTTTTCCAGGTCGGAGTTGGTGGCGGCGATGAGGCGAACATCGACTTCCGCAGGCTTGGTATCGCCGACGGGCGTCACCATGTGGTCTTCGATCACCCGGAGCAGCTTGACCTGGATAGCCAGAGAAGTATTACCGACTTCATCGAGAAACAGCGTGCCGCCGTCGGCGGCCTGGAACAGACCTTCCTTATCCTTAACCGCCCCGGTGAAGGCGCCCTTCCGGTGTCCGAACAGCTCCGACTCCAACAGATTCTCCGGTATCGCTGCGCAGTTGATCGTAATGAACGGACCGGGGCTCCGCGGCGAAGCATGGTGGATGGCGCGGGCGATCAGATCCTTGCCGGTACCGGACTCACCTCGAATGAGAGCGGTGGAATCCGACCCGGCCACCCGGCGGGCCAATTTGCGAAGTTTCAGTACCGATTCCGAGCGTCCAATGAAGTTGTCGAAGGAGTTGTCCTGTTGAAGCTGCTGCCTGAGATTCTTGTTCTCCCGAACCAGGCGCTTGCGGTCGATGATCTTGCCGATGGTCAACTTGATTTCATCTACCTTGAAGGGCTTGGTGATATAGTCGGCCGCCCCCTGCTTCATGGCCTCTATGGCGCTGTCGACGGAGGCGTAGGCGGTCATGACAATCAGGTCCTGTTCAGCCTTGAACGACCGGATCTCCCGCAGCACTTCTATTCCGCTCATTTCCGGCATATTCAGATCGGCGATGACCAGGTCGAAATTCTCTCGGCGCAGCCGCTCGACAGCATCGGGCGCAGACTCGGTGGTCTCGACCCGGTACCCCACCTTGGTCAGCATGATCTCCATGAAGTTGCACATCGACTGCTCGTCGTCGACAACCAGTATGCGTGCACTGCTCGAAGCCGCCATTGAATCTCCTGCGAAGCCGGGTAGAACCTTGCTGACACTATAGTTTTTCGGCACAGCAGACATGGGTCTGCAGAGGCCGCCCGGAATATGGTCAGAGCTTAAACAGCAATTGACGACGGTCTCCGGGCGGATATATTTGGGCCTGGAACACCGACTATGGTTGGAACGATTGAGTATTACCCCGGTTCTATCGATTACTGTGACTCTTCACGAGATAGACTACGGGAGAACGGCATGGATAGACTGAATCATAGAGACCGAATCCAGGCGATCATCGAGGGCCAGCGACCCGACCGGTTCGCCGCCTCTTTCTGGCGACATTTCTTCCATAGAGAGCACTACGCCGACGGCACCGCCGAGGCCATGATCGATTTCCAGAAGCACTTCGACTGGGACTTTGTAAAGATCAATCCCCGGGCCGACTACCATGTTCAGGACTGGGGGGTGGAACTGCGCTACTCTCATGATGAATTCAAGAAGCATGTCAAAGTTGATTTGCCTGTCAAGGCGCCCGACGATTGGGCCCGGATCGAACCGCTCGACCTGGACAGCCCGACTCTGGCCGAACACCTGAAGGTCATCTCGCTGGTGCGCAAAGGAGTCGGGCGAGACGTGCCTATCCTGATGACCCTTTTTACTCCGCTGTCGGTGGCCGGGCGAATGGTAAAGGAGCGGCAGACGCTGGTCGATCATATTCGGCAACGCCCGGAGAGTGTTCACGAGGCCCTCGAAAACATCACCATAACCATCACCCGGTTTGCCGAGGAGGTCCGCAACGCCGGGGCCGATGGACTCTTCTACGCCACTACTCACTGGGCCTCGTCGGATATGCTGAGCTGGGAAGAGTATCAGGAATTCGGTCTCAAATACGACCTGGCCCCGGTTCAGGCGACCGGCGACGGTGCGCTCAATCTGCTGCACGTCTGCGCTTCCAATAACTACCTTGAGAAGCTGGTCAAGCAGGATTACAACTGCCGGATGCTCAACTGGGACACCAGCGACCCGACCAATATCCCCCTGGACAAGGCCGAGGAAGCTATTGCCGATATGGCGCTGGTGGGCGGGGTGGATCACACCGGCTGGCTCCAGCACAGCGAGTCTCGAGAGATCGCCAACCAGATGCAGAATTTTCGGAAGGATCATGATCCTTCACGGGTTATCATCGGGCCGGGCTGCTCAATACCACCGGAGACACCGAACGCTAATCTCGAGGAAATACGCAAGGGACTCTAATGGACCATGACCGCCGGCAACTGATTGACAACATCAGGATCGCCATCGCTGGGCTCGACAGGGAGGAGGATATCCTTCGCGCCGCGGCCGAACTGATCGACGGGTTTTCCGAGGGGTACAACTGGACCGGATTCTATATGCTGCGCGATGATCATCTCGAGGTCGGGCCTTATGTCGGGCCGAAGACCGAGCACACCAAGATCGAGTTGAATCGCGGCATCTGCGGCGCGGCTGTCAGTTCATCCAGGACTGTCAGAGTCGATGATGTGCTCTCCGACGAGCGTTTTCTGGCCTGTTCGGCCTCCACCCGTTCGGAAATAGTCGTGCCGCTGATGGACGGGGAGAGGGTGCTCGGTGAGATTGACATCGACTCCGACCAGCCATCATTCTTCAGTCGGGACGACCAAACGATGCTGGAGGAGATAGCCGATGTGATCGTGGCACGATTGCGTCAGGTGATGTGAGCGAAAGAAAGGTCATTATCTACGCCCTCTGTTGCCGGGCAGTTGCGCTGCGCGCGCAGGCCTGGTGGATTCACGCAAACTTGCGCAGGACCATCACCAACCGCCAGGACTCCTTGCAGTTGTCGAAAGGGACTCTCGTGTCGAGGTCGCCGTACATGCCGGCTATCTTCAAGCTGCCGGAATGATCGACCAGGGCACGTAATAGCCCCAGGGTCAGCCCCCGCCATGACTCCGATGCCTCATGAATGTGCTCGACACCATCCTTAAGCTCGGTGAAGCGGACAGTTCCGGTAGAGACTTCGGTCACCGGATCAAAGGTTGCATCCGAGGCCCAATCGATCCTCAGCGCGCCGTCCTCCACCTCCCACTTGTTTTCCTTCGAACTGCCCTGTCGGAAGACATACTTGGGATGCGGCAGTTCGATGACGTAGACACCCCCGTCGCGCAGAACGTTCACCACCGCGGCGAAGTGGTCGAGTATGTCGTTGTTGGTCAGAAGCAGGCCGAAGGTGGACATCATGCAGGCAGCCAGGTCGACCGGCTGTTCAAGCCTGAAGTCGCGCATGTCGGCTTCGAGGATATAGCCCGGCAGCTCCTCATCGTCGAAGTACTTCTGGGCGTACAGGGCCATCTCCGGGGAGGAGTCGACGCCATAGGCGGTTATACCGCGGCGGGCGAACTCACGGGCGTATTGGGCCGGCCCGCAGCCAAGCTCGACCATTCCCCCGATGCAGTCAAGCCCGGCCAGGCGCGAAGCTTCAATGAGGAAGTCGACTGACTTGGCGTAATCTCTCCAGGCGAAGGCGCGCTCATACAGATCGGGTCGCTCGTAGGGATTGGAAGTCATTGGGCTACCCCTGTTTGTTGACACAGCATCATCGTCAGTATATATAGCCCGCATGGATGATAAAACAAGAAAACGCGGCCTGACCTACGCCGACTCCGGGGTCGACATCGACGCCGGAGAGGCGGCCGTCGAACAAATCAAGAAACTCGCCGCCGGCACCTTCAATGCCAATGTCCTGCGGGGGATCGGCGCCTTCGGTGGATTCTACCAGACCGACTTCGCCGGCCTGAAAGAGCCGGTGCTTATCTCATCGTCGGATGGTGTCGGCACCAAGGTCAAACTCGCTTTCATGACCGGCAAGCACGACACCGTCGGCGAGGACCTGGTCAATCACTGTGTTGACGATATTCTGGTCCATGGGGCGCGGCCCCTGTTCTTCATGGACTACATCGCTACCGGCAAGCTCAAGCCCGAGATCATCGCCGAGATAGTCCGCGGCCTGGCCCGGGGATGCCGCACCGCCGGGATGCCCCTCCTGGGCGGTGAGACCGCCGAGATGCCGGATATGTATCGCCCGGGTGAGTACGACCTGGCCGGATTCATCGTCGGTGTGGTTGACAAGGCCGGCATCATCAATGGAGACACCATCGAGGAAGGTGACGTCTGCCTGGGTCTGGCCTCGACCGGCCTGCACACCAACGGTTATTCCCTTGCGCGCAAAGTGGCTTTCGAAATCGCCGGATGCAGGCCCGATGATCTCATTGACGAACTCAACACGACCATCGCCGAGGCGCTGATGGCCGTACACCGCTGCTATGCGTCTGCGATCAGGCCGCTTCTGGAGCGATTCGACATACACGGAATGGCCCATATCACCGGCGGCGGACTTCCGGGCAACCTCAACCGCATCATGCCCGAGGGTTTGGGGGCGGTCATCAGCAAATCATCGTGGCAAGTCCCGCCGGTTTTCTCCTGGCTGCGAGAAAAGGGCGACCTCGATCCTGAGGACATTTATCGAACCTTCAACATGGGCATCGGTTATGTTATGGTAGTCCCGTCTGACCAGGCCGAAGCGATCCTGGCTCACCTGAAGGGTGCGGGTGAGACAATTTGGCGAATCGGCTTCATTGAGCGCCGGTCTCAACCCGTTACCTTGGTGGTGTGAAGATGGTTCTCCTGTGCATAATGGATGGTTTCGGCTGGCGGGAGGAGTCCAGCGACAACGCCGTAGCCGCCGCCAATAAGCCCAACTTCGACGCTGTCTGGCGAAACTGGCCGCATACATTGATTGATGGCTCGGGGCTGGCGGTCGGATTGCCGGAAGGGCAAATGGGCAACTCGGAAGTGGGGCATCTCAATCTGGGGGCCGGCCGCGTCGTTTACCAGGATATATCCCGCATCGACAAGGCTGTCGATGACGGCTCGTTCTTCAATAACGCCGCACTCGGAGTTGCAATGAACCGGGTCGCGGCTGAAGGAAAGGCTGTTCACCTCTTCGGGCTGGTTTCCGACGGCAAAGTACACAGTTCTCTCAAGCATCTATATGCCCTGATCGAAATGGCCAAAGCCCGTGACGTGAGGGAGCTTTACCTGCACGCTTTCATGGATGGCCGCGATACGCCGCCCGACTCGGGTAGGCGCTACATGGCGGACGTAGTCGCGAAGCTCAGGGAAATCGGCCTTGGCGAAGTCTCCACTCTCGGAGGACGTTACTACGGCATGGATCGCGACCAGCGCTGGGAGCGAACCGAGAAGGCTTACGAGGCCATCGTACATGGCCACGGAGTTCGGGCCGCTGATCCGGTGGCGGCGATCGAGGCTTCCTACGCCGACGGGGTCACCGATGAGTTCATACTGCCGGTCGTTATCGATCTGGGAGCGCCGGAGAAGGGGAGACTACGCGAGCGCGACGCGGCCATTTTCTTCAATTTCCGCGCCGACCGTGTCCGACAGCTCACCCGCATGCTTCTCGGCTATGACATTGACGGTGTCGATCACCCGGACAATCCACACGTGGAGTTGGTCACGATGACCAACTACGACCTCAGTATCTTCGAGGCCAAGGTCGCCTACGGTCCCGTGAAGTTGCGGAATATCCTCGCCGACGTCATGGCTCGGCACGGCCTCAGGCAGCTGCGGACCGCTGAGACCGAGAAGTACGCCCACGTGACCTTTTTCTTCAACGGCGGGGTAGAGAAGCCCTTCGAAGGAGAAGACCGGGATCTTATCCCCTCACCCAAGGTGGCCACTTATGATCTGAAACCGGAGATGTCATCCGTCGAAGTGACAGACAACGCCGTGGCGAAAATCAAGTCGGGCGTGTACGACCTGGTCGTGCTCAACTACGCCAACTGCGACATGGTCGGGCATACCGGCGACTTCGACGCAGCGAAAGCGGCGGTTGAAGCGGTCGACCGCGGACTTGGTCGCCTGCTTGACGCCGTCAAGGACCAACAGGGCGTGGCCATTGTCACGGCCGACCACGGCAACGCCGAGCTGATGAAAGACCCTGGATCGGGCGGCCCCTGGACTGCACACACGACCAACCCGGTGCCCTGCGTTTTGTACGATCCATCCGGGAGGCTCACCGGCGGTTTCGTCCTTCGCGAAGGCGGCATTCTGGCTGACATCGCGCCGACGATCCTGGATATCATGGGCATCGATCCGCCGGGGGACATGACCGGGAAGACTCTTATCAAGCGAGGTTGATTCCTGCCGAATCTGATGATCAGAATCGGACACCTCATCCTGCCCCCCGAGACGGCAGTCAGGTGGCGGCGCCTGGAGCTGGTCATCTGGGCCTTCCTTTTGTCCCTGGCTTACTATCCGGGCCCCTGGGGATTCCTGGCCTGGTTTGCTCTGGCTCGACCGTTCGGCATCATAGCGAGCCTTGATGATCGGGACTCCCTCAGCTCCGGCTATTGGTTCGGGTTCTGGTTCGCGGCCTTCAGTATCTACTGGGTGGCCTGGGTGACATTGCCGGGCACCATCGCCGCGGTTGTGATCGTGGGCTTCTATTACGCTCTAGTGTTCAAACTATTCAACAAGGCATACCGGCTGCGCCCGCTGTGGGGAATCATCTCGGCCCCGTTCCTCTGGGTCGGCATGGAGTACTTCCGCACTCTCAGCGAGTTCGCTTTCCCCTGGTCGGATCTGGGATATACGCAGTCATATTACCTAACGATATTGCAGATAGTCTCGGTGGTCTCGGTCCACGGCCTGTCGTTCCTGATCATCGTCGTCAACGTGCTTATCTGGCAGGCGACGCGACGCCAATCGAGTCTTGAGAGCCGCATCAGTTCCGGCATTGTGGCCGCATTACTGATCATCGTATTGTGGGCCTATGGCTGGATTGCCATGCCCGCTTATGCCGAGGAGGGTGATTACGAGGTGGCTATGTTACAGGGCGCGGTGCCGGTAGAAGTCAAGTGGCGGCGTGGCAATGAGTGGTACAGCCTGTACCTCTACGATTCGCTGGCCCGCTCGGTCGGTGGGGACGCCGAACTCTATATCTGGCCGGAGACATCGGCCCCTTGTTACTTAAACCGCGATTACCGCTGCCGCCGTGCGGTCGCACAGACCGCCCGAGCCACCCGGGCCTTTCACCTGATCGGTGCACAGGCAGTCACGACAGACAGCTTGAAACGGCGGACCCACAATTCATGTTTTCTATTCAACCCGGACGGCAACGTCATGCAGCAGTACGATAAGGTCCGACTGGTGCCGTTTTCGGAGCACGTGCCTTATCAGGATCATGTGCCATTCATGCAGAAGAAGTTCCTCCGGGAGTACCTGACCTTTCTGGATGGGCCTGGAGTCCGGTGGTGGAGCGATTTCTATCCGGGCGATTCGATGGTGCTGTTCGAAACTCGCGAGACGCAGTTCGGAGTCCTGATCTGCTTCGAATCGACATTCCCCGAGTTCTGTCGCGCATATATTCGTCGCGGCGCTCACTTCATTGTCGGTATAACAAACGACACGTGGTTCGGAACCTCGGTGGGTATTCACATGCATTCGCGCATATTCGTTACCCGCCTGGTGGAGAACCGATCATGGGGCGTCCGTGTGGCCAACAGCGGCCTGTCCTACATTGTCGATCCCTACGGTCGCCTCAGTTACGAGCTTCCGTTGACGGAAGTGGCTGCGACCGTCGGGCGAGTCGGGTTGCCGAGCGAGTATTCGGTTTTCACCCGTTATGGTGATGTAGTCGGACGAGCGAGTTGGTTGTATACCTTGTCACTGGCTGCTATATTGGTGCTGTTATGGTTCGTTCGAAAGCTCCACAATCGATAGTTCTCAGGCAGGTCCTCGCCGTCGCGGTGATCGTTCTGACGGCCTGTTCAGTCAACGCGGTGGACTACGACTGGCGGTCGCTGACTTCGTTCAACAGTGTCAATCGCCTGGTGGCTGTCGACGACACGCTCCTTGTCGCCACCGACGGCGGCCTTCTCCTGATTGGTGACCCACAGCATCCGGCGCAGCAATATACCAACGCCGACGGGCTCGGAATCAGCGCTGTAACCGACGCCATCGTCGATGGCGCCGGTCAGGTTTGGCTTGTCGGATCGGGGCGGCTGGCGAAATTCGACGGACTTTCCTCGCAGTCGTTCCCCTTTGAGAACCAGGACGGCGAGCCTCTCAAATTGAACACGCTGGCCGATGATGGCGATTGGTTGTGGATAGGCGCAGATGTGGGCCTGGTGCTTTTTTCGAAGACCATCGACGGCGGCCAGATTCAGGACAGCTACGGCCGCTTCGGCGATCTTTCCGACTTTCCGGCCGTGAACGATATACTGCTGTCGGGCGACTCCATCTGGATAGCCACGGACGCCGGAATCGCCGTAGCCGAGCGAACCGATCGCCGCCTGCTCAAGCAGCGTAGCACGTGGGTTAGCCTCGGGCCGGGTCTGCTCGGCACCGGTCTGGTCAACAGTCTGGCCCTGTATCGTGATACGCTCTATGCCGCCACCAACACCTCGCTCCTCAGTTTCGATTTCGATGCCGACACGACGGTCTCAACGATTGGCCTTGCCTCGGGAGCGCCGTTTCTCGACCTGTACGTCGACAACGATACGTTGTTCTACTATCATCGCTGGGCCGCGGGGATTGTGCGTAGCGGAGTGGCTTACGGTTTGCCAGCCGACGGACGTACCGGAGGGCCGACCACAGGTATCAACTGGCTGGGACGCCGCTGGGTCGGGACGGATGGGGACGGCCTCTATTTCTGGGACGATAGCGCCTTTCAGCGATATGCATACTCCGGACTGCCGGCCCCCAATGCAACCGGCCTGGCCGTACATGAGGATGGGGCGCTCACAGTCGGCTTCCGGGAGCGCAGGTTCGGTCGCCTGCATGACAGCACTTGGACTGTCTATGGTTTTCCGAGCAACCGCATTACGACCCTGGTCATCGACGGCCCGGGAGATACTGCACTGGGCGGCACCGAGGGTGACGGCCTGTGGTTCATTTCCGACAGTGGGGGAGTCAATTACGATGAGAATAACTCCACCCTCCGAGGGAACAGCGACTCGCCCCCGGCCGGGCTGGCATACGTCTTCATCACCGGCCTGGCGATCGACGACAGGTACGTCTACGCCGCCTGCTACCGGGCGGTCAACGGTTACCCGGTCGCCATTGGCAGACTTGGCATCCTTGACGATCCGATAAACGGCTGGGATTCGCTGGGGATCGCCGACGGCATAACCAACGACAAAGTAAGGGGGCTGGACGTCTACGGATCACAGCTGGCCGTCGGCAGCGAGGTGACAGGGGTTTACGTATGCGAACTGGGCGATGATCCCTTCGACCGCGACAGCTCGGCCTGCAAGCGATATAGCCGGGCCAATACCTTTCTTCGTTCGGATGTCGTCAATGTCGTGCGCTATTCGCCTTCGGGCGAGCTGTGGGTGGGGACTAACGGAGGGCTTTCGCGATGGGACTGGGGGATCGAGCGCTTCGTTGATGTCAACCTTCCCGCCGGGGTCGACCGCAATATCACGGCCCTGACGTTCGATACCCGAGGCAATCTGTGGGTAGGAACCTCCAGGGGCCTTGCCTTCTATGACGCAGCGGAGGGCGGCTTCAGTATCTACACGACACAGAACAGCAGCCTGGTATCCGACCGCGTACAGGCGATCGACTATGATCCTGTTTCCGGCAACGTCTTTGTCGGAACCGACGCCGGTATCTCGTGGTCGCCTTCGCGCATCGGATCGCCGGAGTATGACATAGAGGAAGTTCTGGCCTTTCCCAATCCGTTTGTCATCCGATCCTCGTCGGATTATCTCAGCTTCAACTACGCTCGTCCCGGAAGGGTCAGAATCTTCAGCGTCGCCGGTGAGTTGGTTCGTCAGATGGAAGTTGGGGAGCACTGGTACGGGCGCAACGATGACGGCGCCGAGGTCGCGTCGGGAGTTTATCTGTTCGTAGTGAACGCCGAAGACGGAGCGGTCGGCCGTGGTAAGCTACTGCTGGTGCGCAAGTAATGGAAGTCCTTCGCCTCAGGCTCGCGGACATTGACTTGGATAAGCAACCATGGTTGCGTGGCGACAGCCTTCTCAGTTCTCCCGGCTTTCTCGGTCTGTGGAAGGCTGAAGGCGGGACGCCGGTCTGCCTGGCGGTTGTCGAGAACGGCGCGCCGATTGCAGCCCTGCCGGGTATCGAGTTCGGACGATTCGCCTGGAGACGATTCCAGGCAGCTCCCCACGGTTGCTACGCCCGTCTGCTGAACGCCCCCGACCATGAACATCGCCGCCCCGAGGCGGCTGATGCGATCCTGACCTTCTTGGCCGAGGCACCTTACGCCAGGGCCATCATATACGACTTCCACCACCACTTCGACGAGCACGAGGACTTCGACAGCCGGGTTGCAGCGACCCGGCTGGTGGACATCGACGCCGACTGGCAGCCTCCCGATCGGAAACTGCGGCAGCAGATACGTCGGGCTATACGCGATGGTTGTAACGTCGAGGAGTTCGACGCCGGCCGTCACCTGGATGGCTTCATGGAGTTGATGAAACTGACAACGGCGCGAACCGGACACGATCCGGGGCTATCCCGCTCGTTCTTCGAGAGATTGGCTGAGCTGGCCCGCAGGGATCGGCGGGTACGCTGGACCTGGTTTGACGATGATGACGGCAGGCCGGTTGCCTCGAATGTATTCTTGGTTGAGCAGGATCAACTTCTTCACTGGCAGGCTTGCTACGATCCTTCATACAGCCGTATGCAGCCCAACAAGTGGGTGCCGTGGCTGATGATCCGGCAGGTGCTAAAGGAGGGCGTCTCGACATTCAACTTGGGTGCATCGCCCGCCGGTGCTGAGGGCGTCGACGAGTACAAACGCAAATGGGGCGGCGGCCTCCGAGAGTATCGCTGCCTGATCCGTAGCCGCGGGCTGGGTAAGATCAAGTGAGCACGGCGCTCAAAGTTCTGCTGGTCGCCGACAGCCGCGCCTTCCACATTGAGCGTCTGGTGGTTGAGATGCGTCGACAGGGAGCGCGGGTGCGGCCGGCCTCTCTGGAACGGGGAAGGGTTCTGCATTATCATCTGCCTCGGCATGGCCCTGTCCGTCAGTTCCACTATCGTTTGGCTGCGACCCGACTGAGACGCCTGATTGAGCGCTGGCGTCCCGATGTCATCAACGCCCATTTCGCCACGGGCTATGGCTGGCTGGCGGCGATAGCCAATCGTCGATTCGACATTCCCCTGGTCGTGCATCTGTGGGGTTCGGACATCCTTATCGTTCCCGCCAAGTCACCATTGCACCGCCACAAGGCGAGATTGGCACTGGCCGCGGCGCAATATGTCCTGGCTGATTCGCACTACCTGCTGAACGAGGCCGTGCGGATCCAGACCCCTCAGGCCGCGTCGGTAATCCCCTGGGGTATTGAAAGGCGGTTTCTGACACTCCATCGAACCGATTACACGCTGTCCAGACCGTTGAGAGTCATCGTCCCGCGTCCGCATGAACCGGTCTACAACAATCTGTTCATCCTCGATTCATTGCGCGACTTCATCTCGCGCGGTGATATCGGTTTGACTGTCCCGGCGCGGGGCTCACTGTCGAAGCAGTTCCGACAGGCGACTTCTGATCTTGCAGAGGAAGGCGTTTCCTTCTATCCGCGCCTGGACAGGTCCTCCTTCCTGAGGCTGATGGCGCAGCACGATGTGTATCTCTCGGCGGCCCGCTCGGACTCTTCGCCCGTTTCCCTGATCGAAGCCATGGCCCTGGGGCTAGTTCCGGTGGTCGCCGACATTCCCGGTGTCCGGGAGTGGCTATCGCCCCAGACCGGATTCGGCTTCCAGCAGGGCCAGGCAGCGTCACTGCGGGCTGTGCTGCAGAGGCTTCTCAATGCAGAGGATAGCTGGACTCGGATGCGGCGATCCAACCTGACCAGGGTGAAGGCAGAGGCCCTGTTTGAGGACAACGTGGCGCGAACCATAGCGATTATGCGAGAGGTCGCAGGAAGATGACGATCACTCATCGCGTCCTGTTTATCTGTTACTATTTTCCGCCGTTGGGCGGGGCAGGGATAAACCGGCCCATGAATCTGGTCAAGTACCTGCCGGATCATGGCGTCACCTGCGACGTCTTGACAGTCAAGCCGGTGGCGTATCGCCATTACGAACCTGAACTGCTCGATGAGATCGACAGTATCGGCGTCCATCGCGCCGGCTCGCGCGATCCCCAGCGACTGCTTTACCTGCTGGGCGTCCGACGTGTCCGGGAGAGGACCATAAGAAAGAGCCGCGGCCTCGGCGCGCGTTTCTTCCCCGACTCCAAGATCGGCTGGGTGGGGCCGGCAGTGCGGCTGGGTGCGAGGTTGGTCGACAGGTACAATTACGACGCGATCATTTCGACGTCGCCGCCGGTTTCGTGCCACCTGGTCGGAAGGGAGCTGCACCAGCGTTGCGGTATTCCCTGGATCGCCGACTTCCGCGATCTCTGGACCGCCTACTCTATCGAAGAATGGTATGGCGATGACCAGGTCAGGGTCCGGCGAGCTCAACGCCTCCTCGATCAGATCAGGAACACGGCGAGCCTGGTGACCGCGGTTAACGAGGCCGTCGCCGCCTATACCGGAGCGGGAGAAGTCATTCGAAATGCCTTCGACCCTCAGCGGGCCCGACTCTGGAGCCCAACGCCCGATACTCGGAAGTTCCGAATCGGCCTATTAGGCACGATCGACATCATGCGTTCGGCCGAGCCGTTGCTGAAGCTGCTCGCCATGATGAAGAAGAACCGCCCTGGACAATTCGACGCCATCCGCCTGGTTCAGGTGGGCGACATTCATGATCCTGAAGACTTCCGCGCCGCTATTGAGCGCTACGGTCTGCGTGACCGGATCGAATCTCATGGCGTGCAGACACGACGGCGGTCAATCGAACTGCTTTCTCCCGCATCGGCTCTGTACGTCGGCGCAACCGGAGCCTCATCGAAAGCCATTACCACCGGACGCGTCTTCGACCTGATCGCTTCGGGGCGACCGTTGATAGTAGCGGCCGAACACGACAGCGAACTCTCGCTGCTGACCGGGCGACTGCCGCGGGTTATCCGGTTCGAACCGAATGCTGATCCTTCTCCCGGTGCGGCCTCGACACTCTCAGCGTGGATCGAGCGCTGGCGCGAGGACGAATTACCGGTCACGCCACTGCCCGACTACTCACAACCATTCTCGGCCGGATTCCAGGCGGAGGAGTTCGCTAACCTCGTCAAGGATATTGTCCGCCATTGAGGGGGCCTGGCTGTCTGTCCTATCTCAGCAGGACCATCTTGCGCATCTGATCCCCGGTCTCAGTCGACAGGCGATAGAAGTAGACGCCGGATGCAGCCTCGTCCCCCGAGGCATCGCGACCATTCCACATGACGCGGTGGCGGCCGGCCGACAGGGTGTGCCGGACCAATTGCTGGACCCGCTGTCCCATCACATTATATACGGCCAGCGAGACCATCTGCCTTGTCGGCAACTCGAATTCGATCGTGGTTTTCGGATTGAACGGGTTGGGGTAGTTTTGCGACAGGGCGAAATCAGTTGGCAGCGTGCGGCCCCGATCATCGTCGACGTCAGAGACAATCTGCTCATTGTACACCGACCACGAGGTCGTATACCCTTCGCCGACCGCAGCTACGGCATACTCGACCTCGGGTTCGAATACGAGATCGAAGACTGCCTGCCCCTCGGAGTCCGAGACGCCCCGAGCCAGCACACCCGAGGAATCGCTTACTATAATGTTGATTCCGCCGAGAGGGAGATCGTTGTCGTAGACAGTGACAACTGTCGATGAAGCCAGACTTCGGGTGATTACCTGCATGCTGTCCGGAGTGTCGAGCCACAGCTTCATGGCCGGATCACCGAAGAAGCCCTGCCCGCAGACGATGTCACGGTAGTAGTAGTAGCGCTCCTTGGAGGCGTACATGGCGTCGATGACCGGACGTTCGGGATGGGCGAACAGCGAGTCGAAGAAGGCTTTCTGCATCAGATGGCTGGCGCCGACCCAGCCCCAGCGGGTGTTGGCAATGCACGCCACCGCGCCGGCATTGCGCAACTCCAGCAGGGTCTGGACTACATTCGGGTATGGATCATTGTAGGGTGGTTGGTCCATGTCGAACGCGGCATTGTCACAGGCTATGGAGTACCAGAAGCCGACCTGGCTGTCAGCGATCAGGTCACCGAAATCGGCGTCCACGGGGCTGGGGGCGCGGGTAATAAACGAGCTTTTCGGGAACGTATTGTACCCGCTGGTGCGTACTTCGAACTTTCCATTGCATCCATGACCCATCACATTGAGGATGCCGTAGCCCGTGGCCAGATTGTCGAGCAAGTCCGCGGCGGCGGAGTTGATTGGGGAAGGGTCGTCACCGCTGGCCTGTTCGATGCCGCTGAGCGTGTCGTTGTCAAAGTGGCTTGGAAACGAGGCCGCGATGCGGGTGTGCTGGCCGACACCGGCGTAGTCGCGCATCTGGTCCGAGGTGAAGAAGTAGGAACGCGACAGATAGTCGTAGCGGCCGTTGCCGGGATTCGTCTCGTACGTGATCAGCTTCTCGATCCAGTTTTCGGCAGCCGCGATCGTGTTAAAGGGAAGTCGTCCTACCCGGAGTTCCGGAGTGTAATCGGGGCTGTCGGCGGTCGGCTCGCCCCAGACTCCGTCACCGTCGACTTCCCAGTCGCCGGTCAGATCCGCGAAGTACAGATCGCAAATCTGCCTGTGAGCTGTTTCGGGCTGACGGGATGTGTTGAAATGGTATGTATAGCGAATCGGCAGCACCGTCTCGTCGCCGGCCAGCAGGACATATTGACCCCCTTCGGCATGGAAGTCCTTCAGATACTCCCGCAACCGTTCGGCGTCATCGCAACCGTCGTAGGCGGACAGTATGCTGTCAATCAATACGACGGCTGCCGTGATGCCGGTGCCGGTTCGATAGCGGGCCAGCCGCTGCATCGGCTCGGCCATGTCCGCCCCCGTGATCACAACATACCTGAGAACATCTGATTCAGCCGAGCCACCCGCGGCGGGCCGGGGAATGGAGGCGCTCGCAGGACGACCGGGAACAGCGTTAATGATCTGACCGTCCACCGTGACCTCCAGCCTGCGGTGAAGCACCAGGTTACCTTGATCACTAATCGTGACCGGCAAAACCAGTAGTTCCGCCACGCGACTCGCGCTACCCTGGACGATCCCGGTGACAGTCACCGGGTCGTCCCCGAAAGACGAGCGGGAGGCCAGTTCAACCAGGCCCGCAGCGTGTGCGCTCTCCGACACGGTAGGGATATCGCTCAGGCTGAAGCCCGCGTCCGCCCGGCCAAGAAGGATCGGGTCAGGGCTTCGCCATGATATCTGGTCCGGAGTCGTCTGTGCGTCCACCAAAATATGGCAGGTGATTACAGGCAGTCGCCAGACTGCCCCGGCGGCAATCGTGTCCGCCCCTGAATAAGCCACCAGATGCTGCTGTGGATCGACGCGGACCAGCGCGGGATCGAACTCTAGCTCACTTGCCAGGGGGCTCAGCGACAATGTCGCTGTCAGCAGTATCGATGCAGTCAGTACTGTTTTCAACATATGTTCCTCCGCGTTTCATTTCCAGTTGCACTATTGGAATGGCAAAGCAACGGCCAGTTTGCAGGCGCCATTCAGAGAGGCTGCTAATGGATTGTTTCCTTGTGGCTTAGGGGTCATATCTGTCAAATCACTCGAGGGTCGGGAGTGCCCGGCGAAGCGGTTCTGACCCCGGGAGGTATCGGTGCATCCCCTATACTGCCGTCAGGTCACTGCGTGAAGAGTAGACACGGATTGCAGCCGCAACTGATAGAGATAGGAATTCAGACAAGTTGATAATCGACAATCCACTATGGTCCAAGGGCTTATGGGAGAGGATTTAATTGAAGTCCCAGCAAGAAACAGCTTGACAGCATGTGGGGCAAAATAGTAAATAGGGGTTGTAAAGTGACAGATGTGGGAAGAAGTGGAAAATGGATAGCATAGCCGGGCTGCTCGGACAATACCAGACGACGTTGGATGAAAAGGGGCGCTTCGCCCTTCCGGCGCGGTTACGAGCTGTCAACGACAATTCCGGAAAAGCTATCCTAAGTGGAGATTTGGTGCTCACCAAGGGCCTGGAAGGGTGCCTGAGTCTCTATCCTCAGGCGGAATGGGATGAAATCCAGAGGCGGCTTTCCCGGCTCAATTTTACCCAGAAAGACTTCCGCTTCTTTAGCCGGCGTTTCTACGCCTCGGCAGCCATTGTCAGGCCCGATCGCAGTGGACGTATCCTGATCCCGGGGCATCTCGTTGATGAAGCCGCGCTGAACAGGGAACTGACTGTGATCGGCGTTAACCGATGGGTGGAAATTTGGAACCCTGAGCGATACAGGTACTACCTCGAACAGCATGCTGACAGCTACGAGGAGGTAGCCAACCGATTATTCACCGGGCATGGACCGAGCGAGCCATCCAGCTCCCCATGAGCCGGTTCTGCCCGACCGGGTAGCTGAGTTACTGGTGACCCGACGTGACGGGGCCTATGTCGACTTGACAGTAGGTTCAGCCGGCCATCTGAACCGGTTGGCCGAAGGCTTGGATCGCAGCGCTCGGCTTTTCGGAGTCGATCGCGACCCTGAGGCGGTGGCGAGAGCCCGGCGTGTCCTCAAGGGAGCAGCCCAAAGGGTTGAGATTGCACAAGGGTCCTACGCCGAACTCGCCGACTTCGCCGCCGCGTGGAGAACTCGAGCTTTTGACGGCATCCTGTTGGATCTGGGGCTGTCGTCGGAGCAACTTGACAGCGCCGATCGCGGATTTGCCTTTCGCCTTAATGGGCCGCTGGACATGCGTTTTGACACTGGGTCAGGCGGTCCGACCGCCGCCGAGATGATCGGCCGTCTGACGGAAGAACAACTGGTCGAGATCTTTCGGGAACTCGGTCAGGAGCGGCAGGCTTGGAGAGTGGCCGCCGCCATAGTCAGGGAGCGACAGAAACAAGTGATTGCGGGAACCGCCGACCTCAGAGCCATAATTGAAAGTGTTGTCGGGCCTCGGCACGTGGTCAAGTCGCTGGCGCGTGTCTTCCAGGCCCTGCGCATTGCGGTCAACCGCGAACTCGAACAGCTCCGGGCTGTCCTGCCGATTGCCGTGAATCATCTCAGGCCCGGAGGGCGCCTGGCCGTTATCAGCTATCATTCACTGGAAGATCGCCTGGTTAAGCACTTCTTCCGGGAGCAATCGACCGACTGTCTTTGCCCGCCTCGTACGCCTGTCTGCGTCTGTGGCCATAAGGCCACCCTCGAATTGGTCACCCGTCGCGCCGTCGTCCCTTCCGAAGACGAGGCGCTGAGGAATCCGCGCGCTAGGTCGGCCAGGCTCCGCGTGGCCCGGAGGAGGGAGCCATGAGAGAACATGTCAGGCGCTTCGCCGAGACTGTCCAGATAAAATCGGGACTGATTCGACGCATCCGGACACATCGCTGGTTCCCGGCCGGATTCCTTGCGGCTTTCATTTTGCTGGTCGCTTCCTTTCACGTCTGGCAGCGGGTACACGTGCTGTCCCTTCTCGCCGAGGTCGATCAACTCAAGCGCGAGCACCTAGTACTGGTCGATACCGCCACCAAGGTTCGCGCCGACATGGCCGCCCTCAGTATGGGCGAACGCATCGAAGGTTACGCCACCGACAGCCTCGGCCTGGTACGCCTGTCGGCGGAGAATATATACACTCTGGTTGACGACGAACGGCCGAAGCCCCCCACCGACGGGTTCGCCAACCTGGTCAAGGCCATAGAGCGGGTCGGGCAGTGGATGCCCGGAATCGGTGACAACGAGGTCAATGCCGATGAGTTGAAGCGGATTCGCTTCGACGAAGAGAGCCAAGGGGAGGGGGGACTGTGAGCCGGGAACAGCGGGTCCGCCTGGGTGTCTTCTGGCTTCTGGTGTGCCTCTTCTTCGTGGCAGTGACCGCCCGCCTGGTGCATCTGCAGGTATTCAAGCACTCCGAGTACCGGTCCATCGTTGATCGGCAATCCCGTACGAGGGTGTCGATACCAGCGGCGCGCGGTATGATCTATGATCGCAACGGCGAAGTAGTTGTCGACAACATCGTGGCCTCATCCCTTTATGCTTATCCCACCAATCGCCGCGAGCTCGGCGAAGTGGCCTCATACATTGAGGATCGCTTTGGCTTACGACGAGGCAGCGCAATTGCCACCTATGGCCTCAAACCGGGACGCTTCCGCTGGATTCGTCGTCACCTGGATGACGACCTGGCTGCTCGGATAGCCGAGACCGCACCACCCGGGCTGCACCTGCGTCGAGAGAGCGAACGGTCCTATCCCTTCGGGCTGATTGGCAAGCAGATACTGGGCTTCACCGACATCGACAACATCGGCCAGGCCGGGCTGGAACTGGCCTACGATTCGCTGTTGGCCGGCAGGCCCGGGCAGGCTGACGTGCGCCGCAGCGCGACCGCTCAGACTTATCGCGTCAAAGAGCAGGCCCTCATCAGGCCCGAACCGGGTCAGTCGCTGGTGCTGACTGTTGACTGGCGGCTGCAGGAGATAGTTGAGCAGGAGATAAAGGCGGCGGTTGTCGAACACAAGGCCAAGTCGGCGCAGGCCGTGTTCGTGGATTGCCACAACGGCGACGTCCTGGCTGTTGCCTACTTCGATCCCGGGGAGCGCTGCCCTGACAAGCCCATGCGCCTTCGCCCTGTTACCGATCAGTTCGAACCCGGCTCCACCTTCAAGGTAGTGACCGCTGCCGGCTTGCTTGAGGCCGAGTTAATCGATTGGGAAGATACAGTGTTCTGCGAAGACGGCTACTGGCAGATGGGACGCAAGCGCCTCCGCGATGACAAGAAGCATGGGTGGCTGGATTTTCGCCGTGTGATGGAGCTGTCGTCCAACATCGGCATGGCCAAGTTCGCGCTCCGCCTCGGCGGCGAGCAGCTCTACGAAACCTCGCGTCGGTTCGGAATGGGTCAGAAGATGCGCCTGGGGATGCCGGGCGAGGCGCGCGGACGCCTGGCCTACCCGTCGCGCTGGTCGGACTACAACGTTGCCGCTCTGGCGATGGGCCATTCGGTGGCCGCATCCTCACTGCAGATGACGATGTCCTTCGCCGCGATCGCCAACGGCGGGGAGTTACTGCGACCCAACCTCCTGCTCGGGCATGTCGACGGCAACGGTTTCGTGCGTGAACTGGACCGGCGGGAACTGATTGCCACCGTCATGCACCGCGAAAGCGCCGACAGCCTGCAGTCCATCCTCAAGGGTGTTGTCGATAGCGGCACGGCCACGCTTGTCAAGTCACCGGTGGTTTCCATCGCAGGCAAGACCGGTACCGCCGAGATACCCGATCCGGAAAATGGGGGTTACCGCAAGAACGCATTCATCGGCAGTTTCGCCGGATTCTTCCCAGCCGACCGGCCAATGATTGCCGGTCTGGTTATGCTTGAGGAACCGCATCCGGTTCACTATGGAGGCTGGACCGCCGGTCCCGCATTTCGTAAGATCGCCGAGCGCTATACCGCCCTGCATCCCGATCTGTTCAGCGTGCCCGAGCGTGCGCTGGCTCGCGGCGATTTTGATTTCGATAACACGGTCCGGGTTCCGGACCTGGTCGGCCGTCACATCGACCAGGCGCGAAGCCTGGCCGAAGGTCGCGGCCTGGTTCTGACGGCGAGCGGCGAAGAAGGCCACGTAACCTGGCAGTACCCTCCGGCGGATCGCCTGGCCTTTGCCGGGGATCGCCTGGTCGCCGTTGTATCGGAGGCTACCGACGAAGACGGGCCTTGTATGGTGGACCTTACCGGTCTCAGCGTTCGACAGGCCACCGCACTGCTCACGCAACTGGGCCTGGGATGTAGAATCAGCGGCGCCGGGCGCGTCGTGCGGCAGTCGATCCGCCCCGGCAAGGAAGTCAAATTCGGAACTGTGTGTCGGCTGGAGTGTCGGCCGGGTTGAGAATGGAGGAGCATATCAAACTCTCGGAATTGATCAGCAAGATCGAGTCGGCCCGGATCACCGGCGATCCGGAACTTGAGATAGGTCAGGTGGAATACGACTCCCGTATGGTTAAGGGAGACTGTCTGTTCGTGGCGATCAAGGGATATAAACAGGACGGTTACGACTTCGTCGATGACGCGGTCAGTCGCGGCGCCGTGGCGGTTCTGGGTGAGCGCGAAGCCTGCGACGCCGTCGAGCATCATGTACAAGTCGACAATGCCCGCCAGGCCCTGGCCGAGGTCGCCGCTCGATTCTATGGATACCCGGGACGGGGCATCAAGGCCTGTGGCGTGACCGGCACCAACGGCAAGACCACGACCGCGCACCTGATACAGACCATCCTCAAGGCGCGCAATAAGACAACCGGCCTGGTCTCGTCGGTGATCTACGACACCGGCAAAGAGACCTTCCCTGCCGAACGGACCACACCCGAGTCGCTTGATTTGCAGCGCTTGTTGTTCCTGATGAAGAAGAACTACTGCGTCAACGCCGTGCTGGAGGTTAGTTCGCACGCCCTCGTGCTGCACCGGGTCGATCAGATCAACTTTCGCGTGGCGGTCTTTACGAATATCACCAGGGACCATCTCGATTTTCACGACTCAATGGAGGCATACCTGGAGGCCAAGAAACTCCTCCTTAAGCACCTCGAAGGTCCCCTGAGTTATGCCGTCATCAACCTGGATGTTCCTGAGTTCCGTACGCTCTTCGGTGACTTCAGATCGAGTTACATAGCCTACTCGCTGGAAAACGAGTCGGCTGATGTCTACTGCGCTTCCTATGAGATCAAACCGGATCACACTGTTTTTGATCTCGTTACACCCATGGGCGCGCGCACCGTTCACTTTCACCTGCCGGGAGGCTTCAACCTCCGCAACGCCATAGCGGCGGCGTCGGCGGGTCTGGGCGCGGGGGTGGACGTGGACACGGTCATTCGCGGTCTGGAGAACGCCCGGCCCGTGCCGGGGCGCTTTGAGCCGATTGTCCAGGGCCAGCCCTTCAGCGTGATCATCGATTTCGCCCATACTCCCGACGCCATCAGCCGCCTGTGCGAATCGGCGCGGGAACTGGCCCCGGGCGGCAAGCTCTTGCTGCTGTTCGGATGCGGCGGAGATCGGGACAGGGGCAAGCGTCCGTTGATGGCCGAAGCGGCCGCTAGAGGAGCGGATTTCTGCGTAGTCACATCCGATAATCCACGCAGCGAGGAGCCGGCCGCGATCATAGAGGACATGAAGCCCGGCCTGAAGGGATCGGATCACCAGACAATTATCGATCGCAAGGAAGCCGTCGCGGCGATACTCCACCGCGCATCGGAAGGCGACGTGGTCCTGCTGGCCGGGAAAGGCGCCGAGTCCTACATGGAAATAAAAGGCGAGCGACACCCATATAGCGATGTCGAGGAAGTCCGCGCAGTACTTGCCGGAATGGGTTATCGCGAAACTACCAGCGGAAGGGAGCATTGATAACCTTGCGCTTTGATCAACTGGCGGCTGTGACGGCCGGAACGCTCTACAACACAGAGAGCGCCTTGAGGGTATTCTCAGGGGTGTCGATCGACAGCCGTACGCTCAACCGGGATGAGCTGTTCATCGCCATACCCGGCGAGCGCTTCGACGGCCACGATTTCATCCCGGCCGCTCTGCAGAGGGGAGCGGCCGGAGTGGTTGCCCGCTCGACCTGGCCCGGTCTGAACCGGATTCCAGGCACGGCGCCGGTGGTGGCCGTAGACAACCCGCATGAGGCCATGCTGCAACTGGCCGGCGAGTACCGGCGCAGTCTATCGACACGCTTCATCGGCATCACCGGCTCCAACGGCAAGACCACGACCAAGGAGATGACCAACGCCATTCTGAAGACAGTGGTTCCGAACGCCTTCGGGTCTCCGGGCAATTTGAACAACCTGTATGGTGTCCCGCTGGCTTTGCTGCGTATTCCCGGAGACACTGAGATTGCCGTGCTTGAGCTGGGCATATCGACCAACGAGGAGATGCCGATCCTGGCCGGTTTGGTCCGACCCGATGTCGCTGTCTTCACCAACGTCGGCCCATCACATCTTCACAATTTCAAGACGGTCGCCGGGGTGGCGCGGGCCAAGCTCGAATTGGCCCGCCGCGCACCAAGGGCGTCGACGATCGTGGTCAACGCCGATGACGACATGCTCATGTCCGAAGCGAGTGGCTTAGGTCGGGAACTGGTAACTTTCGGGTTCGCCGACTCGGCGAAGTGGAGACCGGACGACGTGACCGCGGATATCGACGGCCGCTGCGTCATAACGCTGGAGGGGCATCGTTTTCGACTGGATTCCCCCGGCCTTCATCACGTTTACAATCTGCTTGCCGCCTATGCGGCGGTGCGCGAGGCGGGTTACTCTCTTGACGGCATTAACACTGAATCGATTCGGTTCCAAACTGCTCCGATGCGGGGGCAGATCGTGGAGCACCGGGGCATTCGTTTTGTCGTTGACTGCTACAACGCCAACCCCGAATCGGTTCGCGTGGGACTGGAGGCCTTCGCTGCTGTTCCCAATGACGGGCGGCGCATCGTTGTGCTGGGCGACATGCTCGAACTGGGCGACGAATCCTCCGCGTGGCATTATCGGGTCGGTGAGCTGTGCGGCCGATATGATTTCTCCATGATCGTCATGGTGGGGCCGCGCTCTGAGAACACTCTCAGCGGTGCTTCCAAGACCGGCATTCCGGCCGTCAGGCTACACCACTTCCAACGCGTGGAGACCGCCGTCGGCTTTCTGCTGGATGAACTGCGTGAGGGCGACCTGGTCTATCTCAAGGCCTCCCGGGGTGTTCGGCTGGAGGCGGTACTTGAGGGCTTCTCGGATCAGGGAGGCGAGGCCTGATGCTGTACCATCTGCTTTATCCCATGGTCGATGTCGTCTCCGGCCTGAATGTCTTCAGGTATATCACTTTTCGCACCGCCGGAGCAACCGTCACCGCGATAATCATCTGTCTCATTCTCGGGCCGTTCTTCATAGGTCTGCTTCGGCGCTATCAGGTGTCGGAGAAGATCCGTGAAGAGGGGCCGGAACGTCATAAGGCCAAGGCGGGTACTCCGACCATGGGAGGACTGATCATTCTGGCGGGTATTATCATACCCACGCTCCTGTGGGCCGACCTTGCCAACACCTACACTCAGTTGATACTATTCGTAACCATCTGGCTGGGTGCCCTCGGATTCTTCGACGATTATCTGAAGGCGATCAAGAATCGTCCCAAGGGCATGGTCGCTCGGCGCAAGATGATCGGCCAAGTGCTCCTGGGTGCGCTTTTTGCCGCCGGATTGGTTTACCTCAATCCACCGGGGCTCTACGACGGGACGACCGGGATTCCGTTCATCAAGACTCATGTTCTGGTTCTCGGTGTTTTCTATGCACCTTTCATCGTGGTCGTGATCACCGGCGCCTCCAATGCCGTTAACCTCACCGACGGTCTCGACGGGCTCGCGATCGGATTGTGCGGGCTGGCGTTCGTCACTTTCGCGGGAATCGCATACGTAACCGGGCGCATCGACTTCTCGCGTTACCTGCAGATCGATTACCTCCCCGGAGCAGGTGAGTTGGCGGTGTATTGCGGCGCGGCGGTGGGAGCGTCGCTGGGCTTCCTGTGGTTCAACAGCCACCCGGCGGAAGTATTCATGGGCGATACCGGTTCCCTGGCGCTCGGCGGCGCTTTGGGGGCTATCGCTATCATGCTCAAGAAGGAACTACTCCTGGTGATTGTCGGCGGGGTCTTCGTAATGGTGGCTCTGTCGGTGATCATTCAGGTGTTATCGTACAAGTACCGGGGCGGCAAGCGGGTTTTCCGCATGGCCCCGATTCACCATCACTTCGAACTGGTCGGCTGGGCCGAATCCAAGATTGTCGTGCGGTTCTGGATTCTCGGCGCTCTGTGCGCCCTGCTGACCCTGGCAACCCTGAAGGTGCGATGACCGCAACGGAACGGATACAAGGACGCAAGGTCGGTGTTATCGGAATGGCGCGATCTGGTATGGCCGCGGCTATTCTGGCTAATCGACTTGGTGCTGAGGTGTTCATCTCGGATGTTCAGCAGGCGCCACAGCTCGATACGCAACTCGCCCGGCTTAACGAGCATCGCATCCGGTTCGAGACCGGCGGCCACAGCGATCGTCTGCTCAAGTCGGATTACCTGATCATCTCACCCGGCGTGCCACCCGATATTCCAATCGTCAAGGAAGCGACCCGGACCGGTATCCCCATCTTTTCGGAAGTGGAGTTCGCTTACTGGGTATGCCGGGGAACTGTGGTGGCTATAACGGGCTCCAACGGCAAGACCACCACCACCAGCCTGACAGGAGAAATCCTCAAGGCTGCCGGCAAGCCGACCTTTGTGTGCGGCAATATTGGTCGCCCCTTCGCCGAGGTTGTGCAGGAGATACCCGAAGACGGCATCGCCGTCCTCGAGATTTCGACTTTCCAGTTGGAACGCATCGAGACCTTCGCCCCTCACATCGCCCTGATCCTTAACCTGACGCCCGATCACCTCGATCGGCACGGAACCTTCGAGGCCTATAAGAAGCTGAAGTATCGTATCACCGAGAACCAGGCCTCACACGATTACCTGATCCTGAACCGACAGGACCGCGACAGCATGACTGATCAGATCGATACCGAGGCCCGGCGCCTGACCTTCTCGGTGGAGAATACCCGGGACAGCACTGCCCTAGTGCTTGACAACAAGCTGTGTCTGCGGCGGGAGGACGAGGTCCTTCCGGTTGTCGACATCAACGAAATCGGCATCCCGGGGCCGCACAATCTGCAGAACGCCGCGGCGGCGGTGGCGGCGGCCTCGCTGCTGGATGTCCCGGTGATGGTCATGGCCGATACGCTGCGACGCTTTCCCGGCGTGGAGCATCGTCTGGAGCATGTCGACCGGGTTGCGGGAATAGACTTCGTCAATGACTCCAAGGCGACCAACGTCGATTCGGTCACCTACGCCTTGCGCTCCATCGCCGGCCCTATCTGGCTGATAGCCGGGGGCAAGGGCAAGGGGGCTTCCTATGCGCCCGTCGCCGAACACGGCCGGGGCAAGATCAGGGGATTGGTGCTGATAGGGCAGGCCCGTCAGGAGATGTTCAACGAGCTTGGCAAGGTCTTCCCGACCGAGTTCGCCGAGTCGCTCCAGGATGCCGTCCGTATGGCGTTCGCCGGGGCCCGGGCGGGCGATACGATCCTGCTGTCGCCGGCGTGTGCGAGCTTTGACATGTTCGAATCATATGAAGAACGCGGCCGTGTCTTCAAGAAGGCAGTGGCCGCGTTGAGAACCGCGGAGACCAATGAGACGGCTTAAGACGGAAAGACATGTCGATGAAGTCCTCCTGGGGCTGTGGATAGCCCTGATGGTCGTCGGACTGGTGATGATCTATTCGATCTCATCGATGATCGCCGAGAGCCGGTTCGGGTCCCATCTGTTCTTCTTCGGGCGGCAGATGGTTTGGTTGTTCCTGTCGCTGGCGGTTGCCTGGGCGATCAGCCGCGTGGATCTCGAGCGCCTGGCGGTGTGGTCACTGCCGGCCCTCATTGTAGCCTACCTGCTCTTAGTACTCGTCTTCGCCATGCCGCCGCGCAATGAAGCTCACCGGTGGATCTATTTCGGACCGATGACGATACAGCCGTCGGAGCTGTTCAAATTCGCCCTGATAGTCTTCATGGCCTATTCTCTGTCGCGCCCGGATCGCGATCTGCGCAGGCCGCGCCAGTTGCTCCTACCGTATGCGCCGGTAGCAGGACTGGGCCTCGGGCTGATTCTGATAGAACCCGATCTCGGCAACACCATAGTCATAACGATCACCGTGATCGGCATACTGTTCCTGGCCGGGGCGCGGCTAAAGCACCTCTTCGTGGCCGCGGCTCCCATGGCGGCGCTGGGGAGTATCGTAGTCCTCGTCTTGGGTTACAAGAGAAGCCGCATCGTGGATTACCTCGCTTCGGTTGCGGACCCCCTCAATGGCAGCTACCAGGCCAAGCAGGCCGCTCTCACTCTTGGATCCGGAGGTGTCATGGGCATGGGTCTGGGTGACGGCCGCCAGAAGCTCTTCTTCCTACCGTATCCGCACACCGACTTCATCTTTGCGGCCACCGGCGAGGAAGTCGGCCTGGCGGGGCTGTTGATAATACTCTTGCTGTTCTTCCTGCTGCTGCGGCGGGGAATGAAGATCGCCGCGGCCCAGCCTGACCGGTTCGGCTATCTGCTGGCCTCGGGAATGGTCCTGTCGCTCTTCATCAGCATCGCAATCAACATCGGCGTAGTGACTTCGCTGCTGCCGGTAACCGGGTTGCCGTTGCCGTTTATCTCCTATGGAGGCTCATCACTGGTGATCTCATCCGCGGCCGTCGGGGTCCTGCTGAATCTCTCGAGGAGGGTGACGACATGAGTGTCCCGCGCTCACCGGCCCGGATTATCTTCGCCGGCGGCGGCACGGGCGGCCACCTGTACCCGGCCATTGCCATTGCCGATCAATTGCGGACAATGCTCAGCTCCCGCGGTGGCGCTGAGATTCTCTTCGTGGGTACTCGTCGCGGTCTGGAGTACCGTCTCGGCGACAAGCTCGGCTATCCGCTCCACCTGATCAACATGCGAGGTATCGTGCGGTCGTTCAGCCTGAAGAACCTGCTGGTGCCGTTCGTGGTGATTACGGCATTGCTCAAGGCGACGACGCTGCTCACCCGTGTTCGGCCGCACGTGGTGGTTGGCACGGGTGGCTATGTTGCCTGGCCGGTCCTGCGCGCGGCAATAGCCCGCGGTATCCCTACCGTTATCCAGGAACAGAACTCCTTTCCCGGGGTTGTCACGCGGCGTCTGGCGCCGCGGGCCGATCATATCTTCCTCGGTTTCGAGCGCGCCCGCGACTTCCTCCGCACTCGAGCGCCGATGGAGGTCGTGGGGAATCCGGTGAGGAGCAACATTCACCGAGGCGATCGCGAAGCCGCCGCCCGGGAATACAATCTCGATCCGAACAGACGGACGATCCTGGTCCTCGGGGGAAGTCAGGGGGCCCGGGCGATCAATCAAGCAGTAACCAAAAGTGTGCAGGCCGGCAGTCTGCCTGACGATATTCAACTTCTTTGGCAAACCGGGAAAAGGGATTACAAGGATGTATCCGCCAACGTGGGCAATAGGGTCTCAGGTTGCGCCCTTTTCCCCTTTGCCGAAGAGATGGAGCGGGTCTACGCCCTGGCCGACCTGGCGATTGCCCGGGCCGGTGCTCTGACTCTGGCCGAGTTGATGGCCTGCGGGTTGCCTTCAATTCTCATTCCTTACCCGCATGCGGCGGGCGATCATCAGCGTCACAATGCGAAGGAGCTGGTTGACCGGGGTATGGCCCGGATGATCGATGAGAGCGACCTGGCCGATTGCGATGTTCTTGGCGAGGCCTCGCAACTGCTGGATTCAGACAGGTGCGCGATAATGAAGCAGTCCATCGCCAAGGCGACAGCGGGGCGCCGCCCGGCCGCGGAGATCATCACCGAAAGGATTGTCGACATAATCGATAACGCCAACAAGGACGGCAAGAGCGAGTGAGTACACCTGCGACCCTATCAAGAGAAAGGCGCGGCTTCAGCCGACGGAGAATGATGTTCGGAAAGATCAAGAAGCTCTACTTTGTTGGAATCGGCGGTTCCGGCATGTCCGGTATCGCCGAGATCCTCCACAATCTCGGCTACCAGATACAAGGGTCCGACATCTCGCCGGGCGAGATCACCGATTATCTGTCGGGCCTGGGAGTAACCATCTATGATGAACACCGCGCCGCCAATATCGCCGACTCGGATGTAGTCGTCATTTCTTCGGCGGTCGGCGAGGACAACCCTGAGGTAGTCGAGGCGCGCCGGCTCGGGATTCCCGTCATCAAGCGGGCCGAGATGCTCGGCGAGCTCATGCGCCTGAAGTTCTCCATCGGGGTGGCCGGCACCCACGGCAAGACCACCACGACCAGCATGATCGGTCATGTCATGCAGGTGGCGCAGTATCAGCCGACCATCATCGTCGGAGGGATTGTCGCCGACCTCGGCGCCGGCGCGGCCCTGGGAGCGGGGGAGTACCTCGTGGCCGAGGCCGATGAGTACGATCGCTCTTTTCTATCGATGTTTCCGACCATGGCTGTCGTAACCAATCTCGAAGCCGACCACATGGACTGCTACGAAGACATGGATGACCTCGCCGAAGCCTTCCTCACCTACATGAACCGGGTGCCTTTCTACGGCTCGGTAGTGATTCCGGCCGACGACGACAATATCGGCCGCATTCGGCAGCGGATCGCCCGGCCATACTTCACCTTCGGCTTTGATCCGGAAGCCGACTACCGCGCCCTTAATCTCGATTTGCAGCCCGGTCGCTCGACCTTCTCGGTGTATCGTCGAGGCGATCTGCTGGGTGAGATCATACTGCATGTGCCGGGTCGTCATAACGTCGCCAATGCGCTGGCCGCGGTCGCTGTGTGCTATGAGCTGGAAGTTCCGTTCGAGACGATAGCAGATGGTCTGTTGTTCTACCGCACCGTCGGACGACGCTTCGATATCGTAGGCGAGGTCGACAATATCATCGTCGTCGACGACTACGCCCATCATCCGACTGAGATCGAAGCCACTCTGCGAACCGCGAAAGAAGTCTACGGGCGACGGGTCGTAGTAGCCTTTCAGCCTCACTTGTACAGCCGCACCCGTGATTTCGCAGCCGATTTCGCCCGGGCGCTGTCGCTGGCCGACATCTGTGTGCTGGTCGATATCTTTCCCGCCCGCGAGAGACCGATTGAAGGCGTCACGTCGGAATTGATCGCCACGGAAGGCAAGGCGCAGGGAGTTGGTCAGTGGCGCTACGTCGGCCCCAAGGAAGCTGCCGTCGAGGCACTGGCCGGGCTGGCTCACCCCGGCGATATCGTCATAACTATGGGCGCAGGTTCCATAACGCGGATCAAGCATGATGTTCTGGAGGCGTTGAAGCGAAAATGACGCGGATGTCTAAAAGGACGAAGTTCATCCTGTCCGGCGGTATCACGCTTGGATTGGCCATGATTGCAGTGATCAATTTCACTGGCGTCTGCAGACTGCAGGCCGTCACCCTGAATGGTGAGCCGATCGAGGACTGGTCGCGGCGCTACCCCATGCTGAGCGATGCCCCTCTGGTCCGTCAGCCGCTGGACCGCCTGGCCGACGACATTCTGGCGGTCGATACGATCTGCCGTGTCGAGGTACGCCCGGGCGGACTGCATGAACTCAGTATCCGTGTCAACCGCTTTGTCCCCGAATGCCTGCTTCTCGATGTGAAGAGCGGCGTCATGTACGGATTGGATCACCAGAGCCGTGTCCTGCCGCTCGATAATGCCGAGGTCGACTGGGAACGGCCAATCCTGATCGGCCTGGAAGCCGGGCCGCGATTCCAGCTATGCCGTCATCCGCTTGTTAGTATTGTCATTGGTGAGCTCGGGGAGCTCCGCGATGATCACCACCACTTCTACCGCCTGGTAGACCAGATTCGTTTTGACGATGATGGCTATGTCACGGTTTCGGTGGCTGGTCTGGGGTACAGCCTGCGGGTGTCGCCGCGACGGCTGGCCCGCGATCTGAAGCGCTACCTTGAGTTTGTCACGCGCTTCGATCCGGCTCTGGAGAACGTCACAGTCGTCGACCTGCGTTTCGAGAGTATGATAATCACTCGGGAGGACGGTTGATATGGACGCTGAACGCATCGTCGCAGCTCTTGATATCGGGACCACCAAGATCATCGCGCTGGTAGGAGAGATGGACGAGCACGGTGCCATCTACGTGATCGGGCACGGCCAGGCTCCGGCCGATGGATTGCGTCGAGGTGTCGTCGTCAATATGGACAAGACCGTCAAAGCCATCGAGCAGGCGGTCAAGGATGCCGCCCTGACTTCGGGAACCGAGATCGATCGCGTAACCGTGGGCATTGCGGGTGAGCACATCCGATCAATCAACAGCCATGGTGTCGTGGCGGTGGGACGCTCCGACCAGGAGATCACCGGCGCTGACGTGGATCGGGCCATTGAGGCCGCGCGCACGGTAGCGATTCCGGTCGACCGCGAGATTATCCATGTGATCGCCCAGTCGTTTTCGGTCGACGATCAACCCGGCATCAAGGATCCGGCCGGCATGTCGGGAGTGCGTCTCGAGGTCCAGGCCCACATTGTGACCGCCAACCTGACCACGGCCCGAAACCTGTACAGGGCGTTGGAGCGCTGCAACCTTGGAGTCGATCACATCGTGCTGGAGTCACTGGCTGTTTCCGAAGCAGCCCTGACCGAAGAGGAGCGCGAGGCCGGCGTCGTAGTCATCGATGTCGGAGGCGAGCTGACGGGTGTATCCGTCTTCTTCGACGGCGCCATTCAGCATTCGGCCGTGATCCCGCTGGGTGGCAAGAACGTCACCAATGACATAGCCATTGGCCTGCGGACTTCGGTTGAACAGGCCGAGAACCTCAAAATCGGATACGGCAGCGCCCTGGCGTCCCTGGTGGATCCCGAGGAGATGTTGCGGGTGCCGGGGGCTATGGGGCGCGCCGACCGGGAGATATCCCAGCGCGTTTTGGCATCGATCATCGAGCCGCGGGTGGAAGAGATTCTCTCCCTGGTGCATCGCGAACTCCGACGTGCCGGAATGAGCGAGAACATGGTCGGCAGTGTGGTCTTGACCGGCGGCGGAACGCTCATGGCCGGCACGGCCGAACTGTGCGAGCAGATTTTCGATGTCCCGGTCCGCTTGGGACAGATACGCAATATCGCTTCGACCGCTGAAGACTTCAATGACACGCGTCATGTGACGGCACACGGCCTGCTGATCTACGGCTTCGAACATGAAGCGTCGATTCAGCGCCGACGTCAGGGCGTCAAAGGATGGATGCGGCGAATAGAGGAGTGGATACAACGTCAATTTTGAACCGCTGAAGTTCATGGAGGAACTAAAAGTGACAGAGCAAAAGCATCGTTTCAACTTCGCTGACGACTTTATCGGCTATGCCAATATCAAGGTCGTCGGTGTCGGCGGGGGCGGGGGCAACGCCATCAACCGCATGATCGAGTCCGAGCTGAAGGGCGTCGAATTCATCGCGGTCAACACAGATGCCCAGGTTCTGGATCAGAACCTGGCTGACAAGAAAGTCCAGATCGGCAAAGAGGTAACCGGTGGGCTCGGCGCCGGCGCCGATCCGACTGTGGGACGGCGGGCCATGGAAGAGAGCCGGGCCGAAATCGCCGAGGTGCTCGGCAAACCCAACATGGTCTTCATTACCGCCGGCATGGGAGGCGGCACCGGCACCGGCTCGGCTCCGCTGCTGGCTGAAGCTGCGAAAGCGGCCGGGGCCCTGACGGTGGCGATAGTCACAAAACCATTCCGATTCGAGGGACGTAAGCGCATCGAGCGCGCCGAGGAAGGCCTGGCCGACCTGAAGAGCAAAGTAGATACTCTGATTACTATCCCTAACGAGCGCCTGCTGCAGATAGTCGACAAGAAGACAACTCTGAAGCAGGCCTTCGCCGTAGCGGATGAGGTCCTCCATCAGGCTACCAAAGGTATCTCCGATCTGATCACGATTCCCGGCCTGATCAATTGCGATTTCGCCGATGTCCGAACCGTCATGCTGGAGATGGGCGATGCCCTGATGGGTACCGGAACCGCCCGCGGCGAGGATCGCGCGGTTGAGGCGGCCCGCCAGGCCATCTCATCGCCGCTTCTCGAGGATGTCTGCATCAGCGGCGCCCGGGGGATTCTGATTAACGTCACCGGCGGTGAGGACATGACGCTCTTTGACGTCAATGAAGCCACGTCTCTCATCTATGATGAGGCGGGGGCCGATGCCAACATCATCTTCGGCGCGGTGATCGATCCCAGCATGGAAGATGAGATGAGGGTGACCGTCATCGCCACCGGCCTGGGTGAGCAGGATGCGGTTCGCCCGAAGGAAGAAAAGCAGGCGGTCGGGGCCGATCCGGGGGCAACCATTCCAATGTTCCCGCAGGAGAGGCGCCCCAACCCCGAACCACAACAGCCGTCGACGGTCCTGCGGAGCCCCGCCCCGGAACCGATGCCGATCGGCTATCAATCGGAGCACCCGGAGAGGTTCGGCTACCCGGCTCGGAAGGAAGAGGGTAACGGCAACGGCGGTAATGGTCACGGCGAGAGGTCACCGCGCAATCGGGTGCCCATGTTCTCCGAGGACGATCCGACCATACCGGCCTACCTGAGGAGACTCAACGATCACCAATAGAGACGCTTTCAACAACAACTGACTGCTTGCCGGCAACCACCGCTACCCAATCTGGTGGGCTGCCGGATGATAAGTGGTTCCTCCAACACCGGCCGTCGGGACTACCCACCCGGCGGCCACGCTTTCTTTGGCTGCCTGCATACAATACGGGGAGGATAGGACATTTGGAATCACATACTGTGAACAGGCCGATTCTAAGTCGAATTCGTGATGTCCATGCCCCACAGAAGTAGGGCGCCGTCCCCACATATCTGAGGCGTCCGAAGACAGAAACCGGTTCGGGTCTGCTATTTCGCTGCAGGACAGGAAGTTCCGATTCGGGCGGAATCGGCATGCCGCCTGCTTGGTTAAGCGCGTGAAACCGTCGAGTCATTGGCTCGGCAGGCCAAGGAGGCTACGAATGGGTCTGACAATCAACACGAACCTGAGCGCTATGTACGGCAGCATCTTCGCCAGTCGTAACTCCAGGCGTCTGATGAGTGTGTTCGAGAAGCTCAGCAGCGGGTTGGCTATCAACCGGGCCTCCGACAATCCCGCCGGGCTCGTTATCTCGGAACAACTGCGCAGCCGAATAGCAAGCCTGAACCAGGAGATCGAAAACACGTCGGCGTTGATAAACAAGTATGAAACCGCTTCGTCTACTGTCATGGAGATGCGGAGCCACTTGACAGAGATGCGCACGCTGGCCGTGGCGGCCTCTAATGAGGGCGCCAATGACGAGTCCGCTCAGGCGGCCTACCAGACCATGGCCGACCATCTCGTTTCGACCTACAACCGCACCCTCGACCTGGCTACCTTCAACGGCTCGCCGCTCCTTGATGGTTCGGAGGGTGCAGTGGCCGATGTGTCGGAGCTGGAAAACCTGGACTTCTCCAGCGCCGAGGCGGCTGCGGCCTCGGTTGCGACCATAGATCAGGCCATCGCCGAGCTTGATTCGGTGCAGGGCGAACTTGGTGCGGTTCAGGCCAACGAACTGGAATCAAGGCGGAACTCGCTGGAGATCACATCGCAGAATCTTCAGGCGGCCGAATCGATGCTCCGAGATGCCGACTATGCAAGGGAATACTCTAACGCCGTCGCGAGTATGATACAGCTACGGGCATCGGTGGCGATGATGGCCCATTCGTATGTCCGGGCAGACTCTATACTAAGCATGTTGGAGGCCAGATCATAAGACGTTCCTCCCTCCCTCCCCTGGCTATTGGATAGCCATTGTGGAACAGGTCGCCGGGGCATGCCCGACCCGGCGACCGCTTTTTTTGCCCGGGACCATCTCCTGACCGAGAAACCTGCATCGATTTCACCCAACGAAAAAGCCGCCCGAAGAGGGCGGCGTAGGTATGGTCTCAGGCGACAGGCGCTAGGAAGACGCCTGATTGATATGTCTTTGCTGACGCCCGCTGACGTTTTTGTGGACCTTGTTGGCGCGCAGACATGATGTGCAGACCATAATGCGTTTGGGGCTGCCATCCACAATAGCCTTTACCCGCTGAAGATTCGGCATCCAACGCCGCCGGGTAGTGTTGTTGGCGTGGGAAACGTTGTTTCCGAAGTTCGGCCGCTTGCCGCATATTTCACATACTTTGGCCATATTCCAAATCACTCCTTTTTCGCAAAAGCCCTTCAGTATATGTATTCTGTCGGAAAAGGCAAGGGGATTCTGAGCTGCTTCGGACTGTGTCCCGGAACCTCGCAGTGTCGCCATATAATAATTGATTTAGTCGGGAACTTGTCACAAAATAGGACCTAAGAACATTACACCCGACAGGATCGACCATGCTGGATCTCAAGTTCATTCGCGAAAACCCCGATGCGGTCAAGGACGGCCTCAAGCGCCAATTCGACAACTCGGACATCGATTACATCCTGCGACTTGACGCTGAACGCCGCGACTTGATCAGAGAGTCCGAAGCCCTCAAGGCCCAACGCAACGAGGCCTCGGCGGAGATCGGCAGGAAGAAGAAGGCCGGCGAGTCGGCCGATGACGCCATAGCCAGAATGCGACAGGTTGGCCAGGAGATATCCGATCTCGACGACAGACTCCGGGAAACTGAGGCTAAACTCAATGAGGCTCTCAGTTGGGTCCCGAATCTGCCTCACGAGTCCGTGCCGGTGGGTGAGGATGAAAGCGCCAATCAGTTTGTCCGCGAATGGGGGGAAAAGCCTTCAAGAGACTTCCAGGTTCTACCGCACTGGGAGATCGGCGAGAAGCTCGGAATCCTGGACCTCGAGGCGGCTGCTCGCGTATCCGGCAGCGGTTTCTACATGCTCAAGGGCCTTGGCGCGCGCCTGGTTCGGGCACTGATCAACTACATGATCGATGTCCATACGGCGGATGGTTTTCTGGAAATATGGCCTCCAGTGGTGGTCCGTCACGATACCATGTTCGGCACCGGGCAATTGCCCAAGATGGCCGATGACATGTACTATATCGAACGCGATGAGATGTACCTGGTTCCGACCGCCGAAGTGCCGGTTACGAATATCCACCGCGGCGAGATACTCAAGTACACCGACCTGCCCCTGAATATGGTTGCGTTCACGCCGTGCTTTCGTCGCGAGGCGGGCGCGGCCGGAAAGGATACCCGCGGAATGATCCGCGTGCATCAGTTTGAGAAAGTCGAGCTGGTGAAGATCGTGGAGCCGGAGAAATCTTACGATGACCTGGAGTCCCTCGTTGCTCAGGCGGAGAAGATTCTGCAGGGCCTGCAGATACCGTATCGCGTGATGTTGCTGGCCACCGGCGATCTGTCATTCGCCAGCGCCAAGACATACGATCTGGAGTTGTGGGCGGCGGGGGTCGAGAAGTATCTCGAGATTTCCTCGATCTCCAACTTCGAAGCTTTCCAGGCGCGGCGTATGAATACTCGCTTTCGGGACGCCGAGAACAAGATCAACTTTCCGCACACGCTGAACGGCAGCGGGCTGGCCTTGGCTCGACTGGTGCCGGCGATTCTCGAGAACTTCCAGAACGCGGACGGAACGGTTACCGTTCCGGAGGCGCTCCGGCCCTATATGGGCGGGATAGACACGATCGGCTGATGGCTTCTACTAACCAAGAGCGCCGCAGGATTAACCGCCTCTATATAGGCAAGTCCACCCTGCTCAAGGTATTTCTCCTGGGCGGGGTCGCCGTGATCTCGGCGGTGTTCATTCTCTATACCTTCGACTTGATCGGCAAACTCAAGGTGGACACGCGATCGCAGGTCGAGAAGTACGTGAAGATGTGGCAATTGGCCGCCAACTCGCCGACCTCAGGTCGCGAACTCCAGTTTGTCTTCGATGAGATAATAGTCAAGGCCACCTTTCCGATTGCTGTCCTGGATGAAGATCGGCAGCCAATTCACTGGCGTAACATCAATGGGGTCGAGCCGGGCGACACCAGCGCCGCCGCCTACGAAAGGGTGCGGGAGGCGGCCAGGGATATGCTCGAAGAGAACGGCGAGTTTCCATTGTACTTCGGCGAGGATCGGGTCAACTACTTCTGTTATGGAGACTCCGAGATTGTCAGGCAGCTGACCTGGATGCCGTTTGTCGAGATCGGAATTGTCCTGGCCTTCCTGATCGTCGGATTCATCGGGTTTCAGAATATCCGCCGCAGCGAGGAACGCTACATCTGGGTCGGCATGGCCAAGGAAACCGCCCACCAGCTGGGCACGCCTATCACATCGCTGATGGGTTGGCTGGAGGTGATGCAGACGGAATGCAGTGTGGATGGATCCGGTGACCCGGACATGCTCGAGGAGACCGTGGCGAACATGCGGACCGATGTCGACCGGCTACAGAAGATCGCCAATCGGTTCGGCAAGATTGGTTCGGTACCGGAATTGCGTCCCTGCAGGCTGAGTGACCTTATCCGGGAGACCGTCGATTACTATCGACGGCGCCTGCCGTTCGAGGGCCGGGGCACCCAGATAAACTATGAGCCGTGCGATTTGCCCGAGGTGATGGTTAACCCCGAGTTATTCGGCTGGGCCCTGGAGAACCTGATCAAGAACGCCCTGCAGACCGTTGATCCGAGGGAGGGACGCATCGATGTAGTCACCAATCACGATCGTGGCCGCGACGAAGTGCAGATCAGCATCACCGACAACGGTTCGGGGATAAGCGCGGCCGCCGCTCGCAAGATATTTCGAGCCGGTTTCACGACCAAGAAGCGCGGCTGGGGGCTGGGGCTGACCCTGGTTAAACGAATAGTCGAGGAGTATCACCGGGGGCACATTGCCCTCCGCAAGTCGCGGCCGGGCGAAACCACGTTCGAAATCTGTCTGCCGGTCCGGTCCGGTGAGCATGGATAGCAAGGAGAACACATCTGTATGAGCGCCACCATTCCCGCCAAGAAGGTCCTCTGGGTCGACGACGAGATCGATTCCCTGAAGCCTCACATTCTGTTTCTCGAGAAGAAAGGACTCGAAATCGCCACCGCCATGTCCGGAGACGACGCTCTTGATATGATCGATCGCCAGTCCTTCGACCTGGTCCTGCTGGATGAAATGATGCCGGGCAAAGACGGCCTGACGACACTGGAGGAACTCAAGGAGAAGAAGCCGCATCTTCCTGTTGTAATGGTGACCAAGTCAGAAGAAGAGTCGCTGATGAATGATGCGATCGGCCAGAAGATCGATGACTACCTGGTCAAGCCGGTGAATCCTTCCCAGGTGCTGATGGTGGTCAAGCGTCTTCTGGACTCGAAGCGGATCATCTCCGATTCCTCCATGAAGCGCTATATCATCGAGACCAACCGCTTCGGCCAGAAGCTCTATGGACCGGTGCAGCCGGAGGACTGGTTTGAGGCGGCGCGAATCCTGGCCTCGTGGAATCTCGAAATCGATAACAATCCCGACGTTGGCCTGGAGCAATCGCTTGAAGGTACTCGCAATGACTGGAACAACGAGTTCACCAAGTACATCGAAAAGACCTATGTTAAATGGCTGCATAGCGACAGCCGGCCCTGCCTGTCGCCCGACGTGACCGGCAAATGGGTGGCGCCGCTGTTGAAGCAGAAAAAGAAGGTGCTTCTGATTGTGGTCGACTGCATGCGACTTGACCAGTGGATGCTGGTCGAGCCGCTTGTGGCGGAATACTACGATATCCGCCGGGAGTACTACTACTCCATTCTGCCCAGCGCGACCCCCTTCGCTCGCAATGCTTTGTTCGCGGGCCAGTTTCCGGATGATATCCACCGCATGTATCCCGACAACTACAGCCAGGATGAGGGTTCCCTGAACCGCAACGAGGAGAAGTTCCTCGTCGACAACATGGCCCGCCAGAGTCTCAACATCGGCAAGAGCATTCGGTACGAGAAGGTTTACAACAACACTGAAGGCGAGACATTGGCCAAGCGCGTTGCGGATTTCTACGACAGCCCGCTGGTCAGCTTCGTGTTCAACTTCCTCGATATCCTGGCCCACAAGCGTTCGACCAACGTGATCCTGAAGGAGATTGCAGGGACAGATTCAGCTTTCCGCAGCCTCATGCGGAGTTGGTTCGTCCACTCACCGCTATTTACGATACTGAAGGCCTTCGCCTCGCGTGACTTCACTGTCATAGTGACTTCGGATCACGGCTCGATTCTCTGCAAGCGCGGAACCATGGCCCACGGCAAACGTTCGACCTCGACCAACCTCCGCTACAAGTACGGCGACAACCTGAACTCCGATCCCAACGACTCGATTCTGGTCAAGAAGCCCGAGATATGGCGACTGCCGATGATGTCGTTGGCGACTACCTATATCATCGCCAAGGAGGACTTCTACTTCGTCTATCCTAACCGCTATAACGAGATGGTCCGACAATTTCAGAACTCCTTTCAGCATGGCGGCATATCGCTGGAGGAGATGATCATGCCTCTCACTATCCTGACCCCACGATGATGACAATGGCGATAGCGCTGAGCGTCATAACACACTCGCCCGAGGAGACCATGGGTCTGGCCGAGAGGATCGCGGCGGCTTTGCGTCCCGGCGACGTGCTGGTCCTCACCGGGGAATTGGGCGCCGGCAAGACAGAATTCGTGCGCGGTCTGGCCGGAGCTCTCGGTCACGACCGCGATAAAGTCAACTCTCCGAGCTTTACAATCGTCAACGAGTATCCCGGTGATAGGCCCCTGTACCATCTCGACCTGTATCGCATCAAGGATGTTGATGAGCTGTATGAAGTCGGTTGGGATGATTATCTGGACCGCGACGGTTTGGTCGTCGTGGAATGGGGTGAGAAGGCCGCACCGCTTCTGCCGCCGAGGTACTATCGCGTGACTTTCGCGATCACCGGCGAAACCGATCGAAAAGTAGAAATTGAGGCGGTGTCCCCATGATTGAAGGCCGATATGACAACCTACTGGCAATTGATACCGCGACGGCGATGTTGCGGCTCGCTGTATCGTTCGGAGGCGACCGTATGATCAAGTCCGAAGAGCCCAACGAATTCTCCCATGCCAGCGTGATCATGAAGAAGGTGTCCGACCTGCTGATGACCGCCGACGTTGAGTCGCGGCGCCTGGATGGTCTCATTGTCAATATCGGGCCGGGTTCGTTTACCGGACTGCGCATCGGTCTTTCCGCCGCCAAGGGTATGGCGGTCGTCGGCGACACGCCGATAGTGGGTATCAGCATGTTCGAACTGGCCGCCGCCCGCCTGGCCGGTTCAGCGGACGAAATAAAGGTCGTGGTTCCGTTCAAGCGGGATCAGGTCTATGTCGGGATAGTTGTAGATTCTCGTTGCGAGCTCGAGTCGGTGCGTACCGTCGGATTGGCCGGTCTGGCCGACTACCTTGGTACGACTCCCGCTGCTGCGGTAGGGCTCGACCTTCGGCAGTTGGCGCCGTCCATCCGGACGCCATCGACCGGCGCACAGATTGAATACTCGGTGGCGGATCTGTTAGCTCTCGGCCGCATCCGGCTGGAGCAGGGCAGGGCCGATGAGCTGGCATCGCTGGAGCCGCTTTACCTGCAGAAATCTCAGGCGGAGATCAAGTTTGAGCAAGGCCGGCAGGGACGGAGCTAACGTCCGAATCCGTCCGATGACCGAGGACGACATATCGGAAGTTGTTGCCCTGGAGAGAGATATATTTCCGGATGCCTGGCCCGCAGCGGCCTTCGAGGAGGCGATGGCGGAGCCGAGCTGGGGATGTCTGGTCGCCGAGTACGGGCACAAGATAGTCGGCTACGCCTGCCTGCAGATCATCGATGTAGAAGCGCACCTGACCAACATCGCCGTGGCTGCTGAGCACCGGCGAAAAAACATTGCCAGACAACTGCTGGGGCGTATCTTACGGACCGTACGGGAAAGCAAGTGTCACTATTTGCTGCTGGAAGTCAGGCCGCGCAATCGGGCGGCCATCGCTTTTTATGAAAAGCATGGCTTTGAGCTGATGTACAAGCGACCGGGCTACTATCGTAATCCGGTTGAGGATGCCTTGGTGTTCGTGCTTAACCTCGAATCGGGCGAACAGGATGACTGAAATATGGCGTGGTTTCGCAAAGATAAGACCGGCATAGAATCCACCGAGCGAAAGGACATTCCCGAGGGTCTGTGGACCAAGTGCACATCCTGCGGCGAGATCGTCTATAGCAGGAAGATGGAGCAACTGCTCTGGGTTTGCCCTAACTGCTCGTTCCACTTTCGCATCCCTTCCCAGAAGTACATAAGCCTGCTCCTGGACAACGGGCAACTGGAGGAATACGACAAGGGCCTTACTTCGACCGATCCGCTCAAGTTCAAGGACTCCAAGCGCTACCCCGATCGCATTAAGGCCGCCCAGGCGAAATCGGGTCAGCCGGAAGGGGTTATCTCAGGAATCGGCCGGATCGACGGAATCGCAGTGTCGTTCGCGATCATGAACTTCGCTTTCATCGGTGGTTCTATGGGATCGGTAGTGGGAGAAAAGATCGCCCGCGCCAGTGAGCGTTCGATCGAGATGGAGATACCGTTGATCATCGTCTCGTGCTCCGGGGGCGCCCGCATGCAGGAATCGATCCTGTCGCTGATGCAAATGGCCAAGACTTCGGCCCTACTCGGTGTCCTGGCCGAGAAGGGTATCCCATACATCTCGATCCTCACCAATCCCACTACGGCGGGCGTAATGGCCTCGTATGCCTCCCTGGGCGATGTCATCATAGCTGAGCCCAAGGCGCTCCTGGGATTCGCCGGACCGCGCGTGATAAAACAGACCATCGGGGCCGACTTGCCCGAGGGCTTTCAATCCTCGGAGTTCTTTCGGGACAAGGGTTTCCTCGATAAGATCGTCGAGCGCAAGGACCTCAGACCGACAGTCGCTAGACTGCTAAATTACATGTGGCGAAACAGGCGCTAAGTAAACGACACAATTTCGCTCAGGCCGAGCGCTTTATCCTCTCCAGGGAATTCTTCGGCATGAAGCTGGGGCTGGAGAACGTCTCCGGTTTCCTGAGCGATATCGGCTCGCCACAGCTCGATTATCCCTCGATCCACATATCCGGTACCAACGGTAAGGGCTCCACCGCCGCGATGCTGGCCTCCATTCTCACTGCGTCCGGACACCGCACCGGCCTTTTCACTTCACCCCATTTGATAAGCCTCAGGGAGCGAGTCCGAATCGATGGAGAGGACATTCCGAAGGTCTCGGTAAGTGGTTTCGTCGATCGCCACCGCCGCGAACTCACCCGGCGCAAACTGTCCTTCTTCGAGGTTGTCACCGCTCTGGCCCTGGAGTATTTCTCACGGCAGAAGGTCGACATAGCCGTAATCGAGGTCGGTCTCGGTGGGCGGCTCGATGCTACCAACGTCCTTCGTCCTCTCCTGACTGTCACCACCGATGTCAGTTTCGACCACGTGGAATTCTTGGGCGATACTCTCGGTCGGATTGCCTGGGAGAAGGCCGGTATCGTTAAGCCCGGCGTTCCGCACCTTATGGGCCTTCTGCCTTCAGAGGCCGAGCGCATGCAAAGGCGCGTCTGCGCCGAACGCAGCGCCCCCGTGCATCACCTGACCCGAGCCGGCTTCCGGTGTGGGGGCTCTCCGGGGCGCCTGGACTTCGCCGACAATGGCTTTCGCCTTGATGGTCTTCGTCTCAGCTTGCTCGGTCGTCACCAGATTGTCAACGCTGCTCTGGCTGTCAAAGCCGCCGCACTCATTCGCCGTCCCGACCTCCCGATCACGAAGCAGGCCGTTCGTACAGGGCTGATGAACACCCACTGGCCTGGAAGATTCCAGGTCATTCGTCGATGTAGTCAGCCAACCGTCGTCCTTGATGTCGGCCACAATGAAAAGGGCATGCGAAGCTTTGTGGACACGTTTGCATCGGTGTTTCCCGGACGCAAGGCGCACATCATTACTGGATTTGTCAGGAGGAAGCAGCATCAGCGAATGATCGATTCCCTGGCCGAAATCGCCGGCGAATTCCACCTGACGCGTCTGGCGACCCATAGGAGCATCGATGTCCATGAGGTCATGTCAGCGCTCGACTTTCACGGACTACCGGCACACCGTCGAGGATCATTGCACTCGGCGTGGTGTAATGTCTTGAATCAGGCCGGGCCCGACGATATAATAGCCATAGTCGGCTCCCACTATCTGGTGGGGGAGTATCTGCGAAAGTACGAGTGCAAATGAGTCGAAACAGATCGAGAGATCAAAGCCAATCGCCGTCGCCTGAGAACGAGTCGGCCGACCTCCGGAGCCGTCTGGCGGAGCTATCCCACAAGATCGAGACGCTTACCGAGACCAACCGCCAGCTCAAGCGGAAGATTTTCGATCTTTACACCATCTTCGAAATCAGTCGCGACTTCAACGCCGTCCTTGAATACCAGACCCTGTTGGACACCTTCATGCTGACCTCGCTGGCCCAGGTCGGTGCGTCCAGAGCGGCCATATTCCTGCCCTCCGAGGTCCAAGACGACCGCTATGTTCTGGCTCGAGGCAAGGGCTCCGGCGGCTTTCCGGATCGCCGTCACTTCTTCAAGTCCGGGTCCCGTCTGCTCACCTATCTCACCAAGCTCAACCGCCCGCTGCCGACCGAGGAGTTAATGGGTGACATGGCCCGTCGCGGAGAGCGCACCATTCTGGAGGCATTTCATCCCGGTTTGGTCGTTCCACTGATCTACCAGTCGCGACTCCGCGGCGTCTTCATTATCAGCGACAAGATGCAGGGACGGGACTTCCTGATGGATGATGTGGAGTTTCTTTCGGTGTTGGGCAACCAAATATCGGTGGCGATCGAGAATGCCCGCCTCTACGAATCCGAGAAGGAGGCCACTCGCCAGTTGCGGGCCGCCCAGGACAAGCTGGTCAGCACCGAACGCCTGGCGGCGCTGGGGGAGATGTCGGCCAAGGTGGCCCATGAGATCAATAATCCCCTGGGAATCATCAAGAACTATTTGCACCTCACGCTCCGGGCCCTTGACGATAACCCTCAGGCCCGCAGCTATGTTGATGTTGTAGGACAGGAACTCAACCGGATTGCACGGATTGTCCGCGAACTGCTGGACTTCCACCGGCCGCACCCACCCGTTTACGAACCGATGGACCTGACGAAAATCATCGACGATATTCTGACCCTGATGGCTCGTCAATTCGAATCAAGACGCATCGAAGTCGTCAAGCAGTACAGCGATGACCTGGACCTAATAGAAGCTTCGGAGGAGAATCTCAAGCAGGTCTTTCTCAACCTGTTCATTAATGCCCTTGATGCCATGCGCGACGGCGGTCGCCTGCGAGTTGAGGTGGCCCGCAACAACGGCCGTGTCCGAATCCGGATCGACGACACCGGTCCCGGCATAGCGGCCGACAATATTGGACGCATCTTCGAGCCTTTCTTTACGACGAAGGAACTGGGTCAGGGCACCGGCCTGGGATTATCTGTGTGTTATGGCATAATCAAACGCCACAACGGTACGATAACTTACAATAACACAAACGTCGGAGGACGATTCACTATCGAATTGCCAGTAGAGCACCATGACAACCAGGACGACTGATCAGCTTAACGACAGGATCATCATCGTAGACGATGAACAGCGCATGTGCGAGTCGCTGTCCGCCCTGCTGATCGACGACGGGTACGCGGTGGATAGCTTCCAGAAATCCGCTGACGCCGCCGATGCGATTCGGCAAGAACGAGTCGATCTGTTGATAACCGATATCAAGATGCCCGGGCTTGACGGGATAGAGTTGCTCAAGATTGTCAAGGAGGTTGATGAAGAGATACCGGTGATACTGATGACCGGGTACGCCTCGCTCGACACTGCCATAGAGGCGGTCGCGGCCGGAGCCTACGACTACCTCATGAAGCCGATCGAATTCACGGCCCTTGAGTTTGCAGTGCGCAGGGCCCTTGAAAGGCGCCGGGCGGCGATCGATCGTCGTCAACTCCTGGAGCGCCTCAAGATCGCCACGCTGCTTCAAGAACGGCGAATCAGCGAGCTCAATGCGCTATACGAAGCAGGCAAATCGATCGGTTCGGCGTCTAACCTGAAAGACCTCCTGCGCCAGCTTGTCACCCTCGCATCATCAGTGACCGAGGCACGTACCGGTTCGATCATGCTTCTGGATGAAAGGGGCGAAAACCTCACGATCGATGCAGCCAGTGGTCTGGAGCAGAGCATTGTCGACCGTACTGTCCTGCCGGTGGGCGAGTCGATCGCGGGCTACGTGGCCAAGACCGGCGAGCCGCTCAAAATCGACAATATCGAGGAGGATGACCGCTTTAGCCGCCGGAACCGCGAGCGGTACAGCCACGCATCGCTTTTGTGCGCTCCCCTGATTATTAAGAACAAAGTGATCGGGGTGATCAACATGGCCAACAAGGAAGGAGATCAGCCGTTCACCGACAACGACTTGCGACTGCTGGTCACTTTCGCCGCCCAGGCGGCAGTGGCGGTCGATGACGCCAACCAGTTCGAAAAGAACCGTCGGCGCCTGGTCGAGTTCGAGATTCTACACGAGCTCTCGACCGAGACCTCGCAGCTCCAGTCGGTCAACCAGTTCCGAGCGATTCTGGCCGATAAGCTGGCCCGGGTGTTCCCGGTCGATTATTCGCTCTGGTTCAACTACAATCAGCAGGGCGGATTCCTTGAACTGGCCGCGGCCACCGGCATTGAAGAAATCCCGCTGACCGGAACCGGCGGTATCGACCTCGATGCCGTCGAGCGCGATAGCTTGCGCTTAAACGGTCTGCATTTGGGCGTTGAAGAGTACGATGATGTGGAAAGACTCACGGCCATCGTGCGCCCGGAACTCGAAAGAGGTTCTCGGTTTCCCACGCCACAAGCGGCCTTCATGGCGATCCCGATTATTAAGGCCGGACAACTGGCCCATGTCTTCTGTTTAGGCGCCGATTCAGGGCGACCTTACGATGCCGATGATCTCTCCCTGTCGCGGCTCGTGGTGTCGCAGGCTGCCTTGATATTCGAGCGGGAGCAATCGCTGCTTAACGCGACCCGGCTGCTGACCATGGGCAATATGATAAGCGAGATCTCCCACGACCTTCGCAAACCCCTGACGTCAATCAAGGGCAGTCTGCAAATCATAAGGAAGAGATATCCGGATGTCAGCGAAACCGATTTGGTGCGGATGATAGATTCCGAAGTCGCGCGGATGAATGAGCTCGTGCGCGAATTGGTCGACTTCTCCAATCCGAACAAATACGAGACACAGAAAGTCGACCTGCGCGAACTGGTGGAACGGGCCGCCGAGCTGGTCGGCCCCGATTTGCGCAAGCGGAATATCGACTTTGTTTCCGAGTACGAGTCGGCCGACTGGGAGCAGATGGTCAACAAGAACCAGATCATCGAGGCCTTGCTGAATCTGTTCATCAATGCGATTGATGTCATGCCCGATGGAGGCAGGCTCACGGTTCGGGGCGGTTTCGAAAGACCGGAACACAAAAAGGACAACTACCTGGCGCTGAAAATCATTGATACCGGTCCCGGCATCAGCAAGGAAAGCCTGCCCCGGGTCTTCGACCGCTATTTCACGACCAAGGAGACGGGCACTGGTCTCGGGCTGGCCGTGGTGGAGCGGATTGTCTCGGCGCACTCGGGAACTCTCAGCGTAACCTCGCAAGAGGGTGAAGGCACCACTTTCACTCTGTATTTCCCCGATTACAAGTGAACCCGGTCCCCGTGCATTTGTTTGCCTTCTGCAAGGTATTGCTGATTTCCGGCAAGTTTCTTGCCTTGTTGTATTGAAAAGTCGTGCAGAAATGCCGATAGAAGTATAGCAAATGGTAACAACAATGGCTAAGACCAAAGAAAAAGTCAAGATACTCGTTATCGACGACGACCCGAAGGTTTCCTGGTTGCTGACCGAGGGGCTGTCGGAGAAGTTCGAGTTCATTTCGGCGCGTGACGGCATGGAAGGCATCCAAATGGTCTCCACGGAGAAGCCTGATCTCATCCTGCTGGATATCAAGATGCCTGGTATGAGCGGGCTTGAGGTGCTTGAGAAGCTCAACAAGGCCGATTCGCGTCCAGAGGTGATTATGGTCAGCGGCCATGATGATACCCAGTATGTGGTCGAATCGATCAAGCTGGGGGCGGCCGAATTCGTCAAGAAGCCATTCGATATCGATGAAATAGAGATCCACCTGAGCTCGGTGCTCGAGCGCCGGCAGCTGCGTAGGGAAGTGCGCGAGCTGAAGGACGAACTGAAATCGCGCGACGATGCCTGGTCCAATTTCGTCGGCGACTCCGAACCGATGCAGAAAGTCAAGTCGATCATCGAGCAAGTGGCTGATTCGGAGCTGACCGTGCTGATCCGAGGGGAATCCGGCACTGGCAAGGAGATTGCGGCTCGTGGGCTGCACCAGCTGTCCAGCCGCTCGGGTCGGCCCTTCATCAAGGTCAACTGCGCAGCCATCCCGCGTGACCTGCTCGAAGCCGAGCTTTTCGGCTATGAAAAGGGCGCATTCACTGGCGCCCACAAGACGAAACAGGGCCGCTTTGAGCTGGCCGACAAGGGTACTATCTTCCTCGATGAGATCGGCGACATGCCCCTCGAATTGCAGTCGAAGCTGCTCCAGGTTCTTGAGCAGCAGGAATTCGTGAGGGTCGGGGGTATCCACAATATCCACGTCGATGTCAGGATAATCTGCGCCACGAATCGGAACCTCGAAGAGGGTATTCAGGAACGTTCGTTCCGCGATGACCTGTTCTATCGCCTCAATGAGATCAGTCTATTTCTGCCGTCACTGAGACAGCGCCCAGAGGATGTTCCGTTGCTGGTCAACCATTTCGTCGAGAAGTACAACAACTTGTACAATAAGGACTTCACCGGCTTCACGCCCGATGTGCAGGGTCGTCTGGTCGCATTCCCCTGGCCGGGCAACGTGCGCCAACTCGAGAATATGGTCAAGCAGGTGGTGGTCCGCGGCGATGAGTCGGTCATACTCGATTTGCTGGCCTCGGCGGGAGGCCAGTCGGCGCCTGGCGCCGACGTTGACTCGCCTGCCGACCCCGGCCCTGCCGATTTGCCCGGCGCTAAGATCGATGACTTCTCCCTGAAAGACCATATCGGACGTATTGTGGCTCGCGAAGAACGTCGCCTGATCAAGGAAGTTCTGACCAGGACCAACTGGAACCGACGCAGGGCCGCTGATATGCTCAAGATAAGCTATCGATCGCTGCTCTACAAAATCAAAGACTATGATTTGAACGTCATCAAGTAGCCGCCGGTACTTTCGGCGCGTATTACATAAACTTCTTCTAATGTAATCCGTTGTTCATTTTCTGCGCAACTGTTTGCGTAGGTGTTTCACGGGTCATCCTGTTGGTAGACTACGACACTTCTCCTCGCCGACCGCATTGCTCGGCCCTATCGGCTTGTCTCTATGGATCATTATGGACAAGAATTAAACCGCCGTCGAACCCTGTGCCAACATAAGGCTGCAAGAAAAACGATCCGGGAATGGAAATTGCTGTTCATATTCGATACAGGAGATGAAACAAGCAACTATGTTGGAAGCATCAGGAAAGGCCGGACCGGGATTGCCAATCGAAAATCACCAGAGTGACCCGTTTGTCGACTCTGCGTATCTTGAGCTTAAGCGGGCTGAACGGTACCGTCTCTTTCTTTCCATAATTACGCTAGACCTTGGCTTCGGTGACACCCAATCCGGCGATTCTCCGCGGCTGTCTCTGGAGGGTTTGCTGCGGGATATCCGCAGCGGGATTCGCGCCGTTGACAGCGTCGGAATTGTCGGGCGAAGGCGTCTGACTGTCGTGCTGCCTGAAACCGGGCGGCAGGGTGCAGCTGTGGCGGCCCGACGCGTGGCCGACCTAGTGCGCAACCGTCTCACTCAGCAGTCACAGGTTCTGAAGGACCAGGTGCTTCAACTCGAGATGGCGTCGTATCCGGATGCGGCCGGGACTCGTTCGGTTGCTGATTTGCTCGACGAACTCAAGGAAATGAGAATTACGTAAATACCCCCCTGTTTTCAATACCTCCCATTTTCTGAAGGTCGCTCTTCCCCTCGGGCGGCCTTTTCTTTGCCTGATCCATCAGCTCCTCTTGGCGTGGGGTCTGCTGACAGAGCTCGGTTGGCCTACCCGCGCTGCGGAGACGAGCCACGCGACTACGGGAGCCAGACTGTTCTGCTGCGTTGTGGACGACCTGGTGTCGCTCGACCTGAAGCAGAGCAGCTGTGAGTTAATGGCCAGGGACTACTTCAACACGCCTGTATGAGGTAGCCTTCTCCATGCCGGTTCAGTGGGAACCCCACGGCGGAGTGCTCACTATAAACTGATTGTAAAGTGTACAGGCCCCGCACGGAATCGTTGTGCCGCTTGACTTTGCATCCGTGCGCGGCTATTATAGCCCAACCTGTGTCCGAGTTGAGGCAGGGCGGATAAGTATTTGTAAGTGAATAGACTAGCCGATGCAAAGGTGAGGTTGAATGATGTCCGCTTCCAATACTGAGGCCATGATTGCGACCGAGGGACTGAGCAAGTACTACGGTGATTTCGTGGCCATCGACGATATCACCTTCTCCATTCCACGGGGGCAGATTGTCGCTTTTCTCGGCCCCAACGGGGCAGGCAAGTCGACCACGATGAAGATCTTGACCGGCTTTTTGGCTGCCAGTAAGGGCAAGGCGTCGATCGCCGGTCTGGATATTGCGGGGCAGCGTCTCGAGGCATCCAGGCATCTGGGATATCTGCCGGAGAATGGTCCTCTCTATGACGAGATGACGCCGCTGGACTTGCTGCGCTTCTTCGGTCGAGCTCGCGGGATCGAGGAGCCGAATCTGGGGAAACGGATCGCCATCGTCACCGACCAGGCAGCTTTGCACGAGGTGATCGAGAAGCCTATCGGCAAGCTCTCGCGCGGTTATCGTCAGCGCGTCGGCCTGGCCCAGGCGCTGCTGCATGATCCGGATGTTCTCATCATGGATGAGCCCACCGCCGGTCTGGATCCCAATCAGATCCGCCAGTTCCGGGAGCACATCGGACAGCTTGGCCAGTCGAAGACGATTCTCATTTCTACCCACATCCTGCAGGAGGTTGAGGCCATCGCCCAGCGAGTGCTGTTCGTCCACCGAGGACGTCTGACCTTCGACGGCACGCCCGATCAGCTCAAACAGCAGGGATCGCTGGAAGAAGCATTTTACGGCCTGACCGACCAGAAAGCAGGAGTGGCATACCATGGCGCCGGCCGCATCGACACGACCGGCTCAGAACCCAATCAGGGAGGTGGCGTATGAGGCTGAACATGCATCTCATCTGGGTGCTGTGTCGGCGCGACTTGCTGGCCTATTTCTCCAGTCCCTCCGGGTATGTCTTCATAACCCTCTTCATCTTCCTTAGCGCCGCCGCTGCTTTCTGGCAGGAGAGGTTCTTTCTAAACAACCTGGCCAACCTTGATCAGCTCAACGCCTTCTTTCCGGTCCTGCTGATGTTCTTCGTCCCGGCCCTGACCATGGGGGCGTGGGCCGATGAACGCAAGGCGGGCACCGACGAGCTGCTGCTTACGCTGCCGGCTACCGATATCGAAGTGGCTCTCGGCAAGTACTTCTCGGTTCTGGGTATCTACACAATCTCGCTGGTGCTGTCGCTTAGCCATGTGATTGTGTTGTTCTGGCTGGGCAGACCTGATATCGGTCTGCTGTTTTCAAACTACGTCGGTTACTGGCTTTTGGGGGCCGCCTTGCTGGCAGTCGGCATGCTGGCTTCGCTATTGACCACCAATGCCACCGTCGCCTTCATCCTGGCGGCTGTCTTCTGCGCCTTCTTTGTGTTTGTCAATTCGGCTCAATGGAATGTCAGCGACTGGCTCCGCAATACAGTCGGCGGGCTGGGTGTCTGGGATTACTTCAACGACTTCGCCCGCGGTGTGATTAGTTTCAAGGGCCTTCTGTACTTCGTCTCCCTGGCCTGCGTGATGTTGTACCTGAACATAGTACTTCTGGGTCGTCGACACTGGCCGCAGGAGGCCGGCGGATACAAATTCTGGGTTCACAACCTGGTTCGAGCCGTGGCCGTGATCGTGGCCGTGATCAGCGTGAACGTCATCCTCGGACGTCCCAGTCTGCGACTGGATGCTACGGCCGAGGGGCTGCATTCGCTGTCCGAAGAGTCCGAGAAGCTCATTGAGGGTCTGTCCGATGATCGGCCGGTTCTGGTGCAGGCCTTCATAAGTCCTCAGGTACCCCGGGAGTATGTACAGACACGCGCTAACCTGGTCAGCAAGCTGCGGGAAATCGCAGCGGTTGCGGGCGACAAGGTCCAGGTTACTATCTATGATACCGAGCCTTTTTCTGACGAAGCCCGCGATGCCCGCGAGAAGTTCGGAATCGTGCCCAGGACCGTCACCCAGACAGCCACCGCCGGCACCGGGCCAGAGCAGGTCTTCCTCGGCGTCGCTCTCACCAGCGGTGTCAATGAGGAAGTGATTCCATTTTTCGATCGAGGTCTTCCGGTAGAGTACGAATTGCTGCGCAGTCTGCGCGTTGCGGCGCGGTCGGAGCGCCGGACAGTCGGGGTTCTGGAGACGCCGGCAAAGGTCTTCGGGGGATTCGACTTCCAGACCATGGGCAGCAACCCGTCGTGGTCTATCGTGCGCGAATTGCAGAAGCAGTACGAAGTCGTTCGGGTCAACCCCGGCGAGCCGATCCCGCGCGACCTCGACGGCCTCCTCGTGGTGTTGCCTTCCGGTCTGACTCAGGCTGAGATGGACCATCTGTCGGAGTACATCCTCGCCGGTGGGCCGACTCTGCTCCTGGTGGATCCGCTTCCGGTTGTCGATGTCGCACTGTCGCCTCTGATTCCGCGTGACGCCCAGCGGAACCCTTTCCAGCAAAACCAGCCCGAGCAAGAGCCCAAGGGTGACATCAACGCCTTCATGACCAAGCTGGGCGTCAACTGGAACCCCTCCCAGATTGTCTGGGACACTTACAACCCGCACCCCGGCCTGCAGCATCTTCAGCCGGAGATCGTGTTTATCGGCGAAGGCAACAAGACCGCGGATGCATTCAATAGTATGAACCTGGTCAGCTCAGGTTTGCAGGAGCTGGTCATGCTCTATCCCGGCGCGCTGAACAAGATGTACGACGGCAAATATGAGTTTCAGGCGCTGATGCGTACTGGAAGGATATCAGGTATTTCGCCGTTTCAACAGGTAGTCCGTCCCGGATTCCTGGGAATGGGCTTCCAGCTCAACAGCAATATCCGAAGAGTTCCAACCGGAGAGATATACACGACAGCCGCGCGGGTCTTCGGACAAGCCGCGTCGGAGGAAGAGGGCGGTGAACCGGCTGAGGTCAACGCCATCATTGTCGCCGACATAGACTTCATCTCGGAGCAGTTCTTCCTCATTCGACAGCAGGGGATCCAGGATCTGAATCTGGACAATGTCACGTTCTTTCTGAATTGCATGGATTATTTGATCGGGGATCGCGCTTTTGTGAAGCTGCGCAAGAAACGGGTCAGCCACCGTACCCTTACTGCCGTCGAGCGACAAACCCACGAGTTCATTGAGCAGCGTATGGAAGAAGAACGCCAGGCCGAGGAGGAGGCCTCGAAGGCTTTGGCCGAAGCACAGAATCGGCTCGACGAGAAAGTCGCGGCGGTGCGGAATCGCGATGACCTCGATGACCGCACCAAGACCATAATGGCCCAGAATCTGCAGGAGGCCGAGAATCGCCGGCTGGAGGCCCTGAGGGCCAATATTGCGGCCTCGACCGAGGCGAAGGTCCTCGCGAGCAAGGAGCGAATGGAGCGGGCGGTTCGCGGAATACAATCGCGCATTAAGACCGCGGCTGTAATGTTGCCGCCGATCCCTGTTCTGGTCGTGGGCATCGTCATCTTTGTCCGACGTCGTCAGCGTGAACGTGAGGGCGCCGCAGCTGCCCGGAGACTCAGGAGCTAAGCCATGAACGAAAACAAACGAACTCTGGCCTATGCAGGTGTGGCGGTGGTTCTGGCCGTTCTTGCCGTCATTGTCGCCCCGAAACGGATCACTTCCGACGCCTTCCTTGATCAGGGGGAGTTGTTCTATCCCCGTTTCACCGATCCCAATGAGGCCCTGACGCTCGAAGTGATCGAGTATGACAAAGAAACGGGTTCGGCGGCGCCGTTCAAGGTCACATTCAAAGATGGACTCTGGCGCATCCCCTCGCACTACGACTACCCGGCCGATGCCGAAGAACACTTGGCGCAAGCGGCCGCCGGCCTGATCGGTCTTGAGAAGGACGATTACCGTGGAAACAGCGCCTCCGCGCTGGAGAGCTTCGGGCTGATCGATCCGACCGACCAAACCGCCGGACTTGCCGGGCGCGGCACCCGCGTTACCATCAAAGGACAGGGTGACATCGTGTTGGCCGATTTCATCATCGGCAACGAAGTAGAAGGCAAGTCGGGATTCCGGTTTGTGAGAGTCCCCAGTTCCAATCGCGTCTATGCCACCAGGGTGGATGTCGATCTTTCGACCCGCTTCCGCGACTGGATCGACACCGATTTGCTCCAGGTGGCCAGGCACAAGATAAACACGATAGTCATTAAGGACTATTCGATTAACGAACGGACCCGCAGCATCGATCAGCGCGATGAGATCACTCTTGTCAAACAGGAGGATGGTTCCTGGACAGTTCCCGGTATGGGCAGCGGCAAAATGGTCGATACGACGGTGATGCGGATGATGCTTAACACGCTGGACAGCCTCCTGATTGTCGGCGTACGCCCCAAGCCGTCCGGGCTGTCGGCCAGCCTCAAGACCGACGAGGAGGGCCAGGGCATTTCGCAATCCGATGCTCTCTCTCTTCAAAGCAGGGGATTCTATTTCGACAGGGACGGTCGCCTGCTCTCGAACGAGGGAGAGATGCGGGTGATGACCGACGACGGCATAATGTACACACTTCGTTTCGGTGAAGTGGTGTTAGGCAGCGATGAAGACGAAGACGAGGGTAGGACGGCCTCGGAGAACCGCTTCCTGTTTGTTTCCGCCGACTTCGAGCCAAGCCTGCTGCCCGAACCGCCCAAGCCGAACGACACCTCATACGTGGGTAAGCCGGACTCCCTGCTGACCGAACAGGACAAGGAGAACCGACGGATCAAGAAAGCCCACGATCGCTGGAAAGGCGATGTTCTACTGGGGCAGAATCTGGCCAGGGAACTCAACGATCGCTTCGCCGACTGGTACTACATAATCTCGTCAGACAGTTATGACAAACTTCGGCGGAGCCGCGCCGATCTGGTGGTGAATAGAAAGTAGCCGGCGGCGGCAATCTTCATAGACGGCGGGCGGACCCGAGTGGATCCGCCCGCTGCTCATAAGACGATCACTGAGACTACGAACTCGGCTCCTGAAGCGAGCGCAGGGCCCGTATGATATCGGCTGGTTCGGCGCGTTTGCGATAATCGGCGTCCAGGAATGCCCACCGGATGACGCCGTCGCGGTCGATCACGTAGGTTGCGGCCAGCGGCAATCGGCAAGAGGCATCGGCGTTATAGGCGCTGAGGCTCAGCCGCTCCTGGTATACCCGGCACAAGTCCGTCGGCAGGGTATAGACAAGCCCCATATCCTCAGCCACGCGGTTGCCCACATCACTGAGGACAAAGTAGTCCAGACTGTCGCGTTCGGCAGTGGCAATTGAGCTGTCCGGGACCTGCGGGCTTACGGCCACCAGCTCGGCCCCAAGACGCCCGATCTCCGGCAGGATATCCTGGTAAGCCAGCAGTTGCAGATTACAGTATGGGCACCAGCCACCTCGGTAAAAGGTCAGCACGACGGGACCCGTATCCAACAGCCTTCGTATTTGTGTGAACTCTTCATCGACATTCTTCAATCCGAACATGGGGATCGTATCGCCGACAGTCAGAGCTCTTTCGATCACGCCTGACTGGCGTACTGAATCCAGTCCTGCCCCGAACAGGTCGATCATTTCGGTTGGAGCGGTTTGCGCGAATTCATCGGCGCGGGCGTCGAGTCGCGCCTGAAGTGTCTGCACGGTGGCGGAAGCTCCAGGGGCCGAATCTCCCGTCTGCTTTGAATCCTGTTCGGAACCCGAGCAGCCGACAACAGCCACCGCGATAAGCAGAGTCAGCCCGACTGTCGAGCTCTTAATGTATGGAGACATAATCCATTCCCTTTCGTCCATCAATGTGTCAATGCATTGCTCACCGGTTGCTGAACCGGGATTGCCTTCGGATCGTTCCCCTCAACCACGGCCATGGAGCATCATGTAAACGATCAGCCCGCTGACGGAGACAAACATCCACACCGGCCAGACCCGGCGCGCCAGCCTGCGATGTTTTTCGAACCGGCTTCTCAAGGCGTACCAGACGAGGACCAGGACAAACGGAACCATGACCGCCGCCAGGATGATATGCGGAACGAGAACGGCAAAGTAGATGTATCTGCTGAAATCCTGGTGGGGATACGGAACCGAGCCCACTTCGGAGTGATATATCAGGTAGCTGGTCAGAAAAGCCGCCGATACTACCAGGGCCATCAACATGGTTCGCTTATGTTCGACGACCCTGCCGCTCCTGATGTGGCGGTAGCCTATTATCAGCAGAACGGCCGCCACCAGATTCAGGAAAGCATTGAGGGCAGGCAGATCGGAGGTATTCATGGCATTGAACGCGCGAGTTCGCGAACCCGCTGCTTCATGATTTCGACCTGGGCGTCATCGAGGGCATCGTGGTAACTGCGGATTCGTCCCTCGTGGTCGACTACTGCGATCTTTGTGGTATGGTTGCCCGGCAGGTTCTCGGCCGGTAACATGAAACCCTCCTCGCACAACCGCACGACGCTGTCCATGGGGGAGCGAACGAACTTCCAGGTCTGGTAGTCGGCGCCCAGCGAATCGGCGTAAGCCTTCAGCGCCGGTATGGAATCATGCTCCGGGTCGACCGAGATCATGACGAACTGAATCAGCTCCGAGTGCCGGTAAAGCTGCTGCAACTCGGTCATTACCCTCGCGATAATTGGGCACGGTCCTTTGCAGCGGGTGAAACCGAAGTACACCAGGTTGATGCGCCCCAGCATGCTTTCTCGCCCGAATGGCTGCCCTTCCTGATCCATGAATTGGAAATCCGGAACGATACCATAGACCGGCATTGCCCGGCGGGAGAACTCAGCCCTGTTCACGACCAGAAGAGCCAATAATGCCAGCAGGATCATAGCCGCTATGATCAGCAGGAAGAGACGCGGCAGAATGCGCGGGTTGTTGGTCATACCGTCTCCTTCGTGGGTTTGATCAAGGCCAACAGCATTAGCACGAGGCCGGCGATCATCGAGGCAATCCACATGTGCATCACCTGAACCACGGCTGGAATACCGACTACAAACAGGACCAGACCCAGGATCACTTGTATGAGCGCCAGACCGGCCAGTGCCCAGGCCCCCTGGCTCACCAGCGGGTCGACCTGGGCCAACCGGTTGGCCGCCATCAGCCCGACCAGCCAGCAACCGACAGCAACGAAAACGCCCAGGAGGGTGTGTATCCATCCCACCAGACCCATGCGGGCTATCAATTCCACATCCGACAGGAGCGGGAATCGCCGGGCCAGAATCTCGAGAGACTCCCTGACCTGGGTGCCAAGGATTACCTGGATCATGACGAACACCCACAGCACAAAGACCGACAAGCGCGGGCTTACGGGACAGACGATGCCGGTGACCTTCGGGTGCTCCAGCCGATAGGCCCGCACCGTCAAGTAGACCAATAAGCTGACAATGATCAGGGCCACACCCATGTGAACCGAGACCACCACCGGCTCGAGCTCGGAGGCGACCACGACCGAACCTTGCCAGCCCTGGAACGCGGTCAGCAGTGCGGCGGCGATCGCCGGCCAGAGGATGCGGGGGTACGCTCGCATGCGAATCAACGACAACACCGCCAGCCAGGCGATGAGCAGGCCAACTCCAACACCGGTCAGGCGATTGAGATACTCGATCCACGCCAGCGTGAAATTGAAGGTGGCCGGGTCAATCTCGGGCGGCAATTGCCCGGCGTGGAGCGGCGGGATCCAGCGCCCGAAGCACTTCGGCCAATCCGGACAACCCAGACCGGCCCCGGCCACTCGTACCAGCCCACCGATGAAGATCAGCAGGTAGGTCATCGCGGTGGTCAGCAGCGCCAGGCGGCGGAAATTGGTTATTCCGGCAATCGTGTTCATATCATGCTTATCCTACAAGTTGATAGACAGATGCCCGAATGTTATCAAGAAAAAAGAGCCGCAGGGTTAGTGGCCCGGGGACGCGTTCCGGGTCGACGAAGTGTCCGCCGAGGCGCCGGCGTCGGGAGCGACCGTATCGGCCGGGTTGGGTCGATAGATAACAGCCTCCTGGCGAATGGGCTTTTCGACCGACTCGTCGATGTCGCCGCGACGTAAGGTGTCGAACATAGTCAGGCCGATGAAGACCGCAATGAACACGATACCGATTAGGAAAATGACCATGAACAGGCGATTGTCGTACTTGAGGTGCATGAAGTACAGCGCCACCAAGGCTGCCTTGGTTCCCGCCAGAGCAAAGGCCGCGACAGCATTCCAGGCTCCCAGGTCGACCTGGGCGATGGCGACTGTCAGCGCGGTAAGCACGAGGAGCGCCGATCCGACCAATAGGTAGGTACGCATCGGCAAGACATGACTATGATGTGTCGACTCGGCCATATTCCCTAACCTACCAGGTACAGAAGCGGGAAGAGGAAGATCCAAATGAGGTCAACCAGGTGCCAGTACAGGCCGGTAACTTCGACCGGGGTGTAGTATTCACCGGAGAAGTCGCCGTGCAGGGTCCGGCGCAGCATCCAGGCTATGACCGCCATTCCTGCGATTACGTGGAGGCCGTGGAGCCCGGTCATGGTGAAGTAGACACCGAAAAATAGATGCGGGTTAGTGCCCTCGATGCCGGTGAAGGAGTAGTATTTCCCGGGTAGCTGTCCGAGGTGAAACTTGTGACTGTACTCGATGTACTTCACTACCAGGAAGCCGGCGGCCAATACCAGAGTAGTGACCAGATACATTACGGCGTGATGCCTGTTACTGATCTGGAGAGCGCGAATCGACAACGCCATGGTCACCGAACTGGTGATCAGTATGAACGTATTGATCGTTCCGAGCTCGACCGAGAGAAACTTGTGGGCGCTATAGAAAATATCGGGATTCCAGGCCCGGTATATCGAGTAGGCGGCGAACAAACCACCGAACAGCAGGATTTCGGTAAGCAGGAATATCCACATGCCCATCCTGGAGGCATCCTGTTGCTGCTGAACGTCATGGAAGTGGTGGGCCAGATGCGAGGGATGCGAGTCCGAGGCGCTCATCAGATGGTCCTCTTGGGCACGATCTTATCGTAATCGTATGGCCCGTGCTCGAGCTTCTGGTCGGAAGCGAAATTTTCCTTCGGCGGCGGAGAGGTAGTCTCCCACTCATGAGTGAGTGCGCCCCAGGGGTTGTTGCCGGCGGGGCGGCCCTTGAAGAGCGAGTGAATCAGGTACACCGCCATGACAATGAAGCCCAGGCCGAGAATCCATGAACCCACGGATGAGAAGGCATGCAACGGCTGATATTGGTCCAGGTAGCTGTAATAGCGGCGCGGCATGCCCTGCGAACCGAGGATGAACTGCGAGAAGAAAGTCACATTGAAGCCGATGAAGACGAGAATCGCGGATACGATGCCCCACTTCTCGCTGTACATGCGCCCCCATATCTTCGGCCACCAGTAGTGAATGCCGCCCAGGAAGGCCATGACCGTGCCGCCCATCATCACGTAGTGAAAATGGGCTACGACGAAGTAGGTGTCGTGCAGGTGGACATCGACCGCCAGCGCGCCCAGGAAGATACCGGTCAGGCCTCCGATCGTGAACAGAAACAGAAAGGCCAGGGCGTAGATCATGGGCGTCTCAAATGTAATTCGACCCTTGTAGAGAGTGGCCAGCCAGTTGAATATCTTGATACCGGAAGGGATTCCGACCAGGAACGTCAGAAACGAGAAGATCGAGGCGGCCAGTTGCGACTGCCCGCTGGTGAACATATGGTGTCCCCACACCAGGAAACTGACAAACGCGATGGCCAGTGAGGAGTAGGCGATGGCCTTGTAACCGAAGATCTTCTTCTTGGAGAAAGTGGAAATCAGCTCGCTGATGATACCCATTCCGGGCAGGATCATGATATAGACCGCCGGGTGCGAGTAGAACCAGAAGAAATGCTGGTAAAGAACCGGATCCCCGCCCATTGCCGGGTCGAATATGCCGATAGCGAAAGCCCGCTCCAGGATCAACAGGATCAGCGTGATACCCAGAACCGGAGTCGCCAGGACCTGGATTATCGCCGTGGCGTAGAGGCCCCAGACAAACAGCGGCAGCTTGTACCAGGTCTGTCCGGGCATGCGCATCTTGTGGATGGTGACAATGAAGTTGAGACCCGTGAAGATGGACGAGAACCCTAGAATAAAAACCCCGAGCGTCATCGGAATGACCGATGTCGAGGTCTCGGTCGAGTAGGGCGTGTAGAAGGTCCAGCCGGTATCTGTGGCGCCGGAGACCATCGAGTAGATAGCGAAAGTTGCTCCGAAGATGTATATCCACCAACTGGCCAGATTCAGACGGGGAAAGGCAACATCCTTGGCCCCTATCATCTGTGGAAGGACGAAATTGCCCAGGGCAGCCGGAATCGAAGGGATGATGAACAAAAAGATCATTATCGCCCCATGGAGCGTGAACACCTGGTTGTAGGTATCCGCGCCCATGATCACCTCGGTCGGCCTCAGCAGTTCCAGCCGGATAAGTACCGCGAAGACACCGCCGAGAAAGAACGCCGCCATGATGCTCCACAGATAAAGTACCCCGACCCGCTTATGATCGAGAGTGAATATCCACGAGGTGATCCCGCGGGCGGCGTTCAGATAATGCTTGGCAGGCAATTCGTTCATATATGTCCTGGACCCAGACAGTCTCTATTTTAGAGACTTTAAATAGGCGATCAGGGCGTCTAGTTCCCGATCCTTCAGAATTCCTTGATAAGTCGGCATTACCGGCTGATATCCAGCCACTACCCCGGCTTGCGGCTCGAGGATAGACTCGCGCAGGTAATTCTCATCGACCTGCACCTGCTCGCCGGTAACCAGGGATTCAGTGCGGCCGAAGATGCCGTTCAGCGGTGGCCCGGTCATGCGCTGACCCTCGACACTGTGGCAGGTATGGCAGGCCTTGGCACGGAACACGGTCTCACCGAACTGCTCCGGAGCCATATCCTCGCCGGACAGCGCATTGGTTTCCAGCCATTCCTGGAACTCGCGTTCCCCGACTACCCGCACCGTGCCGATCATCTCCGAGTGGCCGGTACCGCAGAATTCGGCGCAGAAGAGGTTATGGGTTCCCCTCTCCTGGGCCTCGAACCAGGTGATCGTGTAGCGGTTTGGCAGCACGTCCATCTTGATGCGGAAGTCAGGCACATAGAAACTGTGGATCACATCCTGCGATGACATCAGCAATTTGACCGGCTTGCCGGCCGGCACGACCAACTCGTTGACGGTACTGGCTCCCTGGGGGTAGTCGAACGACCAGAACCACTTCTGGCCGGTGACCTTGATCTCCATGGCGTCTTTTGGTACTACGTTCATCTTCATGTAGACGTTGAAGCCCCAGAAGAAGACAATGATGACCAGGATTGTAGGGATGATGGACCAGAGCAGCTCGAGTTTCATGCTATGCGAAAAATCGACCGTCGTCTGATCTTCCTGGTCGTGCCGACGGCGATATTTCAGGCTGAAATATATGATACCGAACAGGACAATCCCGAACATCACGATTGAAGCGTACACCAGGAAATAGAAGAGCGCATCTACTTCGCCTGAAATGGTCGATCGTCCCGGCGGCAAGAACAGGCTGCTAGTTGTATCCATCCTCAGTTATCCCACACCTTGGTCAGGGTCGACCTCATGCAGCCGACTCCTTTTGTCGCTTTCGTCTCTCACGCCAAATCAGGCCTCCGATCAAGAGAGCCAGGAACAGCAATGTCAGCGCACCACCGAGGCGCATGACGTTGCCGGCGAACATGACATACCCGCCCGCCTGTGGATCGTAATGGTAGCAATACAGCAGAATCCGGTCGAAGGTGTCGCCGATTTGTCCCTCGGATGCTTCCATCAGCGCCAGCTTCAGGTCGCGCGGGGGAAACAGGATGCCATAAAGATACCGCGATATCATCCCGTCGTTGGTCAGGACCGTTATCACGGCAGCATGCGCATACTGCTCCTGCTTATCATCCCAGTAATACTTGAACCCGACGGCATCGGCCAGGGCTTTCGACTGATCCTCGGCGCCCACCAGAAACGCCCAGTCGCGATTGTCGGGACCGCGGCCCATGTCCTGCATGTAGTTGCGTCGTTTAGCCTCGGCGATCAAGCTGGTCTCCGTTGGATCGATACTGACGCTGACAATGCGATAGTCTTCGCCGAGCTCGAGGTCCATGCGCTGGACAGCCTCCGAAACGCCGTTGAAGACAAGATTGCAGAGCATCGGGCACGTATAGTAGCCCATGATCAGGATGACGGGGCGACCTTCGCCGAAGTAACCGCCGATGGTCACCGTGTCACCGGCGCCATTGACAAAGCGCAGGTCCATGGGAATGGTGTCGCCATGATGCTCTACGACATCAACTCCTGCGAACTCACGTGGTCTCTCCTGCACCGCCTGGCCGGATGCGGACACCGCCAGTATCAGCAGAGCCGGAATCGATACAAGGATCTGTCGTACATAAATTCTCATGTCCTCTTGTACACTCAGTTTTCCGCTCGACGGCGGAAGGCCTCGTCGGCCACCAACTCCATTGCGCGATCGATTGGTATCCGGTAGCGTCCGGCCTCCTCGTCGAGAAAATCGTAACTCCCCAGCACCTCGCTTTCACGAGCGCGCAATTCACGGAGCTCCGCCGACTTGGGGCTGTCCACCATCTCGAACACCATCCTCTCCTTTGTGGCCGTGAAATGATCTGCGATGACCATAATTACGACGACCAACACGACTACCGCGGCAAGGCCCAGGAGGACCAGGGTCTTGACATTGACATCACGCCTTTCATAGCCCTCATCGGGATCGGTGGGTACAGGGGGATGATCGGAGGATCTCATAGGTTGCTCTCGGTCTACTGATGGTGATCGATCGAGCCTTCGAGCTTGGGATCGGATATCGGTACCAATGGGTTCGCAGACAAGCGGCGCCAGACCAGCCAGACAAAAACGCCGCCGATGCCTATGAACGATGTCATGTCAATCCACGTTATATGCGCGCCGTGAGGTCTGAGAGTGGGCATGGCCAGCCAGTAAATGTCAATCCAGTGTACTAACAGAATCCAGACCGACATGATGGCCAGCACCACCCGGTTGCGCTTAGTCTCCTGGGGGAAGAGAACGAAGAACGGGACGACGAAGTGACCAAAGATCAGGATGAGGCTGACCGTCTTCCACGAGCCCTGCCAGCGGTGGAGCATCCAGACAGTCTCCTCGGGAATGTTCGCGTACCAGATCAAGAAGTACTGGCTGAAAGCCATGTATCCCCAGAAAATGACAAATGCGAACAGCAGCTTACCCAGGTCGTGGTCGTGCTCGGATGTTACGACCCCTTGCAGCACGCCGCCGGCCCGGAGCCTAATTGTCAACAGGGTCAGGAACGAGACGATCGCCAGCATCAATCCGGCGAAGACATAGACTCCGAAGATTGTCGAATACCAGTGCGGATCGAGCGACATAAACCAGTCGAAAGAGGCGAACGTGATGGTGAAAGCGAAAAGGATCAGACCGATGGCGCTGATCCTGCGCATGCGCTCGATCTGCGGTGGATTGTGGCGGGCGTCCTGCTGCCTGGAAACACGCCACAGCAGCCAAGCGAGCACTCCCCATATGCCGAAGTAGATTACCGCCCTGACCACAAAGAAGCCGACATTGAGATATGGTTCTTTGACACGGAGGGCGTAGTCAATTATGACTTCCTCTTCATGAGTCCAGTGAAAGAGGTCCTGCATGCCGGCCAGCACCGGCAGGAAGAGGATGGCCATGAAGGGAATCGTCATCATGGCATCCTCGCTCAGGCGTCGCAGGACCACGCTCCATCGCGCCGCGACTATGTGGTGCAGCATGACGAAGAACAGGCCGCCGAGCCCGATCGACAGCCAGAAGAAGAACGACACCAGCCACGAGAAGTAGAATTGCTTCTCATGCAGGAACCAACCGTACGCACTCAGAGCAATCCCCAGGGCGCCGGCGATGAGAGCCAGACTACCGAACCGTCCCGGCTGCTTCAGGCGGTATGTGGTTTCGTCGTAGTCCATCACTTGACCTTGCCCCGCAGCTCGGGCGGAATATCTTCGATTGTCGCATTCTGGCTTCGCTGCAAAGCCCTTAAGTAGGCCACTATGGCCCAGCGATCCTCAACGGGGATCTGATGGGCATAGGCCGGCATGTTGCGAACGCCGTGCGTGATCAAATCGAACAGCTGGCCGTCCGGCATCTGGCGGATTCTCTCGGTGTGGAATGAGGGCGGCGGGACGTAGCCTCGATCGACCATGATTCCCTTGCCGTCTCCGACCCGGCTGTGGCAGGGCGAGCAGTATATATCGTATCGTTCTCGCCCCCGCCGGAGTAGCTGCGTGGTTACGACCAAGGCGTTCGATTTCAGCCAGGCGCCTCTGGAATCCAGACCTCGATTGAGCGAATCATCGACCCGCAGCTCGCCTCGCGGCACCGTGCCGGCTACCGGGTGCTGCATCGCGGCCCCATCGGCGAAGAACTCGCTTTTCTCCTGCGCTTCGTATTTCGGCTGGTTGTCCATGTCCCGAATCGGATGAATCGGTGGCTTTGAGCTCGGGCGACCGCGTCCACAGCCGGACAGGCAAATGCCGAAAGTCAGCAGCACCAGCAATGCGTAGCGAGCCGTTCTCATCATCATCTGGTCACCTGCAGCAATTCCACATCGTGGCCGCCGATCGATTCCAGGAACGCCCGGGTCTTCTCGCGATCGAATTCCGGGTCGGACGACTCGATACTTACGAAAAAACCGTCATCCGTAGCGGTCTCGAATTGCGCCGATTCAAACACCGGGTGATTCCAGCGGGGCAGGCCGTTGAGGGCCAGCATGCCGATAAGCGCCGCGAGGGCCGATAGCAGAACCCCCATCGCGAATGTGACCGGAACATACGCCTGGTAAGCGAAGTAGGGCTTGCCGGAAATCACCAGCGGATAGTCAACCGCCATTGTCCACCATTGCAGGGCCAGGGCTGAGGAGGTACCGATCAGGGCGGCCAGCCCGACAATCCAGCCGAGTGGCGAACGCTTCAGGCCCATGGCCCTGTCCATGCCGTGAACAGGGAAGGGCGAATGGCAGTCGAACTCCTTGTATCCGGCGTCCCTGACCTTCTCGGCGGCACGGTAAAGCTCGTGGGCGCTGTCGAAACGCGCTAACATACCGCGAAGTCGATACTGCTCGCGCTCAATCATGGCTGCCTCCATGATGGGGATCCGCCTCGGGCAGGACAGTCTTCACTTCGGCCATTGCGATCATGGGCAAGAACCTCACAAACAGCAGAAACAGAGTGAAGAATAAGCCGAATGAGCCTACAAACGTGAGGACATCCCAGATGGTTGGTGTGTAGTAATCCCAGCTGGCCGGAAGGAAGTCGCGTGACAACGAAGTCACGACTATCACAAAACGTTCGAACCACATGCCCACATTAATCAGTATCGACGCTGCGAACATCACCGCGATGCTGCGCCTGAGCTTCCTGAACCAGAATATCTGGGGTACCAGGATGTTGCACGTAATCATAGTCCAGTAGGCCCAGGCATAGTTGCCGACCGCTCGATTGACAAACGTAAACCACTCGTAGACATTGCCCGAATACCACGCGATGAAGAACTCGATCGAGTATGCATAGCCGACCATCATGCCCGTCAGCAGCATGATTTTGTTCATCTTCTCCATGTGATCGAGGGTGATCAGGTTCTCCAGGTGAAAAACACGCCGCGCGATGACGCTGAGCGTGACGACCATGGCGAACCCGGAGAAGATCGCCCCTGCCACAAAGTAGGGCGGGAAGATGGTTGTATGCCAGCCCGGCAGGACCGAGACCGCGAAGTCGGTGCTCACCACGGAGTGAACCGAGAGCACCAGCGGCGTCGACACGCCGGCAAGGATGAGATATGCCAATTCATAGTGTCGCCATTGGCGATTACCGCCGCGCCAGCCGAGGGCGACAAACCCGAATATGAACTTCCTTATCCTGGTCCTGGCCCGATCACGAAGAGTAGCCAGGTCCGGGATCAGGCCGGTATACCAGAACAACAGCGAGGCTGTGAAGTAAGTGCTCACCGCGAAAACATCCCACAGCAGCGGCGAGCGGAAATTGGGCCAAAGCGCCATCTGGTTCGGTATCGGAAACATCCAGTAAACAACCCAGATCCGGCCGACATGGATAGCCGGGAAGATCAGGGCGCAAGATACGGCAAACAGGGTCATGGCTTCAGCGAAACGGTTGATCGATGTCCGCCAGCGTTGTCGCAGCAGGAACAGGATGGCCGAGATGAGCGTCCCGGCATGGCCGATGCCGACCCACCAGACGAAGTTGATAATCGCCCAGCCCCAGCCGACCGGATTGTTCAAACCCCAGATACCGACACCCTCGAAAACCAGGTAACCGATGCTGCCCGCAAGGACCGCCAACAGCGACAGCGACGCCAGAATCGCCAGGTACCAAACAACCGGCGTACGGCGCTCGCAGATCGACGAAACCCGTTCGGTTATCGACGAGAACGTTTCGCCACCCTTTACCAATGGGGACTCTTGCGATGGATCGATTGTGTTCGCTGCTTTGCTCATCCTCTCAAAGATACCAAAGGTATGCGGCTATGCCTGCTCGGGCTTATAACCTTCCAGTTCGGGGTTGGGGTTCCGTAGTTTGCCCAGATATGACGTACGCGGGCGGACATTCAACTCACCCAGCAGTTCGTAATTGCGCATTTGTTCCTTGTCTGCGACAACCCGCGACTTGCTGTCGTTAATGTTGCCGAACTGGATCGCCCTGGTTGGACAGGCCTGCTGACAAGCAGTCTGCACTTCACCATCTGCGATCGTTCGTCCTTCCTCTTTGGCCTTGTACTTGGCTCGATTCAATCGTTGCACACAATAGGTGCACTTCTCCATCACGCCGCGCGAACGGACAGTCACATCCGGGTTCTGGACCATCTTCAGAAGCTCCGGCATATCGCTGGTGTAATGGAAGAAGTTGAAACGACGCACCTTGTAAGGACAGTTGTTGGAGCAGTAACGGGTTCCGATACAGCGATTGTAGTTCATCGTGTTCAAACCCTCACTGTCGTGGACCGTCGCCGCCACCGGGCACACCGATTCGCAGGGGGCGTTCTCGCACTGCTGGCAGGGCATCGGCATCTGGACAATACGCGGATCATGCTCGTCGCCGCGGAAATACCGATCCACCCGAATCCAGTGCATCTCGCGACCGCGCTCAACCGCATCACCTCCCACTACCGGGATGTTGTTCTCGCTCTGACAGGCGATCGTACAGGAGCCGCAGCCGATGCAGTGAGTCAGGTCGATAGTCATGCCCCATTGGTAGCCCGTGCTGTAGTCATGCGGCTCGTACATGTTGCGGTAATTTCTCTCGGCCGACATATAGCCAAAGATCTCCGGGACTCGGCGGTACTCCTCCTGCGATGCCTCAAGGACAATCGCCCGTCCTGCAGTCAGCGAGTGGTCCTGGACATTGGCCAGAGTGCGATGGCGACCGGTCCTGCGCACCCGCGCGTCACCGGTCATGTAAGGACCGTCCGTCGTCCGAAGGGCGTAGGCGCTGGCCCCGACGCCATCGGCGATTCGACCGCGTCCGGTCTGCCCGTACCCCAGCGGCAACACAACGGAGTTGGCGCTCTGTCCCGGCAGGACCCAGACCGGGATCTCGATGGACCTGTCGCCGATCGACAAATTCACCATGTCACCGCTTTCGACTCCCAAAGCCTCCGCCGTCGCCGGACTTATCAGGGCGGCGTTACCCCAGCAGAGTTTGCTCACCGGATCAGGCAGCTCCATCAACCAGCCGTTATTGGCATAGCGTCCGTCAAACAGATTCGACGGCGTGAACAGGACTTCGAGCCTTTCGGGTTCGGGCGGCGACGGTAACTTTGCACCCGCCGCTACATGTTTCGCCGAGTGCTTCGGTTCGAATTCCCGCCCGGCGGCCTTGCTGCCGGTCAGCAGACCGTCATGCAGAACCCGTCGCCATGACTTCTCGAACTCGCCGTCGTGCAGAAGGGACCGCCAGGTCTCGCGGACAATGTCATGCCCCCGTAGGTCACGGCCGGTTGTCAACAGACCGAGTAGTTCGACATCGGATTTGCCGCCGTGCAACGGAGCCACCAGTGGTTGCACTACGCCCGGCGTTCCGTCGACCGACCTCACGTCGGACCAGCTCTCCAGGTAGTGCGCCGCCGGCAGATGCCAGGTCAACCTGCTTTCCGCTTCGCCCTCCCTGTCGCTCAGGTGGATAGTTGTCGCTACCTGCCCCAGGGCATTCTCGAAATCGAGATCCGCAAAGCCGTTGTACACGGGGTCGCCACCGATAACGACAAGCGTCGAAACATCGCCGTCGGCCATAGCCCTGACCAGGTTCCCGAAATCCACCGTGCTGGAGAAGGTGGTGTCGATGGCCTCGACGAACTCAACCGTTCGCCCGAAGGCGCCCAACCCTCGATTGATTAGCAGGACTAATTCATGAACCCATGTCGGCTGATTGCGTCCGGCGACCACCAAGCTCCGCCCGATATTCTGCATCAGGTCCACCGCCAGTGTCTGCAACCAGGTGTGATCGGCCCTGTATCCTACCGTGTCGGGCGAGTCGATTTGCGCGCCATAGACGTTCAGTTCGCGAGCGAGCTCGACGGCGAACCCCCCAATCTGTGAACTGTGAACCCTCAGGCGATGGTCCGCATCGCCACCGGTGACGCTGAAGCCGCTCTCGATCACATAGAGACGGTTCATCTCATCGCCGGGATCGGTGACCCTTCGGCCATCGGAGAAGCCGCGGGCGGCCGCTATTGACTCGCTCTCCAGATGCAGGAAGTCTGAATCCAGCGACAGCACGATATTGGCCCGATCATAGTGATAGACCGCACGCCGGTCGCGGCCGGTCAGGTTCCGGATCGCCCGCTCCTGACTCTCATCGCCAACCGGCTCCCAGGTAACCCAGGTGGCCCGGGGATAGCGCTGCTCGAACTCGCGTTTTAGGCGCGCCAGCGTCGGGGAGGAGAACGGCTCGGCTAATATCGCCAGGCCTGTGCCCCCGTTTCGCTCATACTTGAGGGCTAGCTCGCGCCAGGCCCGGACAAATGCTGTCCAGTCGGTGCGCACACCTTCATTGAGTACATCAGTCGATCGGTTGGGATCATACAGATCGAGAATCGAAGCCTGAGCGAACACATCGCTGGAACCAAGAGAGGATGGATGGGCCGGGTTGCCTTCGATCTTCGTGGGACGTCCCTCGTGGCACTCGACAATCAGGCCGAGGGATCGATTGCCCCGCGGCATTGATGTTGCATAGTACATGGGAACACCGGGGACCACCGTCTCAGGCTGATCGACATACGGTACGATCTTCTCGATTGGCCGACGGCATCCCGCCAGACCGGCCAGGGCCAGGGACGCCCCCATGAGGGTAAGAAAGTGGCGTCGGTTGAGTTCCGTGTGTTCCGACGAATGGGCGTCATGGTATTTCTCGGTCAGCGCGCGTCGGTATTCGGGCGTGTCGTTTTTCTGGGCCAGGCTGCGCCAGTACTCCGGGCTGCTTTGCTGCTTGCGATCACTCATCTGTGACACCCTGAACAGTCGGTCGGCGGTGCGATCCTCTTTTCCCTGATCACGCGCGCGGCGAATCTTGCCTGGTCCTCACTCGGGCTCCAGTCCATGTTGGTCAATTCCACTCGCGGACGCAAGTGCTCGGTTGGATCCCGGTGGCAATCCAGGCACCAGCTCATCGACAGAGGCTGCCGCTGCGTCACCACCGGCATAAGATTCACCTGCCCATGGCAACTGGCGCATCCCACCCCGGCTCTCAAATGTGCGCCGTGATGGAAATATGCGTAATCACCGACTTTGTGCACGCGCACCCACTCGATCGGCTCCTTCTTGGCGAAGCTCTCACGGACCGGAAGGAGCCTCTCGCTCTCGGGGAGAATCAGTTTGTGGCAGTTCATACACGTTTGAGTGGAAGGGACATTGGCATGGGGCGATGTCTCCGCCGAAGTGTGGCAGTATCGACAGTCCAGGCCAAGGTCATCGGCGTGCAGCTTGTGGCTGTAGGCCACCGGTTGGATCGGCCGATACCCCACCGCGTAATAGGATGGCGACAAGTAGTACCACACCAGCCCCACGACCGCAATCACCAGGACCGGTATGCTGATGGCTATGATTGTCGGGAGCCTGTTTGTCCACTCCGGAAATATCTGTGCCACGCCTGCTACCCTCGCGCTCCTCAGGAAACGAATCCGAGCACAGGATCAGTCACTCTATCAATTATCAACGCAAACAATACGCAGAACAAATAGAAAATCGAGAACCGAAAAACACTCCAGGCATCGTCGGCCGTGCGAGTGCGCCTCGCCCGGAGCGTCTTACTCAGGAAGACAGTGCCCAATGGAACAGCCGCAATGCCGTAGACCCAGCCGAAACCGCTCAGCAGGGGCAACAGGCTCACCGCGAAGAGCACCGTCGTATAGCCCACGATGAGATTATGGGTACGGGTGACCCCGGCGGTCAGCGGCATCATGGGAAGGCCGGCGCGACGGTAATCGCCTTGGAATCTGAGAGCCAGCGACCAGAAGTGGGGCGGCGTCCAGAAGAAGATGATCGCGAAGACCAGCCAGGGTGTGAACGCCATACCGCCGGTTGCAGCGGTCCATGCCCCCACCGGCGCCATCGCCCCGGCCAGGCCGCCGATGACTATATTCTGATCGGTGTTGGGCTTGAGCCAGAGAGTATAGAAGAAGCTGTAGAAGAGAATGACACTCAGCGAGAGCATGGCGGTCAGCAGGTTGAAAACCGTCGCCAGCAACAGGACCCCGATCACGCCGATGGTGATCGAGAACACCAAAGCCTGCCCTGGTCGCAAGCGGCCCGACGGAAGCGGACGGCGCCCGGCCGTGCGAGTCATACGAGCGTCGATGGCTCTCTCGAAGTACTGGTTCAGAGCGTTGGCGCTCCCGCCGGTTAGGTACAGGCCAATCAGGAAGAGGGTCAGGTGCGCGGGTCTGGCCAGAAGGCTACCCTCGAGGATCGCCCCGGTCGCCCCGGCTGCCACGACCAACAGCATGATGGCCGGTTTGGTAAGTCTGTACAGGCTCAGAATCAAGATAGTCCGATCCAGTCTACACTGCTTGTGCGCTGTCGCCCCGCCGGGCCACGAGCTTCCGACGCCGCCGGCGAGGTTGGCTCGAAGGTAGCTGCTGGCTTTCGGGCTGTCAATCCAATTGGCGCCCAATCAACCTCGCCATTGGAGACCGTTCCACTCAATTTTGCCTTGACCGATCGGGCAATTAGGGTTATTCTGTTAGTGTTGGGGCACTAAGTCTCACAGGCCTACTGCGCCGCCGCAGGTTTGATTTTTTTGACTGGAAAGAACAAGAATGTCTCATCAGCCGGTTCTTGGCTCACAAGGGAAAGAAATACCATGACTCGATGTAGCGCTATCGTTATCACCCTGGTTCTGGTGATGGCCGCCGTATCCGCCGCTCAGGTTACCACTACGTGCGAATTCAACGAGACGACTCAGCAGCTCGACTACTCCATCTCCGGTGGCCAGGCCGGTGCAGAGTATACACTGAGTGCTGTGGTCATCCAGGGCTGTGTAGATATCGGGACGCCGCCTCCGCTGAGTGGCCCTTCGGATGCAAAGAGCGTCGATGTGCTGTGCCAGGACAACCGATTCAACGGCTTTCTCAAGGTCGAAATCTGCCAGCAATCACTCTGCTTCGCCACCTATGACCTCTATCTCTATTGCGATGAAAGTTGCGTTGTTCATGAGCGCGACGCTGTTCCGACGACCGGGCCGCTGGGTCTGGCCTTTCTGATTCTGTTCCTGACCGGCGTCGGTGTGGTCCTCGGCCGCCGCCTTGCGCCCATCCGTAGCTAGCCCGATCTGCCGATCATCGATTTCTCGGCGCCGCTCTTCTGCGGCGCCTTTCTGTTGGCTCTGGAGAGCCATAGCTGGGCTGATACGCCAAAGACAGGAGGCCACTCCATGTCGCAAATGCCGGCCCGCTGAGTCCCCCTGAAGTTACGGTTTCTTGCTGGAGTGTCGGGGAAAGGCACGGGAATACCTGACAACCCGGATGGCAATCTCTGGATAATGCCGTAACGGGTGCCTGCTTCAGCCGAAAGTAGCCAGCAGAATGCCGGCTCCAACCGCCGAACCGATCACCCCGGCCACATTCGGGGCCATGGCATGCATTATCAGAAAATTGGAGGGGTCCTCCCGAGCTCCGACCATCTGACACACCCGCGCTGAGTCCGGCACCGCCGAGACCCCCGCGGCGCCGATGATCGGATTTATCTTGTTATGACTAACCAGATTCATGGTCTTCGCGAATACTATGCCCGCGGCTGTCGCAATGCAGAAGGATCCGGCTCCAAGAGCGAATATCTTTATAGAATCCGGTGTTAGAAACCGGCTGGCGTCGGTCGACGCACCAACCGTCAAACCCAGCAGAATAGTGATAATGTCAATGAAGGCTGTCCGGGCTGTGGCCGCCAGTCGTTCGGTTACTCCGCTCTCCTTGAGAAGGTTTCCGAAGAACAGGAATCCCAGCAGATTGAGCGAGCCGGGAGCGATGAAACCCGTGATCAAGAACGCGATGATCGGAAACAGAACGCGCAGGCGTTTCGATACCGGCCTGGAGGGCTTCATGTGTATCAGGCGCTCCTCGCGAGTGGTGAGCAACTTTATGATCGGAGGTTGAATTACCGGAACGAGAGCCATGTAAGAATACGCCGATACCGCGATAGCTCCAAGTAGCTGAGGGGCAAGCTTCGATGACAGGAATATCGCGGTGGGACCGTCAGCCCCCCCGATGATTCCAATTGCGGCTGCCTCGGCAAAATCGAAACTAAGCAACACGGCGCCGAAGAAAGTCAGGAAAATGCCCGCTTGGGCCGCCGCCCCGAGCAGTATCAGCCGAGGATTGGCCAGCATGCACGAAAAATCTGTCATTGCCCCGATTCCAAGAAAGATCAGCGGCGGGTACCACCCCTGGGTTACGCCCTTGTAGAGGATCGAAAGGACGCTGCCTTCTTCATAGATGCCAATATTGAGGCCCTCTGCGAACGGGATGTTGCCCACCAACATGCCAAATCCGATCGGAATAAGGAGGAGGGGCTCATAGTCCTTCGTGACGGCCAGGTATATGAACACGCAGCCGACGGCGAGCATTGCCAGGTTGCCCCAGGTGAAGTTGAAGAGGGCCCCCGCGTGAAGGAAATTAAGCAGGATTTCCATATGTCACCGAGTCGGCCGTGCCTATTCGAATTCCACCAGTGTTTGCCCCTCGCGAACCGAGTCGCCGACGGCAACCGGGACGGATTTGACCTTGCCGTCGGTCGGCGCCGCGATTGAGGTCTTCATCTTCATTGCCTCAACCACCAATACCACCTGACCACTGCTGACCTGGTCGTCAGGCTTGCACTTGATCTCAAGCACAGTTCCCGCTATCGGTGAAGTAACCGCACCACTTCCCTTCGCGCCGTCGGGTGCGGGCGAAGCCTGCCGCCTGGGCGGAGGCGCCTCCGACGAGCTCGACTGGCCCGCCTGTCGCTGCGGTAGGCGCGGTACGGGAAAGCCGTCGCCGGGATCAAGAACTTCAACCTCAACCTCGTAGGCGACACCGTGTACAGTTATCTTGAGCTTCATTATCTATCTCCAGCTTGTCATGCTATCAACCGGAACCAGACCACTTGCCTTAACGCTTCTTGTGAATCACGTGCGATCCTAGCAGGACCGCTCGCCCCTGCATCGACCATGCCCCCCTGCCTGATGGGTGCCGCATCAGCCGACGTACTCGTCGAATCCGGAACCGCCCCTGCACCATCGTGGCAGCGGCTGCAGCTATCAGCACCAGTGTAGTATCATCCAGGTTCTGTTCTTTCAACAATGCCGCCTGGGCGCCGGCTTCCTCCCTGGCCCGCCATCCTTCATTGGCTCGACGGATCAGCGCCACCGCCGTCGCGATCACCGCCAATGAGGCGAATACTATCCCGATCCCGAGCAGGGCCAACCTGAGTGCGAATTCCAGATTCTCGGTCATGCCTTGACTTCTTACAGCGGAATCAGACCATGTTTCTTCTGTGGCCTCAGGCTGCGCTTGGCTTTCAACACCTCCAGCGCTGCGGCCAGGTACGGTCTAGTCTCGGCCGGCTCCAGTATCTCGTCGATCAAGCCGTGACTGGCTGCCACATAAGGATTGGCGAACCTCTCGCGATATTCATTCAGACGCAGCTTCCTTTCGGCCTCGGGGTCATCAGCACCGGAAATCTCCCTGCGATAGAGCACATTCACCGCGCCTTCAGCGCCCATCACCGCGACTTCCGCCGATGGCCACGCCACCAGAGTGTCAGCGCCCATGCTCTTGGCGCACATGGCCAGGAAGGCGCCGCCGTAAGCCTTGCGCACGACTACCGTCATCTTCGGCACCGTGGCGGCCGCATAGGCGAACAGCATCTTGGCGCCGTGCCGGATAATGCCACCATACTCCTGCTGAACCCCGGGCAGGAAGCCTGGCACATCGACGAATGTCAGCAAGGGGATATTGAATGCATTGCAAAACCGAATGAAGCGGGAGGCCTTGTCCGAAGAATCGATGTCCAGCACGCCTGCCTTCTGCATAGGCTGATTGGCCACCACGCCGATGGCATAGCCGGTCAGGCGCGCGAAACCGACGATGATGTTCGGTGCAAAGTGCTCCTGAATCTCCAGAAATTCTCCCTGGTCGACTACCCGCGAGATAATCTCGTGCATGTCATATGGTTCGGAGGGGTCTTCGGGGACCACCGCATTCAGCTCCTCATTAGCCAGTAGTTCCTCGTCATGAAGCTCCGCCGCGAACGGAGGATCCTCGGTATTGTTACTCGGCAGGTAGGAGAGGAGCTGCCGGGTCAGCGCAATCGCGTCCTCGTCGTTCTCCGCAATGAAATGCACAACCCCCGAGTAGTAGGCATGACTTTCGACCCCGCCGAGTTGCTCGCCCGATATGTCCTCCCCGGTCACCTGCTTGATAACGAGTGGACCTGTGATATACATCTGTCCCGCGTGACGTACCTGAATAACAAAGTCGGTCAGAGCCGGGGAGTAAGCAGCGCCGCCCGCACAGGGGCCGGCAATAATACTTATCTGTGGCACCACTCCGGAAAGCAGGACATTGCGATAGAATATCCCCCCATAGTTGCTCAGGGCATCGACGCCTTCCTGAATGCGTGCGCCGCCGGAGTCGTTGATCATAATAAAGGGATCGCCGGTCTTGAGGGCAGCTTCCATCGCCTCCTGAATCTTACGACCGGTGGCCTCGCCGACCGATCCGCCTCCCACCGTGAAGTCCTGGCTCGCTACATAGATGGGGCGCCCATCGACCAGCCCGTGACCAGTGATAACCCCCTCGGCCGGGAACTCCTTCTTGTCCAGGCCGAAGTTGGTGCAGCGATGCTTGACCCAAAGCAGAGATTCGCGAAAAGTACCCTCCTCGAAAAGAAGATCGATACGCTCTCGCGCTGTGAGTTTCCCCGCCTCGTGCTGCTTTTCGATTTGCTTCCTGCCGCCCCCGGCCATGAGAGTGGAACGTCGTTGCCGAAGCTCAGAGATTCGATCATCAGTCATAGGCGCAGTCACCTCGTTTCTGGTCCCAATGACCGCAACAAGGTCAACTGATTACGCGCTGAAGGCAAGACATATTTCGCCCATTCGCCGGATTCTGGCCTCGCTGTTCGGCTCTCGCTGTCTCTTTCAACTTGACACCAAAGCGATCCTCGGGTAACCTGGAATAGTACAGAGACGTTTCCGGGATTTCGGCAATCCTGAGTGACAGGCATTGCCAATTTGGGCCGCTGCTTGTAGCCGGCGACAGGCGTGTGAGATTTCCGGCCTGTGGGACGGCGCCGGATGATGGCGGGGTCGGGAGTGATCCTTCGGCAGCACAATACTGATCGACAATACAACCAATAACTGCATTTCAACAGGATGGTGAACTGATGAATCGACTCATCGCAACAACCCTGGCGGTGGTCCTGGTTGCGGCATCTCTCGCCGGTTCGGCGGGTGCTACCCATCTGGATCCCAACGCCATAAGGCCCTGGATGACCAGCTCAGAAAGGCCGATGGGGGACGACGGCGGCTGGGTAGTACCCCCAATTCGGGATGGAGGCCAGGGTACCAATGGGGCTCCGGGCACTTTGCTTGGCTGGACCATCAAGCTCGGCGAATACTTTATCACTAACTGCTTCCTGGACAACAGAGAGGTCGAAAATGGGACAAACACTAATGAGCCATCTGACGCACGTCGACCGGTTAATTAGCGCTAACCGGCCGAAGGAAGCGGCAAAGCGGCTCGCGTCCCTGGACCCCTCTGCTCTGTCGGATGAGTCCCTGGCCTGGTATCGCCTCTTGAAAGCCGAAGTGAGGCTGTACCTGGGCGACTGCCGACCGAAAGGCCTGGACGAAGCCATTGAATTCTACCGCTTCCACGAAGACACATCCAGGTTCGCCCGGGCCAAGTACCTCAAGGGCTGGGCCCTGGTGGCGCAAGGCCGCCATAACGACGCCAAAGAGATCCTCCTCGAAGCCTACACCAGTTTCCTGCGCTGTAAGGACCACTCCGGAGCCGCCCGGGCGCTCAATCATCTCGCCCTGGTGTCATTCCAACAGGGGAGTATCCCCTCCGCCCTGGAATCGCTCGACCGGTGCCGAAGCCTCTACGAGGAAGCCGGGCAGCCCGACAAAGCAGCGGCCGTGGCGACTAACGCCTGCTACCTGCTGTACACCGCCGGGCATATACGCCAGGCGATCAGGGAATACGCTCGCATTGAGCCGTCTATCTTGAAGCAGGGCGATCGAAACCGCCTTATCTTCTACGAGATGTCGGCGGTACCCTACGCCATGCTGGGCGACATCCAAACAGCCCGTCGGACTATCGCTGCCGCGGAGCCGTACCTGGATGACTTTCCCCGCGAAAAGGCAATCTACCTCGAGAATCTGGGTCTTATCGAACTACTGGACGGGCGTCCCGACGAGGCCCTTGCATCACTTGAGGCTGGGCTGAGTATCTCTCTCGAAGTGGCGCCGGACTCGGCGCTCGTTTCGCAGATACGGCGGTTGCTCGGCGATGCCTGTCTTGCCCTGGGACGGTTCGGCCGCGCCCGTGACCATGCGGAAAAAGCCCTGATCGTAGCCGAACGTATCAACGAACGAATCGAGATCGCCGCCTGCAAACGGATCTTCGCCCGGCACGAAGCCAGATGCGGCCAGACATCGTCGGCCCGGTCTCTCTTCCGACAGGCTCTCCAGCTGTTCTCAGCCATCGGGGCGCAGTACGAGCTGGCCGTGACACGCTGCCTGGCGGCTGAGTCCGGCCTGTACAGCGAGGCCGAACGCACCGCCCTGCTCTACCTGGCCGGCGAGTACTTCGAATCCGAAGGAGTGACCAGCTGGCTGCGGCGCTGCCAAAGGCAGTTGACTGGGCCAGGCGAAGACGGTGACTCGGTCGGCGCGGCCGCCGGGCCTGTTATCATCACGCGCGATCCGCGCATGCAGGAGATTCTCAATGTGGCCCGTCATGTGGCTCGCTCGAGCATGACGGTATTGCTCACCGGAGCCACCGGTACCGGAAAGGATCTCCTCGCCCGCTACATTCATGCGCACTCAGGGCGGACCGGCGAATTCGTGTCGGTCAACGCCGCCGCCATTCCCAACAGCATGGTCGAGGCCGAACTCTTCGGCCATGTCCAGGGATCGTTCACCGGCGCCCAGTCAACCCGTACCGGCCTCATCGAACAGGCCGACCACGGCACCTTCTACCTCAACGAAGTAGCCGATGCCGGCGCGCAGTTCCAGGCCAAACTCCTGGAAGTGCTGGAGACCCGGCAGGTTCGCAAACTGGGGGAGAACCGGTCCCGGCCGGTGGACTTCCGCCTGATCGCCGCCACCAACCACGACCTGCAGAGACGGCTGCAGGACGGGGACTTCCGTTCGGACCTGTTCCATCGGCTGAATGAGATCCCGATCCACTTGCCGCGACTCTCCAAACGCCCGAACGACATTCCCGCTTTGGTGAGGCACTTCCTGGCCGAGATCGACCCATCGATTGTGGAGAATGGCCATGGTCCGTTGGTCGAACGCCTGACCACGCTGCTCGGGTTCGATCACTATCCGGGGAATATCCGGCAACTGCGGTCCCGCGTCAGGCAACTCTACGTCCTGTCGCAGGGAGACCTCAACCGCATGCTGGCTCGGGCCGTTCCCGGCGACACCGAGTTGGAGCGACTGAGGTACACTCTGGCCTGCACCGGCTGGAATCGCAGTGAGGCAGCTCGGTTAATGGGCTGCAGCGAAGGGACAATTCGACGTCGCATTAAGGAGTATCACCTGGCTCCCGGCGAATTGCAGTCCCACCTCGTGTCCTGATTTCGACATCACATCATTGTAGACCACGGCTCCGGTTCGTCACAACCGGGGCCGTACTCGTAGCAGACAGAGCGAAATTCGTAATAGCCCTCCGTCGCCGGTCCGCACCCGGAAATCGAGTCCTTGTCGATGACGGTGCAAGCGACTGATTGTTATTAGGTTAGCGATTCGTATGCGACGTTCGGTACGCGGTTTGCATTATCGTTGAGGGAGGCCAATGGAATCCAGCCGATCCTGCGACCTCTCTGTGAACGTCGGGTGTCCCGGGCGGGCCAAAAGGGGGTCACCAGCCTCGCCGCCCCACCCGACGGCTTCATAATCATCAGCCGACAGCCAATCACCGACACATCTAATAACCTGCCCCGACTCACCTTCAAAATGCCGGCCCCGGTTCGTCACACCCGATAAGCATTCGTCATAGCTTCCGAGAATTCGTCGCCAGGGGGGCGGAATTCGTCGCCGTCGCGACCAAATTCGTAATCCGCGGTTATTCAGCTGAATGGCGGTGTGTGATGCCGTGAGTCTGCATGTTATTCTTTTCACGCGATGCTCTGCCGCTGCAATGGGTTACGACAGCGTGACATGGCTCCCGCCCGATTCGGCACGGGATTTACAATGTCATTGTGCACACGGGGGCTGGCAGGTGCAGGCGCTCTTCACACAGCGCCTCGGGACGAGCGCTACGGTGCGCTACGGAGCCGCGCTCGGTTTGAGCACAGCCGGGCGCGGCATATGAAAGGAGGTGAGGTTGCCCAACGGGCTTCGCCGCCGCCGGACGCAGGACAACGACAAATGACAACGAGCACGGTGCGATGAAAATGACTGCATCGGTGTCGGAGAACGGAGCCATGAAAGCGAAGTAAGATGACTGGTAAAGCAGGCCTTGCCTGAATCGCGGAATCGAGCCCGCTTCATCTGATCGGGAAATGCTGTTGGCGTGTTTGCAGGCGATCGGGTTGCGGTAGTGCGACTACAAGACGGTCGTGCAAACGTAATCACTATCCTGTGTCGCGTGCGTTTGACGGCTGATTATTGGCCCAGCGAGTACACGACGTGACTGATCGGGCCGGCCCGGGCGGCCGGAAGGCTGCCAGAGGGGCGTCGGCCCGGATCACCGCGGCGGCTGAAACAGCGGTTGCGCTATACCCCCGACCTGTGGACCTCCGGCAGGCGATTTCCCCTGAGCGGGTCCGGCGATGATGCAACGCGCATTTCCGATGCCCGGTTCTCCCCGGTTGATATCGTCTCCGGTCCTCGCCAGTCGCATCAGGACGCGGGCTCTTTCCGCACCGTACACAATTAAAGTGGCCCGAGGGCGTTAGCACTACGCCACCGGGCCTCTTCTGGAATCGGTCGGTTTCATGCTCCCGACCGACCCTCCCGAGTTCCCCTAATCTTTCGCGGCGGGCCCCCCTCAGAACCCGCCACGATCCATATCAGCTTCGAACTATTTCAGCAGCATCATCTTCCTGGTCTCGGTGAACTCACCGGCGCTTAGCCGGTAGAAGTACACCCCCGATGCATTCATCGATGCATCCCACAACACCGAGTGCTGTCCGGCCTCGAGAACTTCATCGACCAACGTCGTCACGCGCTGGCCGGTGATGTTGTAGATCTCCAGACTCACGTCACACGCGCTCGGCAGTGCGAAGTTGATCTCGGTAGTCGGGTTGAACGGGTTGGGGTAGTTCTGGCCGAGACTGAAGTCCTTCGGAAGCTCCGGCTCGATCCGCCCGAGACTTGGCTGGATAGTCTGGAAGTTCTGATCCGCAGCGAGGGCTGAGACAATCTCCCACTGGCCGGGGATATCGAGCAGGACATGTTCGCCGGCTTCAATGGGATAGGCCCCCTGCATGTCGAGGATACCGACCTTGAGCCGATCGCCCTGCTGGCCGTAGAGAACCTCGATGTCACCGTTCTCAAGCGCACTCACCGGCTCACCACTGCCAACCCCAACCAGTTCGAGCTGGATCCCGAGAAGGGGGGTGGGGGTGGTATAAACGATCCGGGTATTGCCTCCGTCGAACCTCGTTGCCGCAGTTCCCTGTTGCGCCAGCTTCGGGAGGGGCCACGGCACGAATTGAGGCTGACCACAATCAAGCGCGGCTCCGCCGCCGAACATCCAGTTCACGAGTTTCACTAGGTCGGCTATGTCTATGTCACCCGAGGCCGCAACATCCATGGCACGGTAAAAGTGAGGTTCTGGCCCCGATTGGAACATATAGCTGACCAGGCATACCATATCTGCGATGTCTACCGTGCAGTTCCCGTCACAGTCGCCAGGGGTGAACGAAGTCAACGTCGTACTGTCGCGGTCATAGTCGAAGCCGGCAGGGATCGTGTTATATCCACTGTCTACAAACGAGAGATTCCAGTCGGGATTCTCTGAATAGGTTGTGTCCCAGTGAATCAGGCCCTCTTCGCCGCAATCGAGCGTATCAAGCAAGCGATAGTGGAGGTTGAGGACGGAATGTAGGCCGGGCTCAACAGATGGCTGGGCACCGCTGGCCAGTACAACAAACACGAATTCAGTTGTGATCGAGTCAAATGGCATCACCCAGTCTTCTGTTTCGCATCCTGTCGTAGAAACGGAATCCACTACAACGCCCGCCGGAACGGCTACTGGCATAGCAAATCCGTAGAGCGGCACCGAGGTCTTAACCTGCACCCTCTGAGCAGCCTGCCAATCATCCTCACATCCCATGACCTCCATGGACGGGAGTATCAGAGAGTCCGCTGGGTCGGGCGCCCCGGCATTTAGGAGCACCGAGATCGTCTGACTATGCAAATTGTTTACAGCTATATCCGGATCGCCATCGTTATCCAGGTCTCCCCACGTGACTTGTGTGGGATAGCTGTTTGCCGCGTAATCATCGGTCGGTAAGGCAAAGTTGCCGGCTCCATCATTGTACATGACGGAAATCTGACCGCCGTACAGGTTACCAACGACGAGATCAAGGTCGCCGTCGGAATCATAGTCCGCGGGCGCAAAGCTACGGGTATAATCGCCCACGCCGTCATAGTACTCGGGTGATTGAAAGGTACCATCTCCGTTGCTACGCAACACGCAAACATCGCTGTCTTCTTCAATCGGAAGGGCCAGATCGGCGTCTCCATCTGAGTCGATATCGGCCCCGCAAATCCGGCCGGTATTATAGCCGTCCACAGAGATTGTATCCGGCGGCACCGCGAAGATACCAGTCCCGTCGTTCCAGAAGAGTGAAACGCTCACCTGATTAGGCTCCGTGTTTCCGGTGGCGAGATCTATGTGCCCATCGCCATTGAAATCATTAGCTACAATTGAACTCGGTTGGCTGCCCACTACATGATAGTATGTATAGGGGGGCGGAAAACTGCCACTGCCGTCGTTGATGAGTATGGCAATGCTGTCAACGGTACGCAGAACCACGGCCAGGTCGAAATGCTCATCATCGTCGATGAATGCTACCACGATCCCCTTGGCCTGAGTGCCAACCGGGTAGGTTGCTGCGGGTGTTAAGAAGGTCCCGTCGCCATTGTTGACAAGGATCGAGACACTTCCAGATGTATCGCTTACAGCAATCAAATCCTGATAGCCATCGCTCGTCAGGTCCCCAGCAGCCACCATTATCGGTGCATTAGCGTCGACTGTGTATAGCTCTCCCGGTTGCGCATATATAGCGCCTCCTTGGTTCCATAGGATAGACAAGTTGTCGGAATTGTGGTTAGCTACTACCAGATCCGAATCGCCGTCGTTATCCAAGTCTGCGGCCACCACCGTACGTGGCCAGTCTCCCACATCGTATGCCACCGGTGGGTCGAACAGATCGCCTTGGGCCAGGATGGCCGGTGCGGTTGCCACGATAGCCAGAAGAATACACAGTGTCATCTTCTTTCGCATCTTTCTTTCCTCCGTCTCACAAGAGAGGTTAACAGGTTGTTTGGTTGTCAGTACACTCGTACCGTATAGCCAAACCCGTGCCGAAAACGATGCGAAGGCGTAAGTTGCTGTATAATGCGATGTTAGCGAATGCCAGCCGAATGCGACGGAGCGACAAACAGGTGTATCAGACGCGTTTCAGCGTTTTCGAACAGGTGTGATAGACCTGTTTGGGGGGCTGGCCGATGACGCGGGGCGGCCGATGATGCGTGATCGCGTTCGCGCCCGAATTAATTCTGAGGGCGGCAGCCGCTCCGGTAAGCGTCCCGCTATTGCTTCGCCACACGTCAGGCTGAGCTCGGTCGAAGACGACGGTAGCACGAGAAGGTGATAAACCTCGCCGTATTGAGATTGTCGTAGTGTCTGGGCCGAGGCATCAACACATACCACTCAACGTGTTAAGGGACTGCAGTCACATTTGGGCAGAGAAGCCCACCTGAAAGGTGGGCCACCCGGCCGTACTCGAAGCTTCCCGCCCAAGGACGGGTGGGCTACCGACTCAAGCAAACTACTAATCACCAATTTACCCAATAATCCTTGCACTACCGGCTTCTCTCCCCCCTTGCCATACCCCCCGCCAATGCGTAAATTGGCGCAGCGACAGAACGACAAGACAAGGAGACGCAGTCATCGATAAATTCGACATAGTCATCATCGGTGGCGGGCCGGGCGGATATACCGCCGGTATCAGGGCCGCCATGAAGGGCGCCAGGGTTGCCGTAGTGGAGTACGATAAGCTCGGCGGGGTCTGCCTTAACCGCGGATGTATCCCCTCCAAAGCACTGATCGCCTCGGCCGCCCAGTACTACAAGACCAAACACGGTCCGGATTACGGTCTCACGCTGGCGGGACAAGTCGGTTACGACTGGACCGCCATGAGCGCGCGCAAAAACAAGATCGTCGGCACCATGGTCGGCGGGATCGGCCAGCTCTTCAAATCGCACGGCGTCACCCACCTTCAGGGCTGGGGCAAGATCACGAAGAAGGACCAGGTATCGGTGATCGCCGAGGACGGCTCCGAGACGAAGATACAGGCCAGGAATATCATCATTGGCACCGGGTCGCGCGCGGCCGGCCTGCCGGGGATTAATATCGACGGCAAACGTATCCTTACCTCGGACCACCTGCTCAAGCTGGAGAACCTGCCGCAGTCGATGCTGATCATCGGAGCCGGGGTAATCGGCTGCGAGTGGGCCTTCATGCTGGCCATGCTCGATGTCAAGGTAACCGTGGTCGAGTTGCTCGACCAGGCCCTGCCGATGGAGGATACCAGCACCGGGAAACTGATCGAGCGCGAACTGAAGAAGCTCAAGGTCGATGTCTACACCGGTACCAAGGTCGAACAGGTCGGACCGGGGGCACAAGGAGTGACCGCGAGGCTGTCCAACGGCAAAGTGGTCGAAGCTAACCAGGCGCTGGTGGCGGTAGGACGGCGGTTCAATGTGGAGGACCTGGGGCTGGACGAGGTCGGGGTCAAGCAGCACAAGAACGGCTCGATAGCGACAACAGCCGATATGCGGACCAATGTGAAGAACATTTTCGCGATCGGCGATGTTCGCGGCGAAATTCTGCTGGCGTATACAGCGGTCCATGACGGCTCGGTGGCGGTCGACAATGCGCTGGGCGAGAAGGCGAAGAAAGACTATCTCGGAGTGCCCTCTGTGATTTTCACCCACCCGGAGGTGGCTTCGGTGGGCATGAGAGAGGCCGAGGCTTCGGCGGAACATGATATCGCCATCGGCAAATTCCCGATGCGGGCGCTGGGAAAGGCGCACGCGGAGAACGAGATATCGGGCGAGGTCAAGTTGATCGGCGACAAGAAGACCGACAAACTGCTCGGTGCGCATATCGTCGGCGCGCATGCGACCGAGATCATCCATACCGCCGCCCTGGCCATCAAACGCAAGATGACAGTGAAACAGCTTGGCGAGCTGATCTTCGCGCACCCGGTCATATCGGAGTCGATCATGGAAGCGGCCCACGATCTTCACGGGGAATCGGTGCACCTGGCGAAGAAGAAGAAGTAGGCCGTTTCCGCAGATGCTACGCCGTATCCCCACTTATCGGGGTTTAGGCGCTTCTGTCTGATGCAGTTGCTGCGGCTCCCAGTAATAGACTGTCCCGCAACTGATTACACCCTGCTGCCCCGGCCCCGTACAGCTTCCGGGGGCGCAGTCGATGCGTATTGTTGGCCGGAAAAGACTTCCGCACATAATCAGGACTATCGTAAGGCGTTATAGCGGGGTCGTTTATAATGCGAGCAGGAATGCAGTCCGGACATTGGCACGCAAATTGTTATCTATTAGCGCGTTAAGTTACTCTTACAGTAGTTATGGCGGTGAAGGGTATCTTACGAGGTGGGGTGAAGGAGCTTCTCATGATGAGAGGCTCCTTCCGTTGTTTTGGCCCACACTGTAGTCCAAACATGGGCTTATTCGATCGTGCTGAATCATTGTACTCGGGGCCGTGACTGCGTATATTTATTTGAAGATGAATGAGAAGTCGACAGACAGCCGCCTGGGCGATCGCAAGCTCGGCGATGAGTGGGCCGACTGGGACGGAACCACCGAACCCGAGTCGAGCGAAGCCGGCAGCCATCTCTTCTTATGGCTGGCCGGGCTGGCCGCCCTGCTGCTGATTGTGGCGGCGGCGGGGTTCCTGTGGCTGATCTATCCGCGCCTGGCCGGGCTGGGGACAGCTCTGACCACAGTTGTGACCGCGGCCTTCTTTGTTTTCGCGGGGGCCATGCTGGTGTGGACGGTGCTGTTTGCATGGTCGGCGGCGATCCAGCGGCCGGTCTCGCGCCTGGTGATCCTACCGAATCTGATCAACCGCCTGTTGACTGTCGTAGCATGGGTCGGGAAGCGGCTCGGCATATCGACTGACCGGCTGACCAATTCGTTTCTGAAAACCCATAACGCCCTGCTCAATTCGCAACGGATCACAGTGCCGGCGGAGCGGCTGCTCCTGTTGGCGCCGCGGTGCCTGACTCGTGAGGCCAACAAGCGGCTGCGCCAGATGCGTGATGACTACGGCTTCGTGCTCCATGTGGTCGGGGGCGGCACCGATGCGCGGCTGAAGATTCGCAGAGTGCGGCCGTGGCTGGTGCTGGCTATTGCCTGCGAGCGGGACTTGTTGTCGGGCTTCAAGGAGGTCAACCCGCATGTGCCGGTGATCGGAATCCCGAATGCCCGACCGGAGGGGCCGTGCAAAAACACTTGTGTCGATCTCGATGTGATCGAGGGGAGTATTCGGCGGTTTCTCGGCCAGACCCTGACGGCGTCAAATTCAGTTGACAAGTAGCGGATTTGCGATAAATTACCGATTCCTTACGATGTGGCGGTGTAGCTCAGCTGGTTAGAGCAACGGAATCATAATCCGTGTGTCCGGGGTTCAAGTCCCTGCACCGCTACCATTTCTGTGTCCCTTCGCCAATAGAGGTGAATTCTCATCATAGGGCCCGATGGGAGCCCGATCTGAGGATGATCGGTTTGACTTACCGGTGCGCTCATTGTATGTTCCGGGGTGCTTCGCAGGGTATGGACATACGCGGGATATGCATCAGCATTGGTGGCGTCGGTGGCGTGCCTGCTGATTCTCAGCGGCTGCGGGGATAAGCCGGAAGATGGCATCGCGCGATATCGACTCGAGCCGGTGGCCGAACCGGAGGCGCTGCCGTATCGGTTTGAAGTAATTGAAATGCAACGGTACATCGGCACGGGGCGCTTCCTGCCGATCAAGCTTGATGCCGCCGGGCGGTACGGATCTTGTCAAATGCTTGATGGGTGGCGGCCGTCCGACACGCTGTCGTGTTTGGTTTTCAAGGAGTCAGTCCGTCTGGGGTCGAGAGCTTTTCGGCACTTCAACACACCATCCAAACAGTACGATGACTGGCTGGTAAAGGACTTCGATCACGACGGAACCGATGAAGTTGCGGTGACTTTCATCAGCCGCGGTACAGTCCGCCTGGCAATCTATGACCCGCACGAAGACACGGCGCTGTGCGAGATGCCGTTAGTCGCCGGTCAGGATCGCGACGGTAACGGCTATTGGGATGGAGAGAGCTTCATAATCGACGTTGTGGACATCAACGGCGATGGTTTCGGTGAACTCCTGATCGGCGTCTGTTCCGGATATGACCTCTATCCACGTCAGGTCATGGCTGTCGACTGGCGAGACAGGCACGTCCTCTGGGAATTCCCGGTCAGCGGCCAGGTTTCGTTTCGCACGCAGTACACAACTGGACATACCGTCTCTGACTCCCTTATCCTGGTGATCCGAGTGGCCAGCAAGGGCAATAGCGCGTCGACTGCCATAATGGACGACGCTCACAGCTACGTGCTGGCGCTCAATGAGGATGGGAGCCTTCGGTGGTGCCATGAAGTTGGCGGTGAGTTCGATGCTGCTTACGCCGCGATTGCGGATTATGACGGCGATGGTCAGGATGAGATCGTGTGCGAGCGAATCTGGCCCGATACCAGCCAGGATCAGGGCGGAGTATTACCGGAACGACCGTGGGCGTATTTCACGGCCTTCGACCTGGACGGAAATATCGTTGACTCGATTGACATCGGGCGCGACAGGGAAATTCGGTACCTGAGTCGAATCGACATCGGTGAGGATACCCTGCCCCGCTATTTCGGGTCATCGATGCGCAATTCACTGATGATATTCGATCACAATTTCAACTTGGTGGCTGAGCTCACGGGAGACGCCTTCATGGCGGTCGCCGGTTGTGAGGACTTTCTGGGCCGAGGCGACAAGCAGTTGCTCATTTCGTCCCGGGACAACCGAACATGGCTGCTGGATCGAGAGTTTGAGACGCTTGCGATGTTCCCTGAATTCGCAATCGTTCCGTATCTCACCAGTTGGTACCCCGGTCCCAATGGACAGGGAAAGATATTGCTCGCAGGGGCTGACAAAGGGCTGGTGCACTATATCCTGTCATTCGCCCGCACCCCCTGGTTCTCGGTTTTCTTCCGTAAGCCGTGGCTGGCGTCGGTGGCGGCGGCAGTGCCGTTGGCGCTCATCATCGTAATAGTGACAGTCGCTCTGCTGCGGATTCGCCAGAAGAACCGTGTTATTTTGGCAGCTCAGGAGGAACTCAAGGCCACTCAGGCCAGGCTCATCGCAGCTGAGAAGTTCGCCCAGGCCCGAAGCATCGCCGGCGGCTTCGCCCATGAAATCCGCAACGCCCTATTTCCTGCCCGTACCTGGCTTGGCAAGCTGAGGCGTATCGCAGGCAATGATCCGAAACATGTCAAGGCAGTTGACCGCACCGAGCAGGCCGTGGTGCGCGCCATCGAGACCACCCACAAGATCTCGATGTACACCAAGCTCGAAGAACATCCGCCCCCGGAGCCGGTTGACTTCCAGCAGGTACTCCAGGAATCGCTGCGAGAACATCAGGACCGTATTGCCGAGCTTCAGGTCCGGGTCGATGTAAGGGGAGATACCCGGACAAAGGTCCTCTCACACCCGGATTTGCTTAAGGTAGTCCTCGACAACCTCATACGTAATGCCCTAGACGCCTTGACAGAAACCGACACTCAACGTATTATATCCACCACAGGCTGTGCTCAGCAGGAGGCGCTCACAGTCAGGTTCGAGGATAACGGGATCGGCATTGTGCCAGAGGATATCGGCAAGGTCTTCGAAGCTTTCTTTTCGACCAAGCCGACCACTGGAACCGGCCTCGGTTTGCCGATGGCCCGAAAGATAATGGAGATGTACGACGGCTCGATAGAGGTGAGCAGCCAACCCGGTCGGAGTACCGTATTCATGCTGACATTCAAGCTCGCCAACTGACACCAACTTCGAACGACAATTACCCACCACCATGACGGCCAAACCGGACAGAGCAAGAATACTCATTGTTGATGACGACCCGTATGTGCTTGAAGCTCTCGAGGCGTCGTTCGAGGATGATTACGATGTGATGACCGCCTCCTCGGGACCAGAGGCTGTCGAGACGGTTCGGCAATCGTCAGGCCTTGCCACCGTGGTCATGGATATCAAGATGCCGGGCATGGATGGGATCGAGGCCACCCGTGAAATCCGTAACCTCGATCCGGAATTGCCGGTCATTCTGCACACCGCCTACCCGGGCGATTACGACGAAGACCAGATCGACTGCAACGAGAAACCTGATGCTTACATTGTCAAGGCCGGCCCGGAGAGCCGCCTGGCCAGGGCGGTGCGGAACGGGGTCGAGAAGCGTCGCCTGAGAATCGATAACCGCGCCCTGTTGCAGCTGGCCGGCCAGTCATGGGGCCTGGTTGGCAGGTCGCCCGCGATGCTGGAGATATTCCGCCAGATTCATCGCCTGGGGCCGACCCGGGTGCCGGTGATTATTTTGGGCCAGACAGGAACCGGCAAGGAACTGGTCGCCCAGGCATTGCACATGTTCAGCCGGGCCGCCAACAAGCAGATACAGATTCTTGAGTGCAACCACAAGAACCCGACCCTGATCGAGGCCGATCTCTTCGGCACCGAGAAAGGCGCCTTCACCGATGCGGTCGACCGGCCGGGCCTGGTCGAGCGCGCCGACGGGGGCACGCTCTTCCTTGATGAGATCGGGGACCTCGACATCACGACCCAGGCCAAGCTGTTGCGGGTGACAGAACGCGGAGAGTACGAGAGGGTCGGTGGGGCCGAGCGACGGACATCGCGGTTTCGCCTGATCTGCGCCACCCATCGCGATCTCAGAAAGATGGTAACCGACGGGGCGTTCCGCGAGGACTTCTATTATCGCCTGGAGGGATCGACTATCACGATCCCGCCGCTGTCCGCCAGGCGCGAGGACATTCCTCTTCTGGCCAATCACTTCGCCCGCGAATTCGCCGCCGACTGCGGCCGCCTGAACACGGTTTTCGATGAGCCGGCTATGGACATTCTGCGCAATCACGACTGGCCCGGCAATGTCCGACAGTTACAGCGGGTAGTCCGCCAGATGATGCTGCACTGCGATTCGGGATTGATCATGGCGGATGATGTCTGCCGCGCCATCGACATGAAGCCCGCCGCGCAGTCCGACAACGGTTTCTCCCTTACCGAGCGCGTAATGGGGTACCGTCGCGATCTGATCCGTGATGCTCTGCGCGCCGCCGACGGGAACGTGGCTGGTGCCGCCCGCTCCTTGAGATGCGATGCCGCCTGGCTGCGCAAGATCATCCGCCATGACGGATTTGATTGCAGCAGCGAATAGCATTCGACTCAGATACTGGTGACGTTGGAGTCGGAATTGATCCAGACGTTTGTTCCTGACAAACAGAAGAGTCGTCGTGCCGGTGGTGTCTCGGATGGGTATATAGCTGAGGCCTTCGTCCATGATCCGGAAGCTGATAGGCTGCAATGTCCTCGAGGTCATCGTCTGCAGCGTCGTAAGCTGAATGCGGGCAAGACGGCGGTTACTTACCAGGCCAAAGCCAAGGATTGTCAGGCTCGTTCGTCGAAGCCGGAGTGTTGTCCCGGGTCTCAAGGAGGGCGTTACGTCAACCGTCCTTTATACGAGAAAGAGCTCAAGGAGATATCGGATCGCGTGCATTCACCAGTTGGTCGGTATTATCGTCGGGCGCGGTCGGTGGTTGTCGAGGGGGGCGCAGGGTGACTGGAGGGGGGCAGTGGTTGGCGGACATCCTCATCTGCCAACGTCCGACCTATTGCACAGGTGTCCGAGGAGAGAACTGGTGCACGAGGAGCGGCTGTCACAGTAGCACAACCTTTGGCGTTTGACGTGGCTGGCAAGAAAGTACCGCAAGGTAGGTCGAGGGCGAAAGCCCTTGCTGCCAAGGTCCTCGGAGACATTACCGCAAAGTCTCGCTCCGCCTTCGACGAAGCTATGATTCTGCGGAACGACCTATACGGACAACCTCAGGACGTGCGCCAGCCACGGAATCGCTTTATCAGTTCCGGTCTCATCCCTATATTCGGTTCATGGTCAAGTACGAGGGCATGGCCGCGGCGGACATGGCGCGGGCGGTGCAGGATGGTGATATAACCGCGGAGTATCTGGCGCGAGAGGCGCTGAGAAGGGCGAACGGGTACGGGCAAGAGCTGAACGCCTTCATTACGCTGTGCGAGGACAAGGCGGTGGCCCAAGCGCGGGATGTCGATGGATTGTCCGGCGAGGACAAGGCGACCAGACCGCTGTGCGGAGTGCCGGTCGCGATCAAAGACAATATCTGCTATCAGGACTATCCCACTACCTGCGGTTCGAAAATGCTGGCCGAGTTTGTTCCACCCTACGATGCCACGGTCGTGACGCGCCTGATCGAAGCCGGTGCGGTGGTGATCGGCAAGACCAACCTCGATGAGTTCGCGATGGGATCATCGAGCGAAACCTCGTACTTCGGGCCTGTGCGCAACCCGCATTCGGGCGAACACGTACCCGGTGGATCCTCGGGCGGCTCGGCGGCGGCGGTGGCGGGCGGCATAGTCCCGCTGGCGCTTGGCAGCGACACAGGCGGATCGGTACGGCAACCGTCGGCCTTCTGCGGGGTCTTCGGCCTTAAGCCTACGTACGGCCTGGTATCACGATATGGGCTGGTGGCGTTTGGATCATCGCTGGACCAGATCGGACCGATTGCCCGGAACCCTGCCGACCTCGACCTTGCGATGTGGGTCATTTCCGGCCATGACGCTCTCGACAGTACTAGTATCGATCCAGACAGAGCATTCCTAACTGCCGAGCCCAAGCAGCCACTCACCATCGGCCTGATTAGCGAGTTTCTGCCCGATGACCTGCATGGTGATATCAGCTCGGTGGTAGGTAGCGCGGTCGAGCAGGTGCGCGCGCAGGGGCATCAGGTGGTCGATGTCAGTCTGCCGTCGGTCAGCCGAGCAGTGGCGGCCTACTATATCATCGCCAACTCAGAGGCCTCATCGAATCTGGCCCGCTACGATGGAATCCGCTACGGCCTGCGTGCCGCCGGCGACTATGCTCTCCGGCGGATGTTTGCCGCTACCCGGTCGGAGGGTTTCGGGGTGGAGGTCAAGCGACGCATCATGCTGGGGACATTTGCGCTGTCGTCGGGGTACTATGACGAGTACTACGGGCGCGCTTCACACGTGAGGTCCGTTTTGGGCGGCGAGTTTGAGACGGCCTTTGAAACAGTCGATCTGCTGCTCGGGCCAGTCACTCCGACGCCGCCGTTCAAATCAGGGGAGAGGCTGGATGATCCGCTGCAGATGTACCTGGCCGACGTGTTCACTACCCCGGCCAGCCTGGCGGGGCTGCCGGCGGTCAGTATCCCGCAAGGGAGTAATGAAGTGGGACTTCCCGTGGCCGTGCAATTGATTGGACCTGCGTTCTCGGATTCCCGGTTATTGGCCGTTGCAGCAATGATGAACGACAGAGATTCGGAGACGATGTGATGCCATACGCTCAGCTTGGCGACATACAACTGTACTACGAGGAAGCCGGCCCTGTCGAGAAACAGAGGGACGGCCGTGAAGCCCCGCCCATTGTCTTCCTGCACGGCTTTACCCTGGACGGCCGCATGTGGACCGAGCAACTCGAGTACTTCAGCGCCACTCATCGGGCGATCGCGGTCGACGCCAGAGGACATGGGCGTTCCGATGCGCCACCGACCGGGTACAGCCGTCGCGACCGGGTCCTGGACCTGAAAGCGTTTGTCGATGCGGTCGGTCTGGATCGGTATCACCTGGTGGGGCTGTCTATGGGCGGCAGCACCGCTATCGGCTTTGCGCTCGAGCACCAGCATCGCCTGGCCTCGCTGAGTCTTGTTTCTACAGGCGTGGCCGGATACAATGTCAGCAAGAAGATTGCGCACATCGATACGATGGCCAGAGAAAAGGGCCTTGAGGCGGCGCGCGCAAAATGGCGTGAAATCAGCCTGATGTACTACAAAGAGAACAAGCAGGATACCGCGCAGCGGATGGCCACCATGATCGACCAGCACTCCGGGGCGATCTGGATGGACCATCGTCGCGGCAACTATCCTCGGGAAGAGGACCTGCCGCGAGTGCATACTATCGATGCGCCGACCCTCATTGTCGCCGGCGCGGAGGACAAGGTGTTCGCCGAGCTGGCGGGACTGTTGCATGAACGTATCCGGGGCAGCAACCTGCTGATTTACGACGGGATCGGGCACATGGTCAACATGGAGGCTCCCACACGGTTCAACAAAGACCTGGAACGGTTTCTGTCGACTCAGGAGAAGCGGCGGTAGCCGTCGGAACTGCTGAACGGATGTCTGATACAAGGCGACACGGCGATTACGAAGCCACTATCGGTTTGGAAGTGCATGTCCAGTTGGCCACAAAGAGCAAGCTGTTCTGCGGGTGCGCTAATCGGTACGGTGAACCTGCCAATACGTTAACCTGCCCGGTCTGTCTGGGACTACCGGGAGCTTTGCCATCGGTGAACCGGAGGGCTGTTGAATACGCCATTCGGATGATCCTTGCATCCGGGGGAGAAGTGGCAAGTCGATCCGAGTTCGCCCGGAAGAACTACTTCTACCCGGACCTGCCGAAAGGCTACCAGATTTCGCAGTACGATCAGCCGATAGGAGTCGGCGGTGCGGTTCATTACCGGCTTTCCGACGGAACTGAGGCCGAGTGTCGGCTGGAGCGGATCCACCTTGAAGAGGATGCCGGCAAATCGATCCATTCCGAGGGAGGGGGAGGTTACACGCTGGTCGACCTGAATCGCTGCGGCGTACCGCTGATCGAAATCGTGAGCGCCCCCGAATTGCGCGGCCCGGATGAGGCCTATGCATATCTCCAGGCGGTTCGTCAACTGGTCCGATATCTCGGCATCAGCGACGCCGACATGGAGAAGGGCCAGCTTCGCTGCGACGCCAATGTGTCAATCCGGTCTGCCAAGAGCAGCTCATTTGGCGTGCGCGCCGAGGTGAAGAACCTTAACTCGATCAAAGCGGTGCGTCGCGCGCTGCAATACGAGATCGGTCGCCAATCCGATCTGCTCGACTCCGGCGGCAATGTCAAACAGGTAACCCTGATGTGGAATGAGATGACACAGACGGCCGATGTGATGCGGTCGAAGGAGGAATCAGAGGACTACCGTTACTTCCCGGAACCGGATCTGCCACCGCTGCAACTTGAATCCGAGTGGGTGCGGGCTATTCGGGAGTCTCTGCCGGAACTTCCGGCGGCCAAGGTCGCGCGTCTGGTCGGGCAATACGGTATTCGTGAATACGATGCCCTGGTGCTCACCGCCGATAGCGAGTTGGCCGACTACTACGAAACGGTTGCGGGCGAGTGCGATGATCCCTCGCTGGCCGCCAACTGGGTGATCAATGAGGTTCTGGCTGCGCTCCGGGAGGTTGGTTGTTCTCTGTCCGATTGGCCGATCAGGCCGTTGATCCTGGCTGAGCTCATGCGTGAAATCACTTCCGGAAGAATCACCGGAAAGATCGCCAAACAGGTGTTCGCGATCATGGTCGAGCACGCCTCTCGTCGTGAAGCGATTGTGGAGGAACGAATTAGCCCCAAGCAAATAATCGATGAGCACGCTCTTGCTGTCATCTCCAATGAGGCCTCATTGACCGGAATTGTCGACGAGGTCTTGACAAAGTACTCCGATCAGGTTACCGCTTATAGGGCTGGCAAGCGGGCCCTGATGGGCTTCTTTGTCGGCAAGGTAATGGAAGCGACTAACGGACGGGCTGAGCCCGGCCTGGCAAGCAGGATGCTTAAGCAGCGGCTGGACAATGACTGAACAGAAAGACAGACCAAGGGTGGCGGTGTTCATCTCCGGGGGAGGGTCGAATCTGCAGTCGCTGATCGATGCCACCAAGGCGGGGATTCTCACGGCCGAGATCGCTTGGGTGGTCAGCAGCCGCAAGAAAGCGTTCGGTCTGGAACGAGCCAGGCGCGAGGGCATCGAGTCGTGGGTGTTCAGGCCGGGATCATACGATAGTCCTCAACAGGCGGGCGAAGACCTGCTCAGGAGGCTGCGCGAACGTGGCATCGACTATATCGCACTGGCCGGGTATCTGAAGCTGGTGCCCAACGAAGTTGTTCGCGCCTACTCGGGTCGCATAGTAAACATCCACCCGGCCCTGCTGCCGAAGTATGGCGGCAAGGGCATGTACGGCCACCATGTCCACGAGGCGGTTCTGGAATCGGGTGATACGGAGTCCGGTCCTACAGTGCACCTGGTGGATGAGGTTTACGACAACGGCCGTATCCTCGAACAGGTGCGGGTGCCGGTCAAGCCCGACGATGACGCCGACAGACTGGCCGGGCGGGTATTGGAACAGGAACACAAGCTGTACCCCCGGGTGCTGCAGAAACTAATCAAAGGAGAGTATCAGCTTGACTGAAAACGATGTCTTGATGTCGACCGACATCACGGAATATCCGCTGATGACTCGCGGCAAGGTCCGCGATGTCTATGACCTGGGCGACAAACTCCTGATTGTCAGCACAGATCGCATGTCGGCTTTCGATGTAGTCCTGCCAAATGGTATCCCCGGCAAGGGGCAGGTGCTGACGGCGATGTCGCTGTTCTGGTTCGATTTCCTCAGCGACGTTACCGATCACCATCTGATTACAGCCAGCGTTGACGAGTATCCGGAGAGTCTGCACAGATATCGGCCTCAACTTGAGGGACGGTCGATGCTGGTTGTCAAGGCGAAGCGTGTCGATTGCGAGTGTATCGTGCGCGGATACATCTCGGGTTCGATGTGGAAAGAGCTGCAGCGCGCCAGGGAAAAGGGCTCCAACCAGGTTCACGGATTCGAGTTTCCCGAGGGTCTGCGTGAGTCGGAACAGTTGCCGAGGCCGCTGTTTACGCCATCGACAAAGAGCGAAGAGGGCCACGACGCCAACATCAGCTACGACGAGCTGGTGAGGATGATCGGCCAGGAGACCGCGGAGCTCTGCCGGGCCAAGTCACTGGCCATTTACGGTAAGGCCGCCGCATATGCCCTGACCAAGGGCATAATCATCGCCGACACCAAGTTTGAATTCGGGTTTGACGGCGACCGGTTCATCCTCATCGATGAGGTTCTTTCGCCCGATTCGAGTCGTTTCTGGCCGGTTGACCGTTACGAGGTCGGCCGGGGGCAGCCGTCGTTCGACAAGCAGCCGATCCGCGACTATCTGGCCGGGCTCGATTGGGACAAGCAACCGCCGGGGCCGCGTCTTCCGGACGAGGTCGTTGCGGCTACGTCCGAACGTTATCGGCGGGTGCAGGAGCTACTCACAGGAGAATGATTGATGGCTGAGAATGTTAAGATCAAGCGGGCGGTTGTGTCTGTCTCTGACAAGACCGATGTTGAGAAGTTAGGTCGAGCGCTCCAGGAGATTGGCGTCGAGATCATTTCCACCGGCGGCACGCTCAAGCGACTGAAGGAGGCCGAGATTCAGGCCATATCGGTGTCCACGTTCACCGGAGCGCCGGAGATCATGGGTGGCCGGGTTAAGAGCCTGCATCCGAAGATCTACGCCGGCCTGCTGTGTCGTCGAGACAATGAAGACGATCTGACGCAATTGGGCGAGTCGGATTACCGGACCGTCGACCTGGTAGTGGTGAATCTGTATCCGTTCAGGGAGACAGTTGCTCGTCCCGACTCGGACGAGGAGGAGATAATCGAGAACATCGACATCGGCGGCCCCTCGATGATCCGCGCCGCGGCCAAGAACTTCGCGGGAGTAACGGTAGTAGTGGACCCGGGTGATTATGATCGACTGATAGATCAAATGAAGGCCGGCGACGGGGCGACCAGCCTCGAGTTCCGTCGCCAATGCGCCGCCAAGGCTTTCGCCACGACGGCCGCTTACGACAGCGCCATTGCCGCGTACTTCAATCAGGGCAGGGATGTCGGTGGCGACAAGTTCCCGCAGCAGCTCGGCCTCAGCTTCACCTTCCAGCAGAGTCTGCGCTATGGCGAGAACCCGCATCAGCAGGCGGCGCTGTATGCGATGGACAGCTACGCGCCGGCCACGCTGATTCGCTCGGAGGTGCTGGCCGGCAAAGAGCTCTCCTACAACAACTATGGCGATCTTGACGCCACGCTGGATATGCTTCTCGATTTCGAGGAGCCCTTCGCCGCGGTAGTCAAGCACGCCAATCCCTGCGGGGCGGCGACCGGGTCAAACATAGCCCAAGCCTATAGGAAAGCCTACGACAGCGACCCGCTCAGCGCCTTCGGGTCGATCATCGGTTTGAACAAAGAGGTCGACATGGAGTGCGCCGAGCTTCTGCACGAGACTCCGTTTGTCGAATGCATGCTGGCGCCGGGTTTCACGGACGAGGCGCTCCGGCTCCTGAAGAAGAAGAAGAATCGACGTCTACTGGCCCTGCCCGAGATCTCGAAGGGGAGGATGAAGAACCAGATGGTGTATCGTTTCATTCGCGGCGGTCTGCTGGTGCAGAGCGCCGACGATCTGGTCACCCTGAAGTCGTCCCTGAAGGTTGTCAGCGAGCGCGAGCCGACAGCGGATGAGCTGGAGTCTTTGCTGTTCGGCTGGAAGGTAGTCAAACACGTCAAATCCAACGCCATTGTCCTGACCGTCGGCCATGCAACGGTCGGCATCGGGATGGGGCAGACATCTCGAGTAGACTCCTCGCACCTGGCGGTCAGACGAGCCGGCGAACGAGCCCGCGGCGCGGTGATGGCTTCAGATGCATTCTTCCCCATGCCTGACGGAGTGGAGGTTGCTCTCGAAGCCGGGGTGACGGCGATAATTCAGCCCGGCGGATCGAAGGGTGATGAGGCGGTGATTGAGGCAGTCAACAAGGCGGGGGCGGCCATGATTTTCACAGGCAACCGGCATTTCAAGCATTAGGGCAGGTTGCGGAGCGTGGGACGACGAGCAAGTCTGGATTTGACAGCGGCAGGGCGCGGCCCCGCCCTCGGGGCCGTCCTTGCAGGGTTCATTCGGAGGAGACTGTCTGCAGGGCCCGGCGGAGGGCGCGCCCGATAACCTTGATAGTGTATGGCTTCTTGACATAAGGGCCGGCCCCCAGCCGTTGCATCTCGGCGACTCGCTGGGTGGCGGAGAAGCCGCTCACGATTACCACCGGGCAGCCAGGCTGTATCTTGATTAACTCGCGGTAAGTGTCGAGGCCATCGAAGTCCTTTTCCATGATCATGTCGAGGATGACGAGATCGACTGATTGATGTCTCAGAAACTCCAGGGCTTCATGACCATTCTCGACAACCGAAACCTCGTAGCCGAGGCTTGATACCAGTGCCTCCGCCACCTCTCTCTGCTCGGGAGAGTCGTCAACGATCAGAACGCGCTCACTTCCGTTGAGATCGGAATCATCGATTCGACAGCCGGGTTCTGCTGCTGTGCGGCATACGGGCAAGTAGACCACGAATTCCGTACCCTGGCCGGGTTCCGAAAGGACGTCGTAGTATCCCTTGTGGTCTTTGACCACGCCATATACGACCGACAGGCCGAGGCCGCTGCCGCTCGCACCCATTTCCTTCTTGGAGAAGTACGGTTCGAATATCTTGTCCAGATGCTCGGGGTCGATCCCGCGTCCGGTATCCCGGACAGCCAGCGCAACGTATTCGCCCGGTTCGATGTCGCTGTATCCCCCGAGCAGCTGATCGTAGTGGCGGTGCGATGTCTCAATCGTCAGGACTCCGCCATCAGTCATGGCATCCATCGCATTAACGACCAGGTTCATCACTACTTTGCCCAGGTGGGGCGCGGATCCGGATATTCTGGGCAGGGTATTGCTGAGGTGCAGCTCCAGTTCAATCCGGGCGCTGCGCTGACGCAGGCCGTCAAATGATGGGGAACGCAGGTACGATTCAACAACGGTGTTCAGATTGATCGGCTCCATTTCATAACGACCGCGCCGGGCCAGCGTCAACAGGTCCTGGATTACGTCGGCGGCTTGCCGGGCCGAATCCTCGATCCGCTGGATCTTCTGACGCAGGGGGCTGTCCCGATCGAGCTTGCGCAGAATCAACTCGGGGTAGCCGACCAGCGGCCCCAGCATGTTATTCAGGTCGTGGGCGACTCCGCCGGCCAGAACGGCCAGGGACTCCATTCGTTCGGCTCGTTCCAGTTGCTCGCGAAGAACCTGGTGCTGGGCTTCAGCGTGCTTACGCTCGGTGATATCGCGAACGATTGCCAGCAGGAATGTCTCCTCACCGATGTCCATTCGGTTGAGGCTGACTTCGGCCGGGAAAGTGCTGCCGTTGTAGCGGCTGTGAATCCAATCGAAGAACTGCGGCTCACCGGAAAGAGCCGCGTTGATTCGCTCCATTGACTTCTCGGTGGAACAGCGACCATCGGGCTGCGCTTCGGGTGAAAAGCGGTAAGGGGGCTGACCGATAATTTGATCGCGAGTGCAGCCGAAGATCCTCAGGGTTTCGACGTTGCAGTCGATGAAGCAATCCTGTCGCATGATGAAGATCGCATCGTTCGCGCAGTCGAAGAGCGTTCGGTAGCGCGCCTCGCTCGAGCGCAGGGCGGCCTCGGCCTTGCGACGTTCCGCATTTACGAGCACCTGCGTCATCTGATCGGATAGAGCGGCGGCAAAGCCGATCTCGTCGGGAGTCCAGGTCCGTGGGGCGCCGGAATGTTCGATGCAGACAACCCCGATGATTTCTCCGTTCATGCGAATGGGAGCATCGAGCATGGATGAGATACCTAGCGGCCTGAGGTATCCCTCGGCGAACTCGCTGGTGCGACTGTCGGTCAGAGCGTTGTGAGCATCTACGGCCCTGCCCTGTCCGAGGGCGGAGAAATACCTGGGATACTCAGAGATATGCAGGACGACACCACTCTGATGATCGCCTTGTGAGTTCCGATACAGGTCCAGGCACTGCAGAGCGGTTCGGTCATCGCTCATCAACCACACTCCGGCTCGTTCCACGCGAAGGGCATCGGCCGCCGACTCCGTGACCGTCTTTGCGCTGGTCTTAAAGTCACCTTCACCCATGGCCGGATGCACCATCAACTTCATCATAGTCGACTGAAGCCGGCGCACTGCCTGAAGGCGTTCCCTGCGGTCGTGCTCAGCTATCTTGCGCTCGGTGATGTTTCGCCAACTGGTCTGGATGAGCGAGAGTTTTCCACGCTGCATGACAGATGTAGTCTGGAGCTCGTATGGAATTATCCGACCATCCTTGCACCTTGCCTCGACCTCGAAGACGGGGATGGTTTCACCTCTCACCAGGTGGGGCAGCCAGCGCTGGGCGAGCGATACGGACTTTTCGGTCAACAGGCCGACCGACGGTACGTCTCGACCGAGCAGATCGTTGCGCGCATACCCCAACTCCCGTTCGAACTTCCCGTTGACATCCACGAAACGTCCGTCAGCATCAAGGACCGCAACCAGGTCAGCCGCATATTCGAACAATACGCGGTATTTTTCCTTACTTTCAAGCAGTATTTGTTCGGCTTGCTGGCGCTCCCGTATTTCGCTGCGGAGCTTTTCATTGGTCTGGGCCAGCTCGCGGGTGCGTTCGGTAATGGTATTCTGCAGCAGGATGTTAGACTCGAACAGAGAGAAAGCGCTGCCGGATGAGTCCACGCTCCGTTCAACACGGTCCATCAGTACCTTGTTGATTCGCCCCAGCCGGTCGATTTCGCGCAGGAGCTGATCGCGTTCGGAGTAAGTCACCTTCGCATCACTCATTGACTTCGCCCGATAACTATGCCGGAGAAGGTCTGATTGACGTGTATGGAATTGAACTGCTCTCCATATGAGTGGAAGCCGATTGCCCGATGGCTCGACAGAATGGCGCCCACGTCCTCGGTCAGGTCCTTCTCCAGCACTTCCAGGCGTCTCAGGACACACTCACAGGTGATGATGAGCTGAGGATCCGGGATCTCCTGAGTAGCCTTCTCCAGGGCCTGATTGAGATTCCTCACCAGATCTACACCCTGCCCCATCGTGAGCACCAAGCCGGTATCTATGGCGCAATAGAAGGTCAGGCTGTTGTCAGGGTTGCGTCGCTGGATTGATCGGACGAACTGCTCGCCGCCGATTCTGAGCATGACCGGATGAGCCGAGAAGACCGATGGGCCGAGGTCATCGAGCGAGCACCCTACCAGGTCAGCATAGGCCCGGGCCGCCGGCAGGCCGTTTATCTCGAACACCGTGCGAGTCTTCGGGTCGGACTCGGTGATTACCAGCTTCTGCTTCGTCGGCTCGAAATGCTGCGTCTTGAATGTTCTAGTCGGCAGATTTGTCAGACACACGGTCAGGACGGCGGCGTTGCTCAGGAATGCGCCGTCGTGCAGAATGTGCGTGCGTTCGAAGCACATGTCGTCTCCCGCTGAACCTCCCACGATTGGAATATCACCAAGGGCGTTGTACAGGTGAGCGACCACCTCCTCCTCTTTGACCGATAGGCCATCGATCAGCAGAAGGCCAAAGGCATGGAGCTCAGGATCGCCTTTGCTGGCCTCAGCTATCCTCCGTCGGATGCTCTCGCTCACTTCGCCCAGCTCGGCGATATCAATACGATCCAGGTCGGGAATCAGCGTCACGAGTGATGTGAATTCGCGCGCGGGCAGCGTGAAGCCGCTAATTGAGCCGTCGCTGTATCCATTCGGCGTGATTTCGCCGGCGGTAGTGCACCCGATTACAGGCGCCTTGCCGAACTGTCTCTGAAGGTTCCTGGCCAGCGAACCGAGGTCATAGCGGGAAGAGGTGAAGAGTATGGTCAGGTCATCCTGGCCCGGCGATAGTTCTCGGGCGAGTTCGGCGACAGCGGCATCTTCGTTTCTCGCTGTGGAGACGGCCCTGGCTATGGCGCTGCCGCGAGTTGAGACAGAACTATGGATCACGATACATTCACTCCTGTTTTCTGCAGTCATCTGCCCGGATTGCGCTCTGCGACTGCCGTTCCCCCACTCAGTGCGCTCAAACCAATGCAGCCCATCGAGTCGAAAACAATGAGCCGGTGACTTGTCGCACCTAAGTGCACTTTCATAGTATTATCGTCCTGTTGCGCGGATAGGTTGATAGCTAACCGACGTCCCGGCCGTTATTGTTGTCGGTGGATCGGATGGAGGTGGGGTTGGTATAGATGATCCTGAAGTCTGCCCCGACAGCCAGGCAAGTGTCGGGCGAAGCCTCCAGCTCCTCTGGGTCGAGAACATGGAGCAGTCTCCGGGCTGCCTGCGATACCGGCGTTCGAGTCTCGATTTTGAGCTCAAATCCAACCGGGCAATGGCTGAACGGCCTCCCCGACCACTTAATCGGCTGTCGCGGCCGGCTTCTCCACGGTGGAACAGCTTCCAAAAGCTGTTGCTGTACAAACATCTATGCACAAATATGGGCCCCGGGCCAATCCACTTCTTGCGATAAACAAAACACTGTACTATCTTCCGGCCAGAGTCGATATTCAGGTATGGAGTGTCAATGAGCGAGAGAATCCTCGAAATAGTCATCTTCCTGATGGATTACATGCGAACCCATCAGGAGCAATTATCGGATTCCGACAATTTCTCGGGTACCCTGAGAAATATGGGGTACACCGACAGTGAGATATCGTCGGCATATTTCTGGTTGCTCAACCGTTTCGACCACGCTCCCGAGGAACTCTTTGCCGACTTTCCTGCGATCAGCCATTCCACCAGAATTCTGACTGAGTCCGAACGGACGCAGCTCACGACTGAAGCCCATGGCCTGTTGCTTAAGCTGCAGCAATTGTCCCTTATCGATGAAGAGGATGTCGAGACGATCCTGGAGCGTCTGACCCTCTTTGGCGCCGAGCCGGTCAGCGCCGAGCAGATCAAGCTGGTGGCATCATCAATCGTCTTTGGCGACCTGGAGGAATTCGCCGATTTCGACTTCACTGCGCGACCCGGCAAGTCCCTGCTGATCAACTGAACGGCGGTTCTGCCATGGCTTTTGACGGCCACAAAATCACACTGGGATTGACGGGGGGAATAGCCTGTTACAAGGTCCCGTACCTGGTTCGATCCCTGGTCGCCGACCGGGCGCTGGTTCAGGTCGTCATGACTCGTGCAGCCTGCAGGTTCATTACACCTTTGACTCTTGAGACAGTCTCGGGCCGACCGGTGGCCGTTGATATGTTCGAGGAAGGCGGGTTTGTGGGGACCCGTCATATAGATCTGGCCCAGGCCTGCGACCTGCTGGTCATTGCACCGGCCACAGCGAATTTCCTCGGGAAGGCAGCCAACGGAATAGCCGACGACCTGCTGACTACGGTCTTCTGCGCCGCCCGGAAACCGGCTCTGATCGCGCCCGCAATGAACCCTCACATGTGGGGTAATCCGTCCGTGCAGCGCAATGTCGCATTCCTGCGAGATCAGGGGCATCACTTCGTGGGTCCTGATTCCGGTGAGATGGCCTGCGAAGCCTCGGGAGTGGGCCGCATGTCCGAGCCGGAGCAGATTCATGGGGCGATCGTGGAGCTTCTCGGCGCAATCGAGCAGAAGAGTCTGGTCGGTAAGCGAGTAGTTGTGACCGCCGGGCCAACCCGTGAGGCCATCGATCCGGTCCGTTATATCAGCAATCATTCGTCCGGCAAAATGGGTTACGCCATCGCCGATGCAGCGGCGGAGGCCGGGGCGGATGTAGTACTGATAACCGGACCCACGAGCCTCACGCCGCCGGCCGGGGTCAGGATTGCACGGTTCACGACTACCGATCAATTGCACCGGGCGGTTCAGGACGAATTTGGTCAAGCCGATTGCCTGGTTATGGCTGCCGCCCCCTCGGATTACCGGCCGGCCGACGTCGGAGAAGGGAAAATCAAGCGGCGGGAGACGCCGCTGGAACTGAAGCTGCTGCCGACCCCCGATATCCTCAAGTCGATTGCGGAGCACAAAAGCCCGGAGCAGGTGGTGATCGGCTTCGCCCTGGAAACTAATGATGGGGTGACCAATGCCCGCCGTAAACTGGCTGACAAGCATCTCGACCTGATTGTGCTGAACGAAGTCGGCCCGGGGCGTGCCTTCGACAGCGATACGAACGAGGTGACCGTACTCGACCCAGATGGTGAACCCGAGGTGTGGCCGCCGGCGCTGAAGACGGCGTTGGCGCGGAAGCTGATAGATCGAATTGCGCATTTACTCGCCGACCGGACTTGATTCCAGAGCAGCCATCTGCTAATTTAATAGTTTGGTGGAGAATTTATGGAAAACGATCCCGTCGGACTGGACGAATTGCTGCGCCGGGCGCTGAGGGCGCAAGTTGACCTGGGATTGTCCGAGGTGATCCTGGAACCCCCCGATGTGGTCCCCCAGGAGGCGCGAAAGCTCAGTCCGGGTTCGGAGGGCCGAACCGGTGAGTGTCCCTCTGTCCAGCCGACAGTCGACACGGACCTGTTTGGAGGACCAATGCCTGATGCCATCGGACAGACGCGTTACACATCGCTCGAAGAGCACTATCGCGACATCTGCAATTGCACCAGGTGCCGCCTGTCAGAGAGTCGCAACAAGTTTGTCTACGGTACCGGCGACCCGCAGGCCGATCTGCTGTTGGTCGGAGAAGGTCCCGGTCAGCGCGAGGACGAGCTGGGGGAGCCGTTCGTGGGTCGGGCCGGTCAGCTTCTGGACAAGATACTGGCGGCTATCGACTTCACGCGCGAGCAGGTGTACATCGCCAACATGGTCAAGTGTCGCCCGCCGGGCAATCGGGACCCGCAGCCCGATGAGATGGAGACCTGCCGGCCATACCTGGATGAGCAGATAGCACTGATACGGCCGAAGATGATTTGCGCCCTGGGGCGGGTCGCTGGTCAGGCGCTGCTTCAGACCAAAACGCCATTGGGCAAGCTGCGGGGGCGCTTCCACGATTTGAAGGGTATCCCGGTTCTGGTGACCTATCACCCCGCGGCTCTGCTGCGTTTTCCCAACTACAAGCGGCCGACCTGGGAGGACATGCAGATGCTGCGTGGCAAGTACGATGAGTTGGCGGGCTAGCGAGGATGGCATATCGTCAGCAGGACAAGGAGAAGATTCTTCGCGAACCGCAGGCGCCTGAAGCCGAGCAAGCCGTCCTGGGAGCTCTGATGCGGTCGGAGTCGGCGCTCCACCAGGCGCTCGAACTGATCGACTCCGAGGAACATTTCCATGATCGTCGTCACCGCCTCGTCTTCCGGGCAATCCTCGAGCTCTACGATCGCAATGAGCCGGTGGACATAACCACTGTCGCCGAAGTCCTGTCCCGCAAGGACGCCCTGGCGAAGGCCGGCGGGCGCGTCTACCTGGTTGACCTTGTGGAATCGGTTTCGTCGACCGCCAATGTCGCCGCCCATGCCCGCATCGTGATGGAGAAATCCATCCTGAGACACCTCATCAGCAGTTCGGAGTCCATCATATCCGATTGCTATGCGGGTAATCGGGAAGTCTCAGATCTGCTGGACTTCGCCGAAAGCAGTATCTTTCGCATCGCCCAGACGCGAGATCGCAAGGGTTTCCTTTCGCTGAAGGACCTGATTCCGACGACGTTCGAGCAGATCGAGGAGATGCAGTCGCGTGATACATCGCTTTTGGGCATCCCCACCGGTTTCTCTCAGCTCGATCTGATGACTAACGGCATGCACGCCGGCGAACTGATCATCGTGGCGGGTCGGCCCTCGATGGGCAAGTCCGCTCTGGTCATGAATATCGCCGAGCATATGGCGGTCGAGCACAAGAAGAAAGTGGGGGTGTTCTCGCTGGAGATGTCCTGCGAGCAGTTGGCCATTCGCATGCTCTGCGGAAGGGCCAAAGTGTCACAGCAGAAACTGCGGGCAGGCAGGCTGACCGACGAGGAATGGCAGCGACTGACCAGAGCGGCCTCGCTATCGGAGGCGGACATATTCATAGATGATTCGCCCGCTCTGTCCACCCTGGAGATGAAGGCGAAGGCACGACGACTCCAGTCCAACCAGGGTCTCGACGTCCTGCTCGTGGATTACATACAGATGATGGCCGGATCGGGCAGGTTCGAGAATCGCCAGCAGGAGATGTCGAGCATTTCTCGCAACCTGAAGGCGTTGGCCAAGGAACTGCAGGTGCCCGTGATCGCATGTTCGCAGTTATCCCGAATGGTTGAGCAACGGGGCGGGGACAAGAAGCCCCAGCTTTCGGACCTTCGTGAATCGGGGGCCATCGAGCAGGACGCCGATGTGGTTATGTTTGTCTATCGCCCGGAGTTGTATTATGCTCACACGGAAAAGACCGATCCTAAGTACAAGGAAGTAGAGGGCAAGGCGGAACTGATTCTGGCCAAGCAACGCAACGGTCCGACCGGGCTGATTCATCTGGCGTTTGTGAAGGAGTTCTCCCGTTTCGAAAATCTGTCCTTCCGACCCGATGAGTTGCCTCCGGAGGCTGAGCCGGTAGACAGTTCCGATCTGCCGCCATTCTAAGGAAGCCAATGAGATCAGGTCTGGCTGTACTGGGGCGCCGTGGTGTCCTGTTCATTTCCAAGCTTGGGGGCATTTCCCTGACCCTGGGGCGATTTTTGTATTCTCTGCGAGGGTTTCACCGCTCGCTGGGCGTCTTTGTCGAGCAACTCTATGTCCTGGGAGTGCGATCGCTACCGCTGATCGCCATCATCTCGATCTTCGTCGGCGCCGTGTCGGCGTGGCAGGCGGCTTACCAGTTCAAATTTATCGGGGCGCCCCTGAGATACCTTGGCCAGGCGGTCGGCAAGGCGGTCGTTATCGAACTGGCGCCTGTCCTTTCAGCCATCGTTTTCGCCGGGCGGGTGGGAGCCGGCATAGCCGCTGAGCTGGGCACCATGAAAGTAACCGAGCAAATCGATGCTCTCGAAGCGATGGGCATCGATCCGGTCCGCTATCTGATCCAGCCGCGGATTCTGGCCTGCCTGTTCATGGTCCCGCTGTTGGTTATCTTCTCCAACTTCATAGCCATCATGGGCGGGCTGGCAATTTCGGTGATCGGAGTGAATGTCTCGGTCGAGATGTTCCTCAACGGTTTCCGCGACTCGTTCAAGCTCGGGGACTTGATCAACGGCCTGATCAAAGCGGCTGTTTTCGGGCTGCTCATCGGCTCCGTCGGCTGTCACGAGGGATTCAACGCCAGGGGCGGTGCTCAGGGAGTCGGACTGGCCACCACGTCGTCGGTCGTCATTTCATCGGTCCTGGTTCTGATATTCAACTTCATTTTCGCTGTTATTCTGTTCCGGATTTGATATGAGTGCGCCGCTGATACAGATCGAGCATGTGTACAAGGTCTTCAGCGCCATGGAGGTGCTTCGGGGAGTGAATCTCGATATCGGGCGAGGCGATTCGGTTGTCATCATCGGGCAGTCCGGCTGCGGAAAATCGGTGTTACTCAAGCACATTATTCGCCTGCTGGAACCCGATCGGGGACAGGTTATCGTCGACAATTCCAATCTGGCCGACCTCAATTCTCGCGAACTGTCTCTCCTGAGACGCCGTGTGGGCATGCTCTTTCAGTCGGCGGCGCTGTTCGATTCTCTGACTGTCGAGGAGAATGTGGGGCTGGGGTTGAGGGAGTCCCGTAGGTACGACACCGATGAAATCCATGAACGGGTTATGGACAAGCTCGGTATGGTGGGGCTCAGGGATGCCGCTCAGAAATACCCGGCCGAGTTGTCGGGCGGAATGCGAAAGCGGGTGGGTCTGGCTCGAGCCATTGCCGAGGATCCGGAGATTCTGCTCTATGACGAGCCGACCACGGGGCTCGATCCGATTACATCCGACATGATCAACGATATGATTGTCGAACTGAACGAGAAGCTCAATGTGACGTCGGTGGCGGTGACCCACGATATGCGTTCCGCCTACAAGATAGCCGATCGAATCGTGATGCTCTACAAGGGCAGGGTGGAAATAGACGGCAGCCCCGACGAGATCAAGAACACCGATAATGGAGTAGTTCGGCAATTCGTCACCGGCAGCGCTCGGGGGCCGATAAGCGTCAACTGATGTCAGCCAAGCCCAGGACCAGAACCGCCTACTTCTGCGCCGAATGCGGGGCAGAGCACCCGAAATGGCAGGGGCAGTGCCGGGAATGCAGCCAGTGGAATACGCTGGTTGAGCACAAGCTTCCGGATCGCAAAGCCCCCGGGAAACGCCGGTCCGAAGCCGTGGCGGTGCGCGTCCCGGATATCGAGACGACGTCAGCCAGAGGTATAAGCAGCGGGCTGGGCGAGCTCGACCGGGTCCTCGGCGGATCACTGTTGCCCGGCATGACCTTGCTGCTGGGCGGCGAACCCGGCATCGGCAAATCGACTCTGCTGCTGCAGGCCGCCCAGGCATACTCGGAGCAGGGCCACGGCGTTCTCTATGTCACCGGCGAGGAGTCCCCTGCCCAACTCAAACTGCGCGCGGGCAGGCTGTCCGTTACGGGGGAAAACGTGTCGGTGCTGAACAGCACTTCGCTTGAGGAAATACTGCCGGTCATCGAGAGAGAGAACCCGTCGGTGTTGATGGTCGATTCGATCCAGACGGTGGCCAGCCACCAGTTCGACTCGCCGCCCGGCACAGTGGCGCAGGTGCGCGAGGCGGCCTACCAGCTCATCAATGTGGCCAAGGCGCGAGGCATGGCTCTGATTCTGGTTGGGCATATCACGAAGGAGGGTATGGTGGCCGGTCCCAAGGTCCTCGAGCACATGGTCGATACGGTCGTCTACTTCGAGGGAGATTCGTCGCAGTTGTACCGCATGCTGCGGGCCACTAAGAATCGCTTCGGCTCGATCGCCGAGATCGGCCTGTTCGAGATGTCAGCTGTCGGGCTCATTGAAGTGACCGATCCCTCTTCGTTGTTTCTTTCAGGACGCGAGGGGCCGCCGCGAACAGGTTCGGTGGTGACTGCGATATGCGAGGGCAACCGGCCGATCTTGGTGGAAGTTCAGGCGCTGGTCTCAAGGGCCAGTTATGGAACTCCCCAGCGGGTGGCCGGGGGATTGGACAACAAACGCCTGGCCCTGTTGCTGGCCATCCTGGAGAAACGTTGCGATTACCCAATGTCGGCCAACGATGTCTTCGTATCGGTTGCGGGCGGCCTGCGTCTGGCCGAACCGGGCGTCGACTTGCCGACGCTGCTGGCCATTGCCTCTTCGCATCTCAACCGCCCCGTCGATCCCTACACCGCCTCGATTGGTGAGGTTGGGCTGAGCGGTGAGGTGCGCGGGGTGACCCTGATTGACCGTCGTTTGAAGGAGGCCGCCAAGCTCGGCTTCAAGCGAGCGCTGGTACCGTCGTCCAACGCCTCGCAGGTGGAGTCACCGCCCCTGGAGCTAGTGGCTGTAGCGTCGATTCAGGAGGCACTGGAGGTGATTGGCTGATAACCCGGTCGGCTGATCGGCCATCCTCTGCTTGTCTATTCCATCCGTTCAGACTATCATCTCCCCATGCCCGAACCTATCTTTCAACTCCAGGCCACTGACGGCGACGCCCGCCGCGGCAGTGTTACGACTCCGCACGGCCAGTTCCAGACCCCGGCTTTCATGCCGGTCGGTACTTCCGGAGCGGTCAAAGCCCTGCTATCCTCAGACCTGGAGGAATGCGGCGCCGGAATAATCCTAGGCAACACTTACCACCTGTACCTTCGTCCCGGCGCGGAGACAATCAAGGCCCTCGGCGGTTTGGCTTCGTTCAACGGATGGAAGAAACCCACTCTGACCGACTCCGGCGGCTACCAGGTCTTCTCGATGAAGGAGAATGTCAAAGTCACCGACGAAGGGGTGACTTTCAGGTCTCACCATGACGGCTCCCGCCATATGTTCACGCCTGAGCTGGTGATGCAAATCGAGCACGATATCGGCGCCGATATCATCATGGCGTTCGATCACTGTGTCGAGTATCCGGCCGCCAGGGATTACGCAGCTGAAGCGGTCCGTCGGACTTACGACTGGGCGCAGCGTTGCCGGCGAGCGCACGCTGAGTTGTCACGGCGCACCGAGATGGAGCAGCATCTTTTCGGCATTGTGCAGGGTTCCACGTACGAGGATCTTCGGAGCCGGTCGGCGCAGCAGATTGTTGACCTGGACTTTCCCGGCAACGCTGTCGGTGGCCTGTCGGTCGGGGAATCCAAGGACGAAATGGAGCAAATGCTGGCCCACACTGTGCAGCACCTTCCCTCCGAGAAACCCCGCTACCTGATGGGAGTCGGATATCCCGAAGATATTCTGATGGCGGTGTCCTGTGGCATAGACATGTTCGACTGTGTCTTGCCGACCCGTAACGCCCGCACCGGCAATGTCTTCACTTCGGAAGGTCAATTGACCTATCGAAACGCCGATTTCGCCCGGGATGACCGCCCTCTGGACACCAATTGCGACTGCAAAGTCTGCCGTCGCTACAGCCGGGCCTATATTCGTCACCTGTACAACCAATCCGAGATCACCGGGATGGTGCTAGCTTCGTACCATTCCACGTACTTCTTCCAGAATCTGATGCGCGGGATAAGGCGGGCGATCGAGGACGGCCGATTCGACACGTTCCGCCGGGAGTTCCTCGGGCGGTATCGGGGGGCATGAGGCTTCGCCAAGGATCTGCCGAGACGTTCTTACGGATCGAAGATGGGCAACAGGTACCCCAGGGTCAGGCGGAAATCACGGAATCGAACCGGTACATGCTCCTCGCGGTATTGGTTCGGTGACAACCACGTTGTGTAGAGGAACTCCGTATTGAACGAAGTCACGTTGACCTCAATCGACGTGTTGCTCCGCAGCCGCAGGCCCATGGTGAAGCGGTATCCCAGAGCCGGCTTGACGCCGACCTCGTCTATTCCGAAACTATTCGACAGCGAGTCGGAGGCATCCCCGGTTGTGTACATGAAGTACTTGTTGAGGACAACACCGCCACCGATAAAGCCGGTCAGGCGATTGGTCCCTCGGTAGCCGAGCGCCTCGACTAAGAAAGTGGCGCCGTGGAGGTAGCCCTCCGGGTAACGCTTGGCGGTCAAGGCGCCGATTCGGTACTCGATGCCGCCCCGCACTACAAACGGATGATACGCCAGCAGCTCGTAGCGGGCCGAGCCCTCCGCTCCAGCACCGATAATCCCGTTCGGGGCGCTCACACCGACCGAGAAGTGGGCGTTCATCACCGCCACGGTATCCTGCTGAATCGGGTTCACCGGATACAGGGGCAGCGAGATCAGGGTTGCCAAGAGCAGGGCGTGCATGCAATCTCCAACGTAAGTACCTATACAATATAACGTTCAGTTGGATTACCCGGTGCAGAAAAAGTGTTATCAGTATCACCGAAGTAACTTCTGCGCTGTCGGCCGGGAGTGGTTTTCAGGGCCGGTCGACCCGCCATCCGTGCAGGTCGCCGGGCCTTCCTCCGGAGTTCTGTTAACTCGTTGCCGCACAACTTGCAGAACGCGGCCTTGTCCGGCTTGAAACCGGTTGACAAGCGGCAGACTTGCTTTATATTGAGCGCTTATGCCGGATGGCTGTGAACAAATTCACAAACATGTCGGCGGCTAGGTCGCTGCAATGAGTAGTCAGTTCGCTATAATGGAGCATTAAGATGAGTAACCACAAGGCCTTCAAGAACTTCATAAACGGGGAATGGGTCGAGTCCAGGTCGGGTCGGACCTACGAGAATCGGAATCCCGCTGACCACTACGACGTAGTCGGGGTCTTCCAGAAGTCAAATGCCTCCGATGTCAAGGATGCCCTGGACGCCGCCGCCGAGGCTTATAAGGAGTGGCGTCTGTATCCGGCGCCGAAACGAGGTGAGATACTGTACAGGATCGCTCGTCGCCTATGGGATGAGAAGGAGCGCATCTCTCAGCAGATGACGCGGGAGATGGGCAAGGTTATCCACGAAACCCGGGGCGATACTCAGGAAGCCATCGACATGACCTTCTATATGGCCGGCGAAGGACGTCGGCTGTTCGGGCAGACGACGCCGTCGGAGATGCAGTCGAAGTTCGCCATGACGGTGCGCCAGCCGCTTGGGATCTGTTCGTTTATTACGCCCTGGAACTTCCCGATTGCGATCCCGTCGTGGAAGATGATGCCGGCCCTGATTTGCGGCAATACGGTGGTGATCAAGCCCGCCACCGACACACCGGCATCCGTCTGCGAGCTGGTGAAGATCTGCCATGAGGAAGGCATTCCCCCCGGCGTTGTCAATATGGTAACGGGTTCCGGCTCCGAGCTGGGTGAACCACTCATCAAGGACGACCGTGTTCGGGTGGTCTCGTTTACCGGATCAACCGAGGTTGGACGCAAGGTAAGCGAGACCTGTGCCCCCGCCTTCAAACATACGTGTCTGGAAATGGGGGGGAAGAACGTACAACTCGTCATGGACGATGCGAAGCTGGACCTGGCGGTCGACGGCGCGCTGTGGGGTGCGTTCGGCACGACTGGCCAGCGGTGTACGGCCACCAGCCGCGTGGTCTGCCACAAGGATATTGTCAAGGAATTCACGAACAGGATGGTCGAGCGGGCGAAATCGCTCAAGGTTGGTAATGGCCTGGATGAATCGGTCCAGATGGGTCCTGCTGTCAGTGAGGGCCAGCTCAATACGGTTCTGGGCTATATCGACATCGGTAAGAACGAGGATGGGGCTAAACTGGTGTGCGGCGGCGAGCGTCTAACCGGCGGCGACTACGACAAGGGTTACTTCCTGCAACCGACGATCTTCACCGACGTAACCCAGAAGATGCGTATCTGGCGCGAGGAGATATTCGGCCCGGTGCTCAGCATCGCCGTCTGCGACAGCCTCGAACAGGGCATTGAGATGGCCAACGATACGGCCTATGGCTTGTCGGCCTCGATCTATACCCAGGATATAAACAACGCCTACAAGGCCATGCGGGATGTCTATACCGGTATCTTCTATGTCAATGCTCCGACAATCGGCGCCGAGACACACCTGCCCTTCGGTGGGACCAAGGAGACCGGCAACGGGCACCGGGAAGCTGCCATGGCGACGCTCGAAGTATATAGTGAGTGGAAGTCGGTTTATGTAGATTTTTCCGGAGTACTGCAGCGAGCCCAGATCGACAACCAGTAGAGTTATCGACGGAGTACGTGACCAGTGGAAGATGCCCTTCGCAGCCATGATATGGGCCTGAGCTAATAGCGCCCGCGTTTTCCGGCAATGAACGGCCGATGGCTGTTTGACGCCGTTAGGCCATGACTGCAAAAGGTAAACAGAATGATATCTATGACGGAGCTTGAGATGACCAGGAATCGCAAGAAGGTTATTATCATGGGCGCCGCCGGGCGTGATTTCCATAACTTCAACGTGCTTTACCGTAATGACGACAGCATCGAGGTGGTGGCTTTCACCGCGACCCAGATCCCCGATATTCACGGACGCAAGTACCCGGCCTCGCTGGCCGGCAGCCTTTATCCCAAGGGTATTCCGATTCACGACGAATCCGAGTTGCTGGATTTGATCAGGAAACACAGTATCGACGAAGTCGTTTTTTCCTATTCCGACGTGCCCTATCAGTATGTTATGGAGAAGGCGGCTTATGTCATGTCGGCCGGGGCCCGTTTCGCCGTCGAGGGCGGCGCGCCGACCATGATCAAGTCGACCAAGCCGGTGGTGGCGGTCTGCGCCATTCGGACCGGCTGCGGCAAGTCGCAGACCACTCGACGGGTAGCCGCGATACTTCAAAAGCTGGGCAAGAAGGTAGTGGCGATTCGCCATCCCATGCCCTACGGCGACCTGGCCAAACAGGCCTGCCAGCGCTTCGCCGAGCTGTCCGATCTGGATAAGCACGACTGTACGATCGAGGAGCGCGAGGAATACGAGCCGCATATTATGAACGGTGTCGTTGTCTATGCCGGCGTGGACTATGAGATGATTGTCCGCGAGGCCGAGAAGGAAGCCGATGTGATCCTCTGGGACGGCGGCAACAACGATATGTCCTTTTACAAGCCCGACCTCCAGATTACAGTTGTCGATCCGCACCGGCCCGGTCATGAGTTGAGCTACTACCCGGGTCAGGTCAATCTGCTGTTGGCGGATGTGATTGTTATCAACAAGATCGATTCGGCCGATCCCGAGGGCCTGGCCGAGGTTCGTCAGAATATCGCTGCATACAACCCCGGTGCGATCGTCGTAGACGCGGCCAGCCCGCTGGTGGTGGATAAGCCCGAATTGATCAGGGGTAAGAAGGTCCTGGTCGTGGAGGATGGTCCCACGCTGACTCACGGTGAGATGCCCTATGGAGCCGGAGTGGTGGCGGCGGAAAAATACGGCGCCGCCGACCTGGTCGATCCGCGCCCATATACGGTGAAGTCGATTACCGAGACCTTCGAGAAGTATCCGGGCATCGGTGTCCTGCTGCCGGCCATGGGCTACGGGGCCAAGCAGGTCAAGGACCTGGAGACCACGATCAACAAGGTGGAATGCGACTCCGTTGTAGTGGCTACGCCGATCGATCTGGGTCGTATTGTCAAGATCAAGAAGCCTTTCACACGTGTGAGTTACAGCCTTCAGGAGATCGGCGTACCGGACCTGACTTCGGTGCTCTCGGATTTCGTCGGAGGCAAGCCCAAAAAGGCGGCCGGGAAGACGACCACGAAAGCCGCCAGGACAAAGTGAGCGATTGGCCGGCGCCCGGGGCCAGAGTCCCGGGCGCTGCCTTTTGAAAGATAATTCGATGGTACTGCGCAAGTCCGCTGTTATCGCTCTGGGAGGCAATGCCATTACGCGTCCCGGAGTGCCGGACACCATCGCCAACCAGTTCAAACACACGCGCAAGTCGCTTGACGGTATTGTGGAGCTCGCCCGCGAGGGCTACCGACTGGTGATAACGCACGGCAATGGACCGCAGGTCGGCAATGCCCTTCTGCGCATCGAATTGGCTCGTGATGTCGCTCCGGTGCTGCCTTTGGGGATTTGCGTAGCCGACACCGAGGGCGGCATGGGCTACATGATCGAACAATCGCTGCAGAACCGTCTTCGCGCCGAACGCATCGATCGGGAGGTGGCGACGTTGGTGACGCAGGTCTTGGTGAACGCCAACGATCCCGCTATCGCCGACCCGAGCAAGTATATTGGCCAGTTCTACGACGAAGAGACCGCCCACAGATACATGGAAGAGCGGCATTGGGTTATGAAGAAGGATTCCGATCGTGGGTGGCGGAGGGTAGTGCCCTCACCAACTCCGATCAAAACCATCGCCGCCTCTACTGTTCGCCGGCTCGTAAACGACGGCGTCATCGTCATCGCCGCCGGCGGGGGCGGTATCCCCGTCTATATCGATCAGAAGGGCGATTACGAGGGACTCGATGCAGTCATCGACAAGGACTTGGCTTCGGAGGTCATAGCCCGGGAGATCGGCGCCGGTATCCTCTCGATCCTGACTTCGGTGGACCGGGTCTCGCTCAATTTCGGACAGCCGAACCAGAAGGACCTGGACACGGTCACAGTAGCAGAGATCAAACGATACCGGGATGAGGGGCATTTCCCCCCGGGATCCATGGGGCCCAAGATCAACGCCGCCATCCGATTCCTTGAGAACGGCGGGCAGATGGTTACCATAACGTCATTCGAGCATGCGCGCGATTCAATTGCAGGCACGGCCGGCACCAGGATCGTACCAGATTGAGGAATGAGCAAGTTGTCCGAGGAAGTTGCCGCAGACATATTGAGCCAGGGTCGCCTTTACGAAGTCGGCGGCGCGGTGCGCGACAGTCTGCTTGTGGGTCACCCTGTTGTCAAGGACCGGGACTACCTTGTCACCGGGATTGACTATGACAGTCTCAGTCGTCTGTTGCGACGACATGGACGGGTCGACCTGGTAGGCCGCTCCTTCGGGGTCATCAAGTTCACCCAGTTCACCGGTGGGCTGGCCCATACTCACGACATCAGTTTGCCGCGCAAGGAGCATTCTACCGGCTGGGGGCATAAGGACTTTGAAGTCAATTTCGATCCCGGCCTGTCGGTCGAAGACGATCTGGTGCGTCGCGATTTCACGATCAACGCCATGGCCCGTGACCTGGCCGACAGCCAGTTGATTGACCCTCTGGGCGGATTGAAGGACCTTGAGAAGCGACAACTGCGAATGGTCAGCGAGCGGTCTTTCGAGGAAGATCCCCTTCGTATGATGCGGGCGGTTCAGTTCGCGGCGCGCTTTGACTTCAATATCGAGTCCGGGACCTGGCGAGCTATGTGCGAGCAAGCCAAATCCGTCGCGTCGGTATCTCCCGAGCGAATCCAGGAAGAGCTGGGCAAGCTTCTCACCCTGGCCGAGCGGCCCTCGAAGGGGTTCCGTCTGATGCAGCAATCCGGTCTTCTGGCGCGGTTGATTCCCGAGCTCGAAGCCTGTGTCGGCGTCGATCAGCCCGGACCATTTCACGCCTATGATATATTCGAGCATACGCTGCATGCGGTCGATGCCTGCCCGCCACGGTTGCGGGTGCGACTGGCTGCCTTGTTTCACGATGTCTCCAAGCCTCAGGCGCGACGCCTGGTTGAGGACGGCGCCACATTCTACGGACATGAGACGCAGGGAGCACGGGTCGTACGACAGGTCTTGCGGCGACTGCGATATTCTAATGAGATGATTCGTGATGTCGCGACACTGGTCGAGCGCCACATGTTTACGGCCGAGGTGACCGATAAGGGGATGCGCAGATTGGTGCGTCGGGTCGGCGTACCGCTTATCTTCGACCTCCTTGATTTGCGGCGAGCTGATGTAGTGGCGCAGGGAAAGGGCGGCACTACCGAAGATATCGACCAGTTCGAGCAGCGGATTCGCGAGGAGCTCGAGCGCAAACCGCCGTTCTCGGTAACCGATCTGGCCCTTGACGGCGACGACATAATGGAGTTGCTCGGCATCCAGCCCGGGCCGCTTGTCGGAGAGATACTGAAGCACCTGCTAGAGGAAGTGCTCGATAATCCTGAGCATAACACTCGTGAGAGGCTTCAGGAGCTGGCCCGAGATTACCATGAAAACAGACTCGACGACAGTAATATGAGCAAGCGGAAGGAAACAGGTTTATGAAGATTCACGAGTATCAGGCCAAGCAGATATTCGCCGAGGCCGGTATTCCCGTCCCACCGGGTGAGATCGCTACGACGCCGGTGGAAGCCTACGATATCGCCGAACGCCTGAACATGCCGGTGATGGTCAAGGCACAGGTCCTGGTCGGCGGTCGCGGTAAGGCCGGTGGCGTCAAGTACGCCGAGAACGCCGAGGCGGCAAAGATACTGGCGACCACGATTCTCGGTATGGACATCAAGGGTGAGAAAGTCAATAAGGTGCTGATCACCACCGCCGAGGACATCATCAGTGAGTCGTATGTCGGCATCATTCTCGATCGCGGGACCAAGCGCCCGGTGATAATGGTCTCCCCGGCCGGCGGGGTGGATATTGAAGAGGTGGCGGCCAAGACCCCAGAGAAGATCCACAAGCTGGCAGTCGATCCCATCGTTGGCCTGAAGGCTTATCAGGCGCGCGACCTGGCCATGACTCTGTACCGTGACATCAACCAGGTCCGGCAGGCTGCGGCGATCATCATGAAGCTCTATGATGCCTTCTGGAAGGTCGACGCCTCGCTGGTCGAGATCAACCCCCTGATCACTAACACCGACGCCAAAGTAGTCGCGATTGATGCCAAGATTAACATCGACGACAACGCCCTGTTCCGCCAGAAGAAGATCGCAGAGATGCGCGACATCGAGGCCGAGGAGCCTTCCGAGGTCCAGGCTCGCCAGGCCGATCTTTCGTACGTGAAACTGGACGGCAATATCGGTTGTATGGTCAACGGCGCCGGGCTGGCGATGGCCACGATGGACCTCGTGAAGCGCTACGGCGGAGAGCCGGCCAACTTTCTGGATATCGGTGGTTCTTCGAACCCGGAGAAAGTGATCACCGCGTTACGGATTATTCTCTCGGATCCCAATGTAAAGGCGATTCTGATCAACATCTTCGGCGGTATCACCCGGTGCGATGATGTGGCTAACGGAATCGTGGCTGCCTTCAAGGAACTGAATCCGTCGATCCCGGTGGTCGTGAGGCTGACCGGCACCAACGAGCACGAGGCGGCCAGGATCCTTCAGTCGGTCAATCTGCCGTCCGAGGATACTCTGGACAAAGTTGTGAAGAAGGCCATCGAACTGGCCGGAGTCGCGGAACCTGTGGCGTAATGTGAGGAAAGAGAGTTATGTCGATTTTCATAAACAAGCGCTCGAAAGTCCTGGTGCAGGGAATCACCGGTCGTGATGGTTCCTTTCATGCCCGCCAGATGAAAGAGTATGGCACGAATGTGGTCGGCGGCGTGACGCCTGGCAAGGGCGGCACCAAAGTCGCGGACATTCCGGTCTTCGATACTGTCGCCGAAGCAGTGAAGCAGACCAGGGCCAACACTTCGGTGATCTATGTTCCACCGGCGTTTGCCGCTGATGCGATCTATGAAGCGGTCGATGCCGGCATCAAGACTGTCGTGTGTATCACCGAGGGCGTTCCGGCCAATGACATGATGAAGGTCTACAGGTATGTGGCGCACCGTGAGGGAGTCCGCCTGGTGGGGCCGAATTGCCCCGGTTTGATCTCAGTCGATCAGTCAAAGGTCGGAATCATGCCGAGCAACATTGTCAGGAAGGGCAACGTCGGTGTGGTTTCACGCTCCGGCACCCTGACCTATGAGGCGATTTGGGCGTTGACTCAGGCCGATATGGGGCAGACTACCTGCATCGGCATTGGCGGCGACCAGGTCATCGGTACCAACTTCATCGATACGCTTGAGGCGTTCGAGGCCGACAAATCGACCAAAGCCATCGTAATGATTGGTGAGATCGGCGGCAGTGATGAAGAAGATGCAGCCCGGTTCATTAAGAAGAACGTCACCAAGCCGGTGGTGGCCTTTATCGCCGGTCAGACCGCCCCTCCCGGCAAGCGGATGGGCCATGCCGGCGCAATCATCTCCGGTGGCAGCGGCACAGCCGAGGACAAGATCAAGGCCTTGAATGCGGTCGGCATCCCGGTGGCCGGTTCGCCGACTGAGATCCCGGAACTGCTCAAGGAGCAACTCAAGCAGTTCAAGACAAGGGGGAAGGCTGTAACGAAGAAGGCGCCCAAAGCGACTCGGAAAGCGACCGCCAGGACCAAGAAGGCGACTCCGGCCAGGAAGACGGCGCAGAAGAGCAAGGCGAGGAAGACGACACAGAAGACTAAAGCGAAGAAGTGACATAGCCAACGTTTAGCTTATGAGCAGCACGGCTGCTCTGAGGGATAATCATGGCCGAGACCAAGTCGGCCGGCAAGACCTCCGGCCAGAAGAAGGCAAAGAACAAGTACGACTACACCGACGGTCCGCCTCCACTCGAGATCAACCTGAAGTGGTGCAAGGCCTGCAATATCTGTATTGCCCTGTGCCCCCAGGAAGTGTTTGAGCCCGACCAGGACGGCAAGCCGGTCATGGCTCGAGCCGAGGACTGCACCCAGTGTACGATTTGCTGGACGCATTGCCCCGACTTCGCCATTACCTCGAACTACAAATGACCAGGATTCTTCGAAATGGTTGATACCAACAGAAAACTGCTGATGGGCAATCAGGCCTGCGTCGAAGGGGCAATCTACGCAGGAATGCGCTTCTACGCCGGTTACCCGATAACGCCTTCGACCGAGGTGGCCGAGGCATGCTCTCGCGAGTTGCCCAGAATTGGTGGCAGATTCATCCAGATGGAGGACGAAATTGCCTCCATGGCTGCGATGATTGGCGCTTCCATATCAGGCGAGAAAGCCATGACCGCCACCAGCGGGCCCGGTTATTCTCTCATGCAGGAAAACATCGGGTACGCCTACATGGTGGAAGCCCCCTGCGTTATCGTCAATGTCCAGCGCGGTGGCCCCTCGACCGGTCTTCCGACCAAGGTCAGTCAGTCTGATACGATGCAGGCCCGCTGGGGTCCGCACGGTGACTACACGAGCATAGCGGTGGCCCCATCCACCGTCGGCGATACGGTCACCGAGACTATTCGTGCTTTCAATCTGGCCGAACGTTTCCGGACCCCGGTTACAGTGTTGCTCGATGAGGTTATCGCGCATCAGCGTGAGTTGATCTCCCTGCCCCAGCCGGGAGAGCATCAGGTCATCAATCGGGTCAAGCCAACCGTTCCCCCGGAAGAATTCAAGGCTTTCAAGTTCACCGACAACGGCGTGTCGCCGATGCCGTCATACGGCGAGGGCTATCGCTATATCGTGACGGGCCTGACCCACGATGAGCGCGGCTTCGCCACCAATCGCGGCGACGAGACCGTGTTGAAGCTCGACAAGCTGCGCAACAAGATCATGAACTACAAGGGCGAGATCACGAAGCTCCGAGTCGAGATGATGGACGATGCGGAAATCGCTTTCGTCTCATACGGCTCGGTCTCCCGCGCCGCCCTCCTGGCGGTGGCCCTGGCTCGGAAGGCGGGGGTCAAAGTCGGCTTGGTCCAGTTGTATACGATCTGGCCTTTCCCGGACAATAAGCTCCGTGACTATCTCGGCGGCTGCAGGAAAGTGATCGTACCCGAATTGAACATGGGGCAGATGGTACACGAGGTGGCTCGTGTCATCCCGGATACGGCCGAGCTGCACCAGCTCAATAGGTACGACGGTGAGATTCTTACGCCGATTCAACTGTTGGAGAAGCTCGAGGAGGTAATGTGATGGCCACCGCGGAGAGAACAAAGAAAGCCGAACAGAAGTCGGACATCATCCTGGAGTACCTCCGGCCGCACAAGAAGTTTCCGAGCGTCTGGTGTGCCGGCTGTGGCATCGGCGTAGTGATGTCGGCAATCATCAGGTCCATCGATAAGCTCGGCCTATCGAGAGACGAGGTTGTCCTGGTATCGGGCATCGGCTGTTCCAGCCGTATGCCGGTGTACCTTGACTTCAACGCCCTGCACACAACTCACGGCCGGGCCCTGGCCTTTGCGACCGGGGTCAAGTTCGCCAAACCTAACATGAAGGTGATCGTGATTACGGGTGATGGCGACGCGTTGGCGATCGGCGGCAACCACTTCATTCACGCCAGCCGTCGCAACATCGATATCACGGCTATCCTGATCAATAACTACATCTATGGGATGACCGGAGGACAGGGCTCGCCGACGACGCCGAGCGAGGCGTTTTCGACGACTACGCCCTACGGTAACTCCGAGAAGAACTTCGACCCGTGCGCCCTGTCTCAGGCCGCCGGGGCCTCCTGGGTTGCCCGCTCGACAGTGTATCATACCCCCCAGATGGAGCTGCTGATTAAGAAAGCTATCGACCACCGCGGCTTCTCGCTGCTCGAAGTAATGTCGAACTGTCACACTTACTTCGGGCGGCTCAATCGCCGTGGCGATGCCGTGTCGATGCTTCGCATGTTCAAGGACAGGGCGGTTCCCGTCGCCCAGTCCAGGAAGATGAGCGCCGCCGACCTCAAGGATAAATGGGTAACCGGCGTTCTTCATGAAGATGACAAGACAGAGTTCTGCGACGAATACCAGAAGGTAGTCGACGCACATCTCGGGGAGCGATGATCATGGTTGCTTCAATTCTGGACAAGATTGAGATTCCTCACGAACGCTTTGAGATCCGCCTGTCGGGTTCGGGCGGCCAGGGAATGATCCTCGGCGCGGTGATACTGGCTGAAGCCATCGGCTTCGATTATACGAAGAACGTCGTGCAGACCCAATCCTACGGCCCCGAGGCGCGAGGCGGAGCGTCGAAGGCCGACGTAGTTGTGTCTTCGACTGAGATATTCTACCCGAAGGCCCTGAAGCTTGACCTGTTGCTGGCCATGACCCAGGAGTCACTGGACAAGTACCTGCCTGATCTGGCCGATAACGGTGTGTTGATCGTCGACGAGTCGTTGGTTACCAGTGTCCCGGTGGAGGATTACTTCGGCTTGCCGTTCACCCGGCTGGCCAGGGAAGAGGCCGGGCATATTATGGTGGCCAACGTCGTGGCGCTGGGAGCCATTGCCGCCCTGACTGGAATCGTCAACAAGGAGAATCTTGTCTCGGCGGTGCTGAAGAGAGCCCCTCGCGGCACCGAGGACAAGAACAGGGCTGCTGTGGAGATCGGCTGGCGCGAAGCCGAGAAGCTGAAAGAGGCCAAGGGCGTCGACCCGAAGGTTGAGCTATGAGCCGTACCCTGGCCATGATCAAGCCGGACGCGACTGAGCGCGGGCTTGTCGGTCACATTATCGGTCGCTTCGAGCGGGCCGGCTTTACGCTTGTTGCGATGCGCATGGTTTACTTGAATGAGAGCCAGGCGCGCCGGTTCTACGCCGTCCACGAGGGCAAACCCTTCCTCGACGGCCTAATCAGCTTCATGGTCAGCGGGCCGGTCGTGCCAATCGTGCTCGAAAAGGAAGATGCAGTGGCCGATTTGCGAACGCTCATCGGTGCGACCAATCCGGCCGACGCCGCTTGCGGGACACTGCGTCAGGAAATCGGGCGCGATGTGCAGGCCAATTCGATTCATGCCTCTGATTCCGAGGAGAATGCAGCCGCGGAGATTGCATTCTTCTTCTCCGAATAAATGCCGTGCGGTACATCCGGACGGTCTGGCGAGAGCCTGATGATTCGGCGGCTTTGCCTGAATAGCGAAGCCGCCTTCTTCTAACATGGCCCGACTGGAGTTGAAATACCACGGCAGCACCATCATCTGGCGGGCGCCGGACGAAGCTGCGATTACTCACTTTGCCCCCCGCCAGACTGATTCCCGGGCGGGCCTCGACCTTCTCCGAGCCGAACTGGCCCGGGCCGCGGGAAGTCGCTGGTTGCGGGCTGAAGATCCCCTGGTGGTCGTCAATGACGGCTACCGCAGTACGCCTACTCCGCTCATCCTCGACTGGCTTGACCGGATTGAACCCCGTTTGCTCGATCGTGCGCGCTTTCTTGTGGCTACCGGGGCCCACCCGGCGCCAACCGACAGTCAGCGCGAACTCATCTTCGGTCATCACCTGAGACGGGTCAGCAGGCGGATATCGATTCACAATTGCCGCGACCTCGAGTCCATGGATCAAGTCGGCGTCGACTGCTTCGGGCAACCGGTGCTTCTCAATCGAGAGGTGCTGAAGGCCGGTCCTGTAGTGCTCATCGGCTCCGTCGAACCGCACTACTTTGCCGGATATACGGGTGGACGCAAATCACTCTTCCCCGGGCTGACCGATTTCGCTACGATTGAACGAAATCACAATCTCGCTTGCAGTCCGGATTGCCGTCCCTTGCGACTTACCAATAATCCGGTTGCCGAGCATCTGGATCAACTCCTGCGGCTGGTCGAAATCGAGCGGATTCTCGGTCTCCAGCTGGTGCTGGATTCGGAATCGAACCCGGTCGGCCTCTGCTGCGGCGACCCCCGCGAGTCGTTTCAACGGGCGGCTGGTATCGCCGACAAGGTCTTTGCGAATCGCGTCGCCCGGCCTTACGATCTGGTGATCGCCGAGGTGCAGCCGCCGCTCGATGCCAACCTCTATCAATTGCAGAAGGCGCTCGAGAACTGCCAGGCTGGAGTGCGCGACGGTGGCGCCATTGTCATCGTATCATCCTGCGATGAGGGAATCGGTTCGGAGGCCTTCTTCGATCAGGCGGCCGACTGGAATCGGCAAGCCAATCGACCCCGCGACGGAGTCCTTCGATTCGGCTGCCACAAGCTCGCCAGGGTTGTGACGACGGCCGCTCGCATCGGCGTCTACGTGTATTCTGAACTCCATGATGACGATTTGCGGCGGGTCTTTTATGAACCACTTGACAAGGCCGAGCCGATTGAGTTTATATCCCGGAGTATTTCCCCGGCGCTACGTATCGCCGTGGTTCATGACGCGGGCAATGCAGTGTTAACGATATGAAGTCAGGATTTGAAACAACCGTCAGGAGGATTCAATGAACAAAAAGATCGCAGTCGTTGGCGCCGGTAATGTGGGTGCATCATGCGCCATGTATTTGGCGGAGGCGAATATCGCCGACGTCGTCATGGTCGACATCATCGAGGGCGTGCCGCAGGGCAAGGGCCTCGATCTTACCCAGGCCGGTCCGGTCCGCGGGTACAACTCAGCGGTTCACGGCACCAACAAGTACGCGGACATCAAGGGCGCCGACATCGTGATCGTCACGGCCGGCCTGCCGCGCAAGCCCGGTATGTCCCGCGAAGACCTTCTGAATATGAATGCCGATATCATCAAGGACGTCGGTACTAACATCAAGAAGTACGCCCCCAACAGTTTCGTGATCGTCGTCTCGAACCCGCTGGATCTGATGACCTTCCATATGCAGAACGTGACCAAGTTTCCGAAGAATCGGGTGTTCGGTCAGGCCGGCGTCCTCGATTCGACTCGTTTCAGGGCTTTCATATCGATGGAGCTTGGAGTCGCCATGACTGATGTTCAGGCGATGGTCCTCGGCGGCCACGGCGATACTATGGTCCCGCTGCCGCGCTACACGACCGTGTCGGGCATCCCGATCAAGGAGCTGATCGATGCCAAGCGGATCAAGGCCATCGCCGATCGCACCCGGGTCGGCGGCGGTGAGATCGTCAAGCTGCTCAAGACCGGTTCGGCTTACTACGCGCCGGCGGCGGCGACGGTATCCATGTGCAAGTCGGTCTTCAGTGATGAGAAGCGCGTCCTGCCGGTGTCGGCCTACCTGACCGGCCAGTACGGCATCAAGGATATCTACATCGGAGTGCCGGCGGTTCTGGGTGCTGATGGTGTCGAGAGGATCATCGAACTCAAATTGAACAAGAGTGAGAAGACCGCTCTGCAGAAGTCAGCCAAGACCTACAAGGAACACCTTAAGATTCTGGGCTACAAGTAAACCGACCGATTCCGTCGATCAGCTTGTAGAGTTGAGCGGAGCGGCGCCGTTGCCGGGCTGCTCCGCCGACGCTTTATCGATCTGATTGGCTCACGATTACAAAGCAGTATCCCGAGGAGAACAAATGGCGAAGTACAAGCATATCGAGGTCCCCAGGGAGGGCAAGCGAATCACGGTTAAGAAGAAGAAGCTGGTGATTCCGGATAATCCCATTATCCCGTTCATCGAAGGCGACGGGATCGGTCGCGACATCTGGAAAGCCACTCGACGGGTCATCGACGCCGCCGTCGAGAAGGCCTATAAGGGCAAGAAGGAAGTCGCGTGGATGGAGGTTTACGCGGGCGATAAGGCTCACGATCTCTACAGGGAGTGGATTCCCCAGGAGACCTTCGATGCCATCAAGACGCACATCGTGGCCATCAAGGGCCCGTTGACCACTCCGGTGGGCGGCGGTTTCCGCTCGCTCAATGTCACCCTTCGGCAGGTGCTGAACCTGTATGCCTGTGTCCGCCCGGTCCGCTGGTTCAAGGGCGTGGGGTCGCCGGTAGTGCATCCCGAGAAGCTGAATGTAGTTATCTTCCGTGAAAATACCGAGGACGTTTACGCCGGGATCGAGTGGAAGAAGGGTACGAAGGACGCCAGGAAGGTCATAAACTGGCTCAACAAGACCATGGGTCGCAATATCCGCATGGACAGCGGCATCGGCATCAAGCCGATTTCTCTGACCGGGACCAGGCGTCTGGTTCGCAAGGCGATCCAGTACGCTATCGACCGCAAGCGCCCCTCGGTCACGCTGGTGCACAAGGGCAACATCATGAAGTTCACCGAGGGCGCTTTCCGTGACTGGGGCTATAAAGTGGCCACCACGGAGTTCCGTCGCCAGTGCATCACCGAGGATGAACTCTGGGACAAGTACAAGGGCAAACAGCCGAAGGGCAAGATCCTGGTCAAGGATCGCATCGCCGATTCGATGTTCCAGCAGGTCCTGACGCGGCCCGACGAGTACGAAGTGGTCGCGACGCCGAATCTCAATGGTGATTACCTGTCCGATGCCTGCGCCGCCCAGGTGGGCGGTCTGGGTATGGCCCCGGGCGCCAACATAGGTGACTATGTCGGGTTGTTCGAGGCCACCCACGGCACCGCTCCCAAGTACGCCGACAAGGATGTCATCAACCCGAGTTCGCTTATGCTCTCGGCGGTGATGATGCTCGAATACCTCGGTTGGGAGAAGGCGGCCCGCCTGATCGAGGGCGGTATCGAACGCACGATCGCAAAGAAGACGGTAACTTACGACCTGCACCGCCAGATGAAGGGTGCGAAAAAGATCGGCACCAGCCAGTACGCGACGAACATCATCAAGAATATGTAGTCGCGTTCTGAGATTACTGCCTTTGGAAGCCGGTTCCACCGAGGGGTCGGCTTCTTCTTGCCTGAAGCGGTTGTCCCGACGGGGTCACTGGCCATCCGCTGAGATCGATTTCGCGGGCCGAGCAGAAAAGGACTCGACGATGTGACGAACCCGCAGCATGCAACCTTCGGGATCGGCTTTACTCGTGATCAACTGGCAAGTCTTGCGCCCCTGGATGCCCTTTAGTACGAAACCCTCGGGTGCGTCAAGTCTGAAAAACGGCTTCGCGAAATCGGAAAAGTACTGTAACGAACCCGCTTTCTCCAGGTGGCGGATGAAGGATTCGGCTATCGGCTGGTCGAAGACTACTTCCTTCTGGAGATCGCCGTCAAAGCAATCCTCCTGAGTGCGAATGTCGATGATCTTCATAGCCTAGAAACGACGGTCCGCCGATGGTTGCGACGGACCGTACTGATGACGTCTGGGGGTTAGCTTCTGTTTCAGGCTTTGGTGACCACGAACTCCCCGTATTCGTCGCCGCACTCGATGCCTTTGGTTTGCTCACACTTGAACTTACCGTAACCGTTCGGGTACGGCTCGCCGTAGGCCAAATCCATGAAAGAGCGAGACACTCCGCGAACCATGTAAGCGAAAGGTCGCTTGACGTCTTTCTCATCCGCCTCGTAATAGTCGTAAGCGCGAACCACCATCTTCTCCCCTGGAATCAGCTCAACGACCTCGGAGTTGGCCCAACCCCACGCGGTAAAGACTCCGTAGGCACCTCGCAACACATCATCCGGTTTGCTATCAATCATAGGGCCTACGACCGAATTGAACTCGTCGGACGTAATAATGCCATAACCGGTATGATAACCGCACTCAGCCGCGGCGTTCTCCAAAAGACCCTCTGCGGCATCGCACAAATCATCTCCGGCAGCATTGAGGATACTCTTCGAGAAGGAATTCCAGAAGTTCGCCGGAAACTGATTCACCAAAACGCCGTAGGCCGGGATCAGACCTTCGTTGTTGCCGCGAACCTTGATCTGAGACAGGTCACTGATAATCTTCTGTCTGTCAATAGCCATTGTTCTCCTCCTTAACTACCAGTTCAGGCTGAAGTATGAAGTGGACGCTCCGCGAACGATGCTCTGAGTCTCTTCGACGCTGACCTTGTCAGGATTGAGATCGAATATGGCCGCACATGCCGCTTTGAGGAACCCCTGTCCAATGTAATTGACTGGCTGATCGTGCTGACCCCACTTCTTAAGCCAGCCTTCGTCCACGTGGGAGTGACTCATGGTAGCCGTTCCCCCTGTGTCACCGAGTTTGAGTTCTACACAGCCCAGGCCCGTGAAACTGCAGTATTGTTCGGCGATAGCGATGCGTTCAGACCTGTCGGTAATACCGTTCTTCTGGTAGTAGTCCTTGAGTACGCCACCAAAAACGTCACGTGAAGTGTCCAGGAGAATCTGGACGCCACCGAACTGCCTCGCATCCATGGCCAACTGGGAGAACAGTGTCGCATAATGATGGCAGTGGAGCACGCTAACCTTGCCGTTGACGTAGTGCCGCATCTGCTTCGCATCGAACTTCTGTTCCGCATGGAATTTGGCTTTTGATCCCTGCGAAGTGTATGTTGTGCTTTGAGTTGTTGTCGTCATTGGTATCCTCCGTCAGAATTCTCTCTTGACTTCATCCCAGGCTGCTTTCAACTTCGCCACGACATTCGGGTCATCTTGCTGCTCGGCTGCCTTGTTCGAGGGCAAGCCCGATTTTATCGCCAGCCTCATCTGGGCCTTCAGCCCTCCCACCGCCTTCGCCTCTTCGTAGAACTTCGTCAATGCTGCACCCATTTTATCTCCTTTCCGATTCAGATTCTTCCAGAAAGCTCGAAGAAGAGCTGCAAATTCGTCTTCCGGCTCTCCCGAGCCCCTATCCTTAGTTTCTTCGTCATTTGGCGGTCAAGCTTTAGCGACTGTCGTAGAATCAGCCAAATCCACAGCGGGCGGACTTCCTGATGAAGCTAGGCTGATCCATTGATGCCGTCTGGCAGGCCCACTGCTGTGCAAGAAGGGTCGCTTGGCGGGGACTCATCAGTCTATGGCTCGGATATCGTCCAAGAAACCCCTGGAAAACGAAGGATGCCGAATTGTACTGCAGGGCACATCATACCGCGCCGCGCTTCGCTCGGCTCATAACACTATTTTGCCAGATGATTCCGTCGCATGCTATCTTCCCAAAAAAACGGAGGCCCCATGCAATTCCTGCTACTGCTGATTGTCACATTGGCTATTGCCTGTGCCACTGCGGCTCTGGTCATACGCATGTTCCGAGGACCGATCGATAAGATCTTCGCCCGTATCATCGGCGATGACCTCGCCTCGGCGTGGCGGAAGTTCCTCACCTTCGCCCTATTCGTGGTTGGGGTCAGTTCCGGCGTGCACATCTACAAGCTGGAGAGATTCATTGCGCCAGAGACCGAAACCCTGGCCCGCCCGCAACTGACGCCCGAGTACTGGGGACTGGAGGTCTACCGGACGATAATCGACACACTCGGCGGGATGGCCTGGGCGCTGCTGATCTTCTTCGTAGTGGCGCTGATCGCTTTTGTGATAACACGCAGGCGCGAAGACGGCAGCCGGAAGCCTGGCGAAAGGACTCAGGCGAGGTGATTGGAGGTCTTGTTGAAGGCGGATCCTTCTACTGTTGCATTCCTTCGACTATGCGGATGGTGTCGCGAGCGATCACCAGTTCCTCGTTGGTGGGGATGACCAGGACTCGAACTCTGCTGTCATCGGCGGATATATCCACATTCCGCCCCTTCACGACCTTTTCGTTCTTCGAAGCATCGATCTTCATGCCCAGGTAATCGAACTTCTCACAGGTCTGGGCGCGGACCAGAGCTGAGTTCTCACCGACTCCGGCGGTGAAAACGAGTGCGTCAAGCCCACCCATGGCGGCGACATAGGCCCCTATGTATTTTCGCAGACGGTAAGTATATACATCGAGAGCCAGTCTGGCTCTTTCCCGGCCCTTCTCGATTCCCTTCTCAATTTCAATCATGTCCGAAGCGCCGCCGGAAATGCCGGTCAGGCCCGAGTGTTTGTTGAGCAGGGTGTTGGCTTCATGCAATGAGAGCTCTTCGCGGGCCATGACGTGCAGGATCACTGCCGGATCGATATCGCCGGATCTGGTGTTCATGACCAGGCCTTCGAGCGGAGTGAATCCCATCGAGGTGTCGACCGACTGGCCGGCGTCGATGGCCGCCACCGAGTTGCCGGAGCCGAGATGACAGGTAATTACCTTCATGTCGGCCAGCGGCCGGCCTATCATCTCGGCGGCCTGCTCGCTTACGAAGCGATGCGATGTCCCGTGGAAACCATATCGACGAATACCATACCGTTTGTAGAGCACGTACGGAACGGCGTAGATGTAGGCGTAGGGCGGCATCTTCTGATGAAACGAAGTATCGAACACGGCCACCTGTGGCAGGCCCGGCAGAGTCTTTTGCGCTGCGGTGATCCCGCGAATATTGTGCGGGTTGTGCAGGGGAGCCAGCTCGATCAGCGATCGCAGCTCGACCATCAGATCCTCGGTGATCAGGACCGAGTCGGCGAACCGTTCGCCGCCGTGCACCACGCGATGTCCGACGGCGCCGATCTCCGACTTATCCTTGATGACACCATGATTTTCGGACATCAGCACCGAAACGACATACTCGATGGCGATAATGTGGTCAAGGATATCACCTGATATCTTGGTCTCTGGACGGTCGTACGGCTTGTGGGTGAGGACCGCGCCGGCCATGCCGATACGGGAGACATTTCCCTTGGCCAGGGCCTTTTCTGTCTCCGAGTCAATGAGCTGATACTTGACCGACGATGAACCGCAGTTGATGACGAGAACCTTCATTGTACTTCACCCCCGGTCCTGGCGCCCTGGACCATCTGGCTATCCTGTATCCGATTTCCTTCCTCATCGTAGCGGAAGAACCCGCGCCCTGTCTTGACCCCGAGGCGCCCGGCGCGCACCATCTTGCGAAGGAGCGGGCAGGGGTTGTACTTGTGTTCGGACAACTCCTTGAGCAGGTTCTCCATCCAGGCCATGACTACATCGAGTCCGGTCATGTCGGCCAGGGTCAGCGGACCCACGTCGAAGCCGAAGCCCAGTTTCATGGCGCGATCGACATCCTCGGGTGTGGCGACACCTTCCATGACGATGTGCATGGCTTCATTCAGAAGCGGCACGATGCATCGCGTCGTCACATAGCCGGGGTACTCATTAACCGTGATGTACTTTTTGTTGAGCAACTGGGCGAAGGCTACCGCGGCCTCGTAGGTTTCCTCATCTGTCTTCAGCCCCTTGACAATCTCGACCAACGGCACCTTGGTGACCGGGTTGAGGAAATGCATGCCGATTAGCTTGCTGGGACGATTGGTGGCGGCGGCGACCTCCGAGATCGAGATTGTGCCCGAGTTGGTGATCAAGAGCGTTTCGGGATCGGTGATGGCTGTCAGCTTAAGGAAGAGGTTCTGCTTAAGCTGCAGGTCCTCGGGGATGCACTCGACGATAATCTCCGCATCCTCGGTCTCCGACAGGTCGGACGAGGGGTAGATACGCGAGAGTATGGCCTTCTTGTCCGCCTCGGTCAGTCCCCACTTGTCAATCTCGCGGTCGATGGACTCGGAGATACCCTTCACGGCGCGCTCCGCCAGTTTGGTCGTCTTGTCGATGAGCACGACTTCGTGTCCGGCGGTGGCGATTGCCTCGGCCAGGCCCTGGCCCATCACGCCGGCGCCGATGATCATGATATTTGCCTTTGCCACTCTTCTTCACGTCCTCTCTTGGCCGCCCTTTGCGACCGGAACTTCAACATTCAAGCCTGCCAAATATACGCGGTAGGGCGTCTCTGGCAAGGCGATATTCAAACTATCGGCTGCCCGCTGTGGTATAACAGGCATGATCCCTATTTGTTTGACAGAATCGAATCGAACCCGTATCTAACTGTGGTATGTCTGAAAGCATCAATTACAGGCGGCAGTAATGCATAAGTTCTTGAAAGCGGGCTTGTTAGTCCTTGTTTGTGGGTTGCTGGCGACACCGGCGGAGGCCGGTCTGGCCAGGGTGGCCAAACGATATACTCTGGTGGACCTGAACGGCGGCTATAGTTCGCCGGTTGGCAAATACGAGGGCATAGGGGTGATCGACTTCGAAAATAGCCGGGGCCAGCTGGTGAGGCTCAATGCCGATGAAGTCTATGATCCGACTTTTCACGTCGGTCTCAACTATGGTCAGTTGCGTAACAGCCACATGCAATGGACTATCGGCTTTCGCTATACAAAGATCAATCAGCTCAACCGGTTCGTAGCTGACGATCAGACGCTGGTCTTTGCCCCTGAAAAGCCATCCATCCACCAATTGGATATAGACTTCAATTTCAACTACCTTCTTACGAATATCACCGAGCGGTGGATTGCTCCATACGCCGGGGTCGGCGCCCGCGCCGGTTTGACCACTTTCTCGGCTGAAGGAGTCGAATCCGAGTCTGAGATCAACCTCGGGGTTTGCCTCAACTTCGGAGCGGAAGTCAAGCTCTGGCAGCACCCGCAAGGGAGATCGTTTGTTACCTTCGCCTCGGTCAACAGCTACGATTTCTGGGCCAGTGGCGATAAGCCGCGCTTTCTCAATATCGGCGGGGCAGTCAAGTACTACTTCCGGATGTAGTTGCATCACGGGCAAGGCTGAGACCATGATCTCGCGAACTTCGAACAGCGGGCTACTAATGAAATATGTGTTTCTGATCGCAACGGCAACCATGGCCCTGGGTATTCTCGGCTGCGATAGTGCTGACAACGGCAACGGTCCCACCACGGTAGAGGGACTGGCCGCTGTCAACGGGCTGTACTACAAGGGCGAGATGGGCAGCAGCGCCTTGACACCGGAGCTGATCTTTGGTGTCAGAGACAACGACGGCAACTGGCTTCCGGGCTATCAGATTCAACTGCATCCGATTGAAGGTGACGGCGATCTGTTATCCCGTTCGGTTACAACCGATTCCACCGGTCTGGCAGCAGCGACGTACACCTTTGATGGCGACCTTGGGCATGCCGAGATTCTCGCCACTGCCCGCGACGAAAAGGACAGTGTAACAGTCTATCTACGCGCTAACACGCTGATTCCGGGCAATAGCGGGCAAGGGCAGTATGTGCTGTTTAATGACATATTCTCCACGGTCGTTGCCCTGAACGGCTCGCCGGCATCAGTGGATGTCTACACTAATCATGAAACCAGCTATATGAATTACGAGGACTCCCTCGGCGTGGTTGTCATGATAGACGACCCCGACGACCAAGACCAGTACTTCGATACGTCATCTGTACGCGGTGTGATAGTGAATACTAGGTACCGGGGCACAACCGCCGAAGGGATAGGGATAGGTTCGAATATGTCGGATCTCCGGGTGGCATACGGCGAGCCTGACACGGTAAGGTATAGCTACGAAGACATACTGGTTCGCTACATGTCGCTCGGCATGGATTGCTTCTGCAACGACAATGCCGATACGACCGTCATTGAAATCCATGTCAAGCCTCCATTGCAGTCGGAAGAATTGAATACGGTTCGGGCCGCGACGGCTGCCGAAGGACAACGTTCCCTCGGATCGAGAGGAGCCTACCGGCTCACACGCTAAGGACCGGCTTCACCCGCCTTGACAGAGGCCGTCGTCCGGACTATATTCCGCGCCGGAAATCAATATAGGATGTCCCCGGAAAGGATGTTATGCTCACAAGATACATTAGCTTGACTCTGATGTGTAGTTTCCTGCTGCTGGCTATGCTCGGTTGCAGCGGCCAGGCTGAGAGCAAAGACCAGGCAAAAGACGAGAAGAAGATGGAAGCCTCTACTAACGAAGACCACGGCGGCGACAACCGTGTTATCCGGGACCCCAACAACCCGACAGTCACCCTGGAAACCGAGTACGGAAAGATGGTGCTGGAGCTCTATAGAGACGTCGCTCCCACCCATGTGGATTCGTTTGTCGCCCGGTCCGAAGAGGGCTTTTATGACGGGACTATCTTCCATCGGGTAATTGACGGCTTCATGATTCAGGGCGGCGACCCCGAGGGTACGGGGATGGGCAATGCGGGCTACTATCTCGACGCGGAGTTCTCAGATTTGCGCCATGTCGAGGGTACGCTCTCAATGGCTCGCGCCCAGAGTCCCAACTCGGCTTCCTGCCAGTTCTTTATCTGCCTGGCCCCGGCGCCTTTTCTGGATGGCAAGTACACGGTGTTCGGCCACCTGATCGACGGGTATGATGTCCTGCACACGATCGGTAAGGTGGAGACGGTTGCGCCCAAGCACAACCCGCGCGAGAAATCGAAGCCGGTCGAAGATGTACGGATCAAGAAGGCTTATCTGTCTGATGCGAAGGGCAATCCGCTTGACGAATGATGTCGGCCACGGCTGATCCTGCTTCGAACTGCCGAGGCGGGGTTTGTGACCCCGCCTTTGTCTTGCTCCGATGATCATGGAACCACCCGGACGGAGGTTCGTTTAGAGAGTTGATGCAACCACGCAAGCTTGTCCTTCTCGGCTCAACCGGCTCAATTGGTCGGTCAACGGTCGATGTGGTAAGGCGCCATCCCGGGTGCTTCGAAGTAATCGCCTTAGCCGCTTACAGTAGTGCCGAGCTCCTGGCCGAGCAGTGTCGGGAATTCCGTCCGCAGTACGCCTGCATAGTGAAGGAGGAGGCCCGCCGCGATCTCGTTGAGTTGATCGGGGACGAACCGGTCGAGGTACTGGCCGGATACGAAGACTTACTGCGCCTGGCCGCATTGCCGCAGGCCGATATTGTGCTCAACGCCGTTGTTGGGGCGGCCGGACTCCGGGCCTCAGTAGCGGCGATCAAGGCGGGTAATGACCTGGCCCTGGCCAACAAGGAATCGATGGTCGCCGGCGGATCACTGTTTGATCGCCTGGTGAAGAAGTCGAAGGCGCACATACTGCCGGTTGACTCGGAGCATTCGGCCGTCTGGCAAGCGCTCAACTGCGGTCGTAAGGGAGAGCTCAAACGCATAATCCTGACCAGCTCGGGTGGTCCATTCAGGACCCTGCCCGTGGAGAAATTCAAGGACGTGACCGTCGAGCAGGCCCTCAATCATCCCACTTGGAACATGGGACCCAAGATCACGGTTGATTCCTCGACGCTGGCCAACAAGGGATTGGAAGTCATTGAGGCGGTGGCGCTTTTCCAGGTCCCGCCCAGCCGGATTTCGGTGCTTGTGCACCCTCAATCGATCGTTCACTCGATGGTGGAATTCGTGGATTCTTCCATCATTGCCCAGCTCTCCGAGCCGGATATGCGGTTACCGATCACCTGCGCCTTGTTCTGGCCGGATCGTATGGCATCCGAGTTCGGAGCACTGGACTTGACAGAGGCGATGGAGCTGACGTTTGAGCCGCCGGATTTTACTAAGTTCCCGGCCCTGCGGCTTGCCTTTGACGTGGCGGAAGCCGGCGGCACGGCGCCGGCCGTCTACAACGCCGCCAACGAGATAGCGGTTGAGAAGTTTCTGAACAAACGAATTGGTTATACAAGAATCGCTGACACGATAACTGCAACCGTCGATAATGTTAATGTTGTTAGTGATCCGACGTTGGATGACATTATAGAAGCAGACAGGGCAGCCAGGTCGGCGGCCCGCGAATTGATTGAAAAGGATCAATGACTACAGCAATAGCCTTCATATTTGTCTTAGGCGTCCTGATCTTCATCCACGAGCTGGGTCACTTTCTCGTGGCCAAGTGGATGGGTGTCCGGGTAGAGCGCTTTTCACTGGGGTTCCCGCCGAATATCATTTCCCGTAGATGGGGAGATACGACATACTCGGTCGGTGTCATTCCTCTGGGCGGCTTCGTGAAGATGGCCGGCGACAACCCCGCCGAGGGGGTCACCGGCGCGCCCGATGAGTTTCACTCCAAATCGGTCTCGCAGCGGGCGGCGGTGATCTTCGCCGGTCCCGCCATGAACTATGTTCTGGCCATCGTCATCCTCAGCGGTCTTTACATGTTCTCCGGTCGGCCCATAGTCGACACGGACAGAATTGTCGTCGGTGAAGTCTCGCCTGACGATCCGGCCGAGCAAGCCGGGTTGCAGAAAGATGATGTGATTATCGCCATCGATGGCGAGCCCGTCGGCCATTTCGATTCGCTGCGGGAACGCATCAATGCCCGCATTGAGGAGCCGGTCGAACTGACCTGGGTCAGTCGTGGTGACACCATAACGCGGTCCATCACGACGACCACGACCACTATTCCGACTGCTGAAGGCGCCATGGATACGATCGGCATAATAGGGTTCACCCAGAAAATTCAGCGCTTCGAACGCTACGGTGTCTTTGAGGCCATCGGCGAGGGGTTCGTGATGACCCATGTCATGGTGGCCCAGACGGCGAAATTCGTCAAAATGTTGGTGACCGGTCAGGTATCGGCCAAGATGATCGGAGGTCCCGTGTTCATCGCCCAGCAGTCGGGACGAGAGGCGCGCAAGGGGGCAGGATCGCTGTTTCTGTTTATGGCCCTGCTGTCGGTCAATCTGGCCATAATCAATGTGCTGCCGATCCCGATCCTCGATGGCGGCCACCTGGTCTTCCTGGGTGTTGAGAAACTGCGTGGACGTCGCCTGTCGGTCAAGGCCCTGGCTCGGGCCCAGCAGGTGGGCATGATTGTCTTGTTGACGCTTATCGTATTTGTTACCTATAATGACATCCTGCGCGTCCTGCGTGGCAATTGAGCAAGAGTACGCTCTGGCGGAACCCCGCAGCCTGAAGGGCCGTAAGAAGTGATGTAGCATTCGAAACAGACATAGCGATTTTGGAATGGCTGATAAGAAGAGAACAAAAGACGGATTCTGGGAAAATTTCAAGCAGATCGCCATCGCTGTACTGCTGGCGGTGATCATCAAAACATCTATCGTAGAGGCTTACAAGATTCCTTCCCAGTCTATGGAGGACACGTTGCTGGTCGGCGACTTCTTATTGGCCAACAAGTTCGTGTACGGCGCCCGGTTGCCTTTCGTGGACTGGCGTCTGCCGGCCTTCGATGAACCCGAACGGGGCGACATCGTCATTTTTATCTTCCCTCGCGACGGCATTACGAAATACATCAAGCGCTGTGTGGCGGTCGGCGGAGATACTGTGGAGGTTCGCAACAAGCAGCTTCTCGTGAACGGAAAGCGGTTTCCGGATCCCGAGTACGCCAAGTTCATTCAGCGACAGGTCGTGCCACGTGGTCCGGGCGGTTCCGACAGCCGCGACAATTTCGGGCCATACGTTGTTCCGCCCAAGCATTACTTCATGATGGGTGACAACCGGGATAACTCCTACGACTCGCGGTACTGGGGCCCGGTGCACGAGAGCCTTGTTCTCGGTCAGGCCATGGTTATTCACTGGTCATGGGACGATGAGGTGGCGCCGTCGCCGGAAGTGACGGCAAGCGATCCGTTGTCTGTGCCGCGCTTGTTTCTGTTCAATGCCGTTCATTTCTTTGAGAAGGTCCGGTGGAGCAGGCTTCTGGACCTGGTCGGATGAGGTCATCGACAACTGGAGCTCAGGGGCGAGCGCAGGGTATAAGTTCTGTATGTATGAGACTCAAAGATAACAGGTCGATGACGCGACAATCTGAATCAGCACAGAGCGAGCACATACTTTGGAGGACACACCATATGAACTACCGTCATTCCGGGCCGGCTTTGCTGGGTATGCTGTTGATCGTTGTGGGCGCCAGTGGTGCAGTCGCCGGCCCGATGTTCGAGGTCAGCGAATATGAATACGATTGGGGCAAGACCTGTCAGCACGCCACGGTCAGCCACCGTTTCTGGATAGAATCCACCGGCGACGATACCCTGGTCATCACCAAGGTCATCCCCGGTTGCGGCTGTACCAAGGCCCCGATTCGCGACTCTGTTCTGGCTCCGGGAGAGAAGACCCCCCTGGACCTGTTCTTTTCCACCAAGTCCTATCGCGGCATCGTCGAGAAGGCTCCGTACTTCGAGACCAATATCGATGATCGCAAGGTGTACATGCGCATCAAGGCCGAGCTGATACCCGAGCCGGAGTCCATGCGCCCGGTCTATCCCAGCCCCTATAAGGTTGATGTCTCGCAGTTTCGCCCCACGCCACCGCGCACCAAGACGAAGTTCTATATCGTGAATCCGTCCGAGACCGACTTCAACCTGACCCTTGTAGACCATCCCGAGTACGTATTTGCGGTCGAAATGCCCGAGATTGTGCGGGCCGGTGACTCGGCGCGAGTAGTCATAGACGTCAATGAGGAGTATGTCGAACAGGAGTTCGAGCACTCCCTCACCTTCAGCATCGATGACGAACAGAACAGCCGGTTCTCAGTGCCGGTGGAGCGGATGCTGCGCATCAAGAAGCGCAACTGAGGCTCTCACTGCAGGTAACCATCAGCGGCCGCCGACTTAAGCGCGCGGCTGCTTTTTTCTTGATCATCTCATGTGTAGACCCTATTTGACAGCATGCTTACGCTGCTCACCGTAGGGCTGTCAAAACGTTTCGGAGCTCGTCTGCTGTTCGATGACCTGAACCTTCGCGTGTCGACCGGGCAGTCGCTGGCCGTGGTGGGGCCGAATGGCTCGGGCAAGTCGACCCTTCTTCAGATTCTTGCCGGCCTTCAGCGCGGAAGCAGGGGAGAGGTGCACTGGCGGAGCGATGATGAGCCGTTGACCAACGATACTCTACGAAGCCAGATTGGTTTTGTCGCGCCGTATCTCAACCTATACGATCAGCTCACCGCCGACGAGAATCTCAAGTTCTTTGCGACTGTATCGGGTGGCCGAATATCCGGAAAGCAGATCGACCGGCTGCTCGAAGCCGTCGGCTTGCAGGGACGCCGGGATGATCCGGTGGGTGAATACTCATCGGGCATGAAGCAGCGTCTTAAGTATGCCGTCGCTCTGTCGGCCGAACCGGGTTACCTGTTTCTTGATGAGCCCACCGCGAACCTCGATGAGGACGGTAAGGTGATGGTCGACCGGGTCATCGAGCAGCAGCGCGAGACTGCCGTGATTGTGCTGGCCACCAACGAACCCTCGGAGTATGAACTTGCCGACCAACAATGCCGGCTTGGCTAGCCGAGCGCTGGCCGTTTATATGAAGGACCTGCGTCTGGAGTTACGCAACCGCGCCGCCCTTAACGCCATACTCCTGTTTGCGGTTTCGACCCTGGCTGTGGTTTCGTTCTCGTTCGGGCAGGCGGGCCTATCGCCACGTATGTTGTCGGCCCTCTATTGGGTGATAATGTTCTTCTCGGCCATGTCGGGGCTGGCTCATGTATTCGTACGCGAGGAAGAGGCCGGGACCGCCCTGGCCCTGCGCCTGAGAGCGCAGCCGGAGGCGGTGTTGATTGGCAAGCTTCTGCTCAACCTGACGATTTTGGTGCTTTTGGGGGTGGTCGTAACGCCGCTCTTCTTCGTATTCACAAACCTCCCACAGGGCGCCGGTGTAGCGCTGTTTCTGGTGCTGGCGATCCTTGGAACAGCCGGCCTGTGCGCGGCATCGACCCTGGTCGGTGCCATTATCGCAAGGTCGGCGGTGCGCGGCGCGTTGTTCGCTGTGCTGGCCTTTCCGGTTCTCGTTCCGTTGCTCCTGGTGGTGGTCGGGGGCTGCGATAAGGCGCTGAGCGGGCAGTCGCCCGCCGAAGTATCGGCGGAACTGCAGTTTCTCGTCGCCTATCTTGTCGCGATGACAGTGGGATCGGTCATGCTCTTTCGGTTTGTCTGGAGCGATTGATGTATCATGACTTACTGGCTGCGGAATGCGGTTGCCTTCGTGTCGAGCTTTGTATAAATATGGATTGGATCAGGATAGTTTGAGAATATGATACGCTGGTGGCAAATACTCGTCTTGGCAGGCCTGGCGGCCGTGATCGTCGCCAGTTTCACGACCGCTGCTCCGCAGCAGACTATAGGTGAGGCCAGCCGGGTATTCTATTACCACATTCCGATGGCCTGGATATGCGTCCTGGCTTATGCCACGGCTATGGTCTACTCCATACTGTGGCTGCGCAAGCGCGACCTGCGTTACGATCACCGCGCCCTGGAAGCGGCTCGTCTGGGCATCATCTTCTGCCTGCTGGCGACCATCACCGGTTCGATTTTTGCGAAGGTGACCTGGGGCTCGTTCTGGAACTGGGACCCACGCGAGACTTCGATATTTGTCTTGCTGTTGATCTACGGGGCCTACTTTGCGCTTCGTGGAGCGGTGCTGAGTCCGGAGAGACGCGCCAACCTTTCGGCCGTATATGCGATTTTTGCTTTCATTACCGTGCCGTTTCTGATATTCGTGGTCCCCCGGGTGACTCCATCACTGCACCCGGCCGACTCGGTCATTGACTCTGAACTGCGCTTCACAATGGGCGGACATGTGGCCTTGATATTCTTCTCATCGCTGGCCCTTTTCACCGTATTGTTTTTCTGGATGTTCAACCTGGCGGTCAGGGTGGCCGACATCGCCCGCCGCCGACAGGAGGCTGCCTGATGGATGGCAATTACGTGGCCATGGCCGTGACCCTGGCCATCTGGGTCGGCTTGTTCTGGTATCTGGTGCGGCTGGGCCGAAGGGTGAAACGACTGGAGGAGGGGCGTCAGTGACCGCCAGATACATTATAGGCGCAGTTGTGGTAGTCATCTTCGTTGTCTGGGGAGCTTTTGCGTTCTTCCGGACCACGGTTCAGTACGTACACATCGATGAAGCCATGAACGCTCAGCGGACTGTGCAGGTTATGGGCAAAATCGACTTCGAGTCGGTTCGCTATGATGCTGAGCAGTCTCGCCTGTCTTTCGCCATTTACGATGCCGAAGCCGCCGACCCGACCGGTTCGCCCAGCCTGTCCGTTGTCTACTTGGGGGTAGTGCCGGGTAACTTCGATCAGGCTGAGTCGGTTGTCGTGAAAGGACAGCCCAATGGAGGAGTCTTTGCAGCCGAGCAGTTACTGGTCAAGTGTCCTTCCAAGTATCAGGGAGGAGATGACAAGGCTTACCAAAGCATCGAGAAGCACAATCAGGCGCAGAAAACCGGGGCATTATGAGTTTTGGACCGAATGACCCCGGCGACATACTGATCATTCTGGCTTTCGCCTTCAACCTCGTCTCCGGGCTGGCCTGGCTGGCCGGTGCGTGCGGGCGATCCGAGTTCATCTCCCTGGCGCGGCGGTCCTGGTACTCGCTGACCGCGGTTGTTCTGCTGGCGTCAGGTTATCTGTTTTACCTGTTCTTCTCTCACAACTTCGCCATCAAGTATGTCTATCAGTATTCCGACAGCAGTCTGCCGTTCTTCTATCTGCTGAGCGCTTTCTGGGGCGGTCAGGAAGGCACATACCTGCTCTGGGCGCTGCTGAACGTGCTTTGTGGGTATATAGTAATCCACCGGGCCGGAAAGCTCCGCGAGTGGGCCATGGCTGTGTTCGCCCTGGTCAACGCTTTCTTTCTGTTTATCCTGACACAACTCTCGCCGTTCGAATTGCTGCCGTTTGCCGCCCGTGAAGGCGCCGGGCTGAACCCGCTTCTGCAGAACCCGTGGATGGTCGCCCACCCGCCGGTTATCTTCATCGGCTATGCCATGGCGGCCGTGCCTTTCGCCCTCGTTATGGCGGCGCTCATCCGCAACGACTTTTCGGAGTGGCTCAGACGGGCCTTCCCGTGGGTGGCGGTGACGGCGGTAATGCTGGCAGCGGGCAACATAATGGGCGGGTACTGGGCTTACGAGACCCTCGGCTGGGGCGGCTACTGGGCCTGGGATCCGGTGGAGAACTCATCGCTGGTACCCTGGCTGGTGGGCCTGGGATTACTGCACGGTCTGATCGTACAGCGTCGCAACGGGGCTCTGCAGAAGTCGAATATCTTGCTGACGGCACTTGTGTTCGTGCTTGTCATTTACGGAACCTTCCTTACTCGCAGCGGGGTGTTGGCTGATTTTTCGGTGCATTCGTTTGTGAACCTCGGACAGAATATCTACCTGATCGTCTTCCTGATTGCAATGGTTGCGCTCAGTCTGGTTCTGTTCCTGGCTCGGGTTCGTTCGGTTCCGACAAGCCCGCTGAATTACTGCTTCTGGGGTCGCGAGTTCATGCTGGTCGGGGCGACCGCCCTGCTGTTCATTTTCGGTATGATCGTGCTGTTCTGGTCGTCGCTGCCGGTGCTGACGTCGGCCTTCACTGACCAGCCACGGGCCGCCGACATCGGCACCTATAATGATTTCGCCCTGCCGATGGCCATAATCTATGCGCTCCTGCTTGGGATTACGCCGATCACGAATTTCAGCGTGTATTCCGTGAAGAACTGGCCGCTGAAACTTGTTATCGTAGCAGCCTCTGCGACTATTCTGGCCTTCATGCTCTTCGATCTGGTCTTCGGGGCCGGTATGCCATTCGACATCCTGTTCATCCTTGTGGCTTCCGCCGTGGGCATGTTCCTGTTGAAGAAAGGCGCCCTGGCGAGGCTTGCTGCTTCGCTCGCGGCGATGGTTGCCGCCGTTGCAGTGTGCCTGATTGTCGGCGTTGGGAAGCCTCTGTATGTGATGTTCTTCGCCCTGGCGGCGTTCGCGTTGGCGTCCAACCTCACGATTGTCGTCGAGTTGCTCCCATCACGCTGGCGACTTGTGGGTGGCCCTCTCACCCATACCGGTTTCGGTGTGCTCATTATAGGAATACTGGCCTCATCGGCATTCAGCACGGGCCAGAAGCTGGTCCTGCCGCAGGGGGGATCAGGGGAGGCATTCGGCCGAACCGTCATATTCCGCGGCATGGAGAGCGATATCACCGAACCCAACAATGCTCTGATCCTGGAGATGGTCACCAACGGCGACACTACCGATCTGCGCCCGCAGCTATACTACTCGCAGCGCCTCGACGGCATCATGCGCCGTCCGCATGTTGAGAGTCGTCTGCTGTATGACCTGTACTTCGCACCGGAGCAGGTTCAGCAATCCGATGATCCGCGGGGTCTGAAACTGGTTCGGGGCCAAAGTGCTGAAGCGGGACCGTGGTCTCTGACATTCGATGAGTTCATAATGGGCGCCCACGGCGACATGAGCGGCGATATGCAGGTTTCAGCCCGGGTTGTTGCATCCCGCGACGGCTTGATCGATACTTTGACACCGGCGGTCGAATTGACCACCGATGAGCACGGCCGTTCGGATTACGTCGATCACCCGGACTGGCTCATCTGGCAGGCGGATTCTATCCCGGTGACCATAACCCGCATACTTGCCGACGAGAGAGCGGTTGTCCTCAACCTGCCGGGACTCTACGACCCTGGCCCGGAATCGCGACTGGCCATAGATATATCGAAGAAGATGCTCGTGGGCCTGGTCTGGCTTGGCTCGGTGTTCATCATCCTTGGCGGCGTGTTTGGTTTCATCAGGCGGCGTTCGGAAGCCCCGGCGTGATCGCGAGTTGCTTTCGAGGCGGCTCAAGTCCCGGCCTGTGATGTTCGATCATAGCAATATGTTTCGCATCGTTTTTGCATGCATCGTTCTGGCATACGAGTTCGCCCCGGCGAGCGAGTTGCCGTTCGATCCACAACGCGGTATAGTCGAAGTCGAGGTGACTATCGACGGACGCGTGAAAGGAACATTCGGTATCGATACCGGCGCCGATCGCCTGTACATTGACCGCCGATTCGCCGAGGCCCACGGCTTGAGCCTGCAAAGCGGCCCTCCGCAGCGGGACATCGTCGGCATCGACGGTTCTTCCTCAGCCTGGTGGCTGGACCTGCGCTCGCTCGAGGTCGGGTCCGACCGTCTTTACAATCTGAGGGCTACGGCCATCGACATGCGCGAAATCGTCGCCGATCAGCGATTCGGGGCGCCGGACGGCCTCATAGGCCATGAGGTGCTGCGTCGTTTCTACGTGACTGTCGACTACGCCGCTCAGACCATGAACCTGCAGCAGACAATACCCGACATACTGAACCCACGTACTGACCGGTCTGTCGGTTTCAGCACCTTCAGGCACCTGGTGATAGTCGACGTGGCGATCGATGACCGCACGGCGGCCCTGATGGCCGTCGACTTATGCGCCAGCCACACGCTTGTCACTCCCTGGCTAGCCGAACGACTCAAGCTCCCGCTCACCGATGGTAGTCGAGTGACGATTGACTCGCTGGCTCTGGGCGATGACGTTGCGGCCCGGGACGTGGAGGCGATTGTTAAGGACCTCGGCGTCATCAAGGAGTCCAGCCGGGCGCCGATCGAAGGCATCCTGGGGGCTACCTTCCTCAGGAACTTCAGGTTGACCGTTGATTACAAGCGTCAGCGACTACATTTCCATGCGCCGTCGCAGCCGGCTATTGACACCGACGAGTAGGAGCCTTAGATTACTTTCAACAACGTTGCGGTGCCGTCCATCGGGACGGATAATAGGGAAGACGGTGCGATTCCGTCGCAGCCCCGCTACTGTGTGAGCTACTCGCCGGGCACTTGGCCACTCGTCGCATGACGGGGAAGGCGTCCGGACGGGGCCTGAAGCTCAAGCCAGGAAACCTGCCGCAGCTGTATCCCATGTGGTTGTGGCCAGCGCGGGCTGGTCGTCCTATGCAGCAGGCGCCGGCGGCAACCTGAGAGGATTGCCATGAGGCGCTTCTTTCGTTTTATTCGCTCGGCCGGGGCGACGGGATTCGGTCGGCAGCTAACCAGAACCAAACCACCGCCAGGTACTATCCGGAGGCCGATGCTGTTGGCCGGGGTGGTGCTGTGCCTTGTCCTGTTGACCTCCGCCGGCGCGCAGTCACTGCGGTCGATTTCCGGGCGAGTGCTGGATGCTCACGACTCCGCGCCCGTGTCCGGGGCGGTCGTGACAATTGAGCGAACCGCCTGGGAGACTACAACCGATGAGGACGGCAGGTTCGCCTTCTACGGATTGCCCCACGCTGACTATCGGTTGACTGTCGAGGCGGAAGGCTACGAATCGCGCATGGGGATTGAGGGCGAGACCTCGGCGCTGAGCTCGGCGGGGCTGGTTGTCCTTCTGGAGCGGCGCCTGACGACAGTCGAGTCGATCACAGTTCTGGGGATCATTAAGATCGGGACCTCGGAGTCGATGGTGACGCTGGATCGCCGGCAGATCGACGCGGCCGGCGCTCGCAGCCTGCCCGATGCTCTTGAACAGGTTCCGGGCCTTCAGGTCGAGAGTGATGGTCGCGGCGGACAATCGCATGTCCGCATTCGCGGGTCATCTTCCGAACAGGTCCTGATCCTTGTTGATGGACATCGTCTCAAACCGGCCGGTGGGGGGCAGGCCGACCTGAACAGTATCCCTCTGGAGATGATCGAACGGATCGATATCTACAAGGAAAGTGCGTCGGCCAGATTCGGGCCCGACGCTATGGCGGGGGCGATCAACATCGTTACGCAATCATCCGCCGTCCTGGCGACCGCAGCCGGCTTTGATCAAGATGTGTCGAGCTGGAATGGTCGCCGCACGGCCCTCCGCGTTAAGTCGACCGGTGATGACCGGCCCCTTTCCCTCAGCGGATCTGTGACGACTAGCCGTTGCGACGGTGATTTTCCGTTCGCCTATTCGGTTGCGCCCGCGGATACGGTTGTGGAAGGCCGACGCCTGAACAACCATAGTCGCCGCGACAGTTACTTCCTTTCCGGGGGCGCGCGCTGGGGTGGCGGATCGGAAGTGACGGCCTCCCTGCAGGTCTACGAGTCATCCCGGGGGCTGCCCGGCGCCGCCCGCGAGCAGAGCCCTTTCGGTTTCAGGACCGATGACCGTCTGTTGCTGACGGCTGCTCTGAGGCACCACCTGGGCCGAAACATCCTCCTGACCGCCCGGTTGGGCTGGTCGGAACTCGATCAGGAATTACGGGACACCGAATCATCGCCTGCCGACCGCTTCCGGGTCTCCTACGCCGATAGAACCCTGACCGAGACCCTGGCTCTGAAATGGGAATCCGCGCGGGCATGGGCTATGCAGGTCGGCGCCGAGGGCAGCCAGCAACGTCTGGACCACCAGGATCACCTGGCTCCGCGGCAATCGACCGGCATCACAGACCGTCGGACTTGGTCGGCCTTCGCCGAGTTTCAGCGTTCAATCGTGTTCCCGTCCGAGTGGTGGCTGGACCGGATCACCCTTGACGGAATCCTTCGTTATGACGACGCTACCACGACTCCGCGCGACACCACCCCGACCTACCCGTGGGACCCTCCGCGACGTGCTGTCTCGGTCGCCCGCTGGACGCCTCGAGCCGGGGCTACGCTGGTCAGCGGCGGCGCTCTGAGAACGACCATCCGCATCAGCCACGGAACCTCATTTCGGCTACCGTCCATCAACGCGCTGTTCTGGAAGGGCGATGCCTGGTCCGCCGGCAATCCGGATCTCAGGCCCGAGGTGCTGCTCTCCACAAACTGGGGAGGCTCGCTGCGGTATGACGCCGGGTGGTGCCGCCTCGAGGCAGGGCTTACATGGTTCCACCGGCGCGCCGATGATCTTGTTCAGTGGGTCCAGAGCGGCCCCTCGGGAGTCTGGAAACCGATCAACCTCGGATCGGCGCGGATTTCCGGACGAGAGGACTTTGTACGCCTGGAAATGTGGGGCGGACGACTCTCGTTCGACTACCAGAATACCCTCACGGATGCCCGCAATCGCGTGCCCGGGCCGAACAGCTTCGACAAGTATCTCACCCACACTCCCCGGTACACAACCCGCCTCGCCGTCGTGCTCGATATTAGTCCGGTTCGCGTTCAGTACGCGACTCGTCTGATAGGGCGGCGCTGGGCGACCGAGGCCAACACCAAATGGTATGATGGTCATCGGCTGGATGACCTCGATCTGAGTGTGACAGTTCCCGCATCTTCGTCGATAAGTGTAACCGGCGAGGTCGGCGTCAGGAATCTCCTTGACGAGGACTACGCGATCATCACACATCACCCCATGCCCGGACGTAACTGGCGGGTGGGCCTGGGCGTCACTTTCACTCCAGCCAAAGCAAGGGAATAGGCAATGAAACCGTCAGCAATACTCCTTCTGATTCTCCTGGCTCCGGCCCTCTTCACGACCGCCGGCGCCGACCCTATTGTCTGGGTCATCAACACGAGCGGTGAGACCCTGTCGCAGATTAATCTCAACACCGGGCAGGTACGTAATGATGTCGTGACCCTGGGCTCGGATCTGCTGAGCTATCCCAACCAGATTGTCGTGCGCGACTCGGTGGGCTACGTGATCTGCTCGGGAACGGATGAAATGCAGCTTATCAACCTGAGGACCGAGTCGACGATGGGATACATAGGCACCGGCGGATCAACGAATCCATTCTGGATGGAGTTTCTGGACAGCCAGTATGTATACGTCACGCTTTGGGAGTCGGGCTCGCTGGCCAAGGTAGATGTGATCAACGGAGCGATCGCGGACCAGTGGTCTGTTGGTGATTCCCCCCAGGGGGTTTTGATACATGACCGGAAAGCCTATGTGGCCGTGACAGCCTTTAACCAGAGCACATGGGAATACGGCCAGGGACGAGTAGTTGTCTTCGACACTCGAACCGATCAGCTTATGGACACGCTCAACGTCGGAAAAAACCCGCAGTATCTGGCGCGTGACAGCCACGGCTATCTGCATGTTGTATGCACCGGGGATTACTGGTCGGTCTTCGGCATGATCTACGTCGTCGATCCGGGACTGGATGCTGTGGTGGACAGCTTCGCCCTCGGCGGCTCACCGGGGAACCTGACCATTTGCCCCGATGACATCGCCTATGTGGCGGCTGGGGGGTGGGCGTCCGAGGGATATGCCTACACCTTCGACGCTGCCTCGCGCGTGCCGTTGCACAACTCGACCAATCCGCTGGTGGTCGACTCCGGCTGCACTATGGCCGTTGCCTACCAGGACAGCACCTGCTTGATCGGGGGCTTCTCAGATGTGGTGCGGCGAATCGACAGCAGCGGCGCCGGCATTCAGAGCTTCTTGTTGGGCGACGGCCCGGCTCACGCGGCGGTGCACTACGTCCCGGGCGACATCGATGGTGACTTCTCGGATCCGGATGTCAGCGACCTTGTTGCTCTCGTCGACTATATGTTCGCCGGCGGGCAAAGTCCGCACTGGCCGGCCTGGAGGGCCAATGTGAACGGGGACTTCATCGGGCCCGATATCAGTGATCTGGTGTATCTGGTACAATACATGTTTATGGAGGGACCGCCGCCAAAATCTGCGCCGACCTGGCCGCTGTACTGAAATAGTCGGAACCGGCCCGAACCAATTGCCTGGCTCGCTGTTTAACAATATAGACGGGCGCGGAAACGACCCAATCCAATTGCGACTGCAGAGTAAGCGAGCTGAATGGGGGCTCGATCAACGAACACCGAGCGATTCTGTCCCCGGTGAGGTCCGCAAGCCGAGGCAGAGACCCGGCTTACACTTTCCGGTTCCGGATACTCGACTTCGCTGCGAAGAGTGCCGAATAACCCTATTCTTGCGATGCTGGCCCGTGCGTTACATCGCTGTAAGTGGCCCCAAACCTTGGGCTTGGGACGAATGAAAGGAGAAAAGATTGTGAAAATAGGTGCTTTTTATATTGACAGATTCGGTCGACCTTATATATTGGGCGCCAGACAGGCTCCTGATTCTGGCAAATCTGTAATACATCGTCAATGCTTTCTTGGAGTGCTACCATGGCTGGATGGCATCTTGAATACTCAGCGGATGTAGACGAGAAAAATCGGATCGTCTACGAAAAGGTCTTCGGTATCTGGAAGGCGCCAACTGCTCAAAGTTACAAAGAGGACTTTGAAGCGGCGGTCGCCGATCTGGTCAAGCAGAAGAAGCCGTGGGCCAAGCTGATCGATCTGAGCAACTGGAAAACAGCCGCGCCGGAAGCTATCGACATCGTCGGTAAGCACCTGGCTTGGTGTCGTCGGAACAACATGGCCTGGTCGGTCAACATCATCAGCAACCCGATCACTTACAAAATCCTTCACAAGATGTTCGCCAAGGGCGGCACCCGGAATATATCCAAGACCTTCCGCAGCCGCAAAGAGGCCGAAGCCTTCCTTCGCGAAAAGGGATTCACGGTCGGGACCGAGACCAACGCCGGCGGCGGCGCTGCCGGGCTCTTCCGCATGTAAACAACATCGGTGATCCGAAAAAGGCGGGCTATGCGACTGCGCGGCGAGACTCGGTGTTCGCCGGATGGAGGACTCCGCGTCGCTCAGTCCTGCTTCAGGTACCGGTCAAACCACTTCCTGATCCACTCCAGCCGGGCGATGCGCCGATCAGGGCGTCCGTGACGCGACAGACCGTGCGATTCTCCGGGAAATCGAACCATCTCCACCTTCCTGCCCAATGCCTTGAGCATGACAAACATCTGCTCGGCCTGCTCGATAGGGCAGCGCAGGTCCTGTTCGCTGTGGATTATCAAGACCGGTGTCTTGGCCTTGCGCAGATGCGTCAAAGGAGACCGGTTCTCATATAGAGCCGGGTCGGTCCAGGGCCAAGCCTTGAATTCGCGGTGGAAGGTATGGCCGACATCCGATGTCCCCACAAACGAAGCCAGATTCGACAACGACCGCTGGGTGATGGCCGCCTTGAACCGATCGGTATGGCCGATTATCCAGTTGGTCATATAGCCGCCATAGGAACCGCCGGTTACGCCGAGCCTGTTCCTGTCGATGTAGTCCTGCGAAGTCATCCAGTCGGTCACAGCCATCAGGTCTCGATAGTCCAGACCTCCCCAGTCGGCCACGATCGACTCTGCCCAGGTTGGGCCGCGCCCGGAGCCTCCACGAGGGTTGGTATACACTACTGCATATCCCTGGGCCGCCAGATATTGCATCTCGTGGAAGAAAGTGAAAGCAAACTGCTTTCGCGGACCGCCGTGGATTTCCAGTATTGCCGGATATTTGCGCTTCTTGCGAAAGCCCGGTGGCTTGGTGACCCAACCCTGAATCGGAGTGCCATCGAATGACTTGACCCACACCTCGGCAGTCTTGCCGAGTTTGATATCGGAGGCTATGAAACCATTCAGATCGGTGAGACGTTTGGCCTTCCTATGGGCTCCTGCGGTCAGCGGGCAGACCAGGATATCGCCGGGGTTTTCCAGGTCCGCCCAGATCAACGCCGCCTTCCGCCCATTGCCTGCGATCGAGAAGTCCTTAATGTGGCACGCCCCCTCGAAGACAGGCTTCGGTTTGCCCCCGGCGTTGGGCACATATAGAAGGTTCGTCTTGCCGGTGTCGCTGGCCAGGAAATAGATGCGCTTGCCGTCGGCCGACCATCGGATCAACGGCTGTACGCCGAACTCGCCGACGTCCGAGAGAGTCTGATCAACCGCCATGTGATTGTAATCCGGCATCAGATCGCGGGCCTTCGGGGAGCCATTCAGGCCAACTTTCCAGATGTGCAGCGGCGCCACATTCCACGGGCTGTCCGGCTGATCATGACCAATGTAAGCGATACTGCGACTGTCCGGGGAGAAGCGCGGCCCGTACACCGGCCCCGTCGGAGTGGGGATCCTGCGTTCCCTGCCGCCGTCGAAAGGGATCACGAATACATCCATATGCAGAGCGTTGAGGTCGGGGTTCCTGTGACGGTTGGAAGTGTAACAGATCCACTTGCCGTTGGGAGAGACGTGCGGCATCATATTGTCGCGTTTGCCGCTGGTGACCTGTCGCAGATCGCCGGTGTCGATCTGCAGCGTGAAGATCTGAAAAGCGTCTCGGGGCAAAAAGCCCTTGCCGTCGTATCGGTAGCTCAGACGAGTAATATGTCGATAGACCGGCGGGTCGTCCTTGCGGGCTTCGTCTTCGATGTAATGAGAGTCGTGAAATCGCAGCGGCATGACCAGGTGGCGGCCGTCGGGAGACCACAGCAGATGCGTGATGTCGGCTTCGATCTCGATCAGCCGCTCTTCCGCGCCACCATCGACCGGCATTATGTAGACGCCGGTTTTGCTCTCTCGCCTGGAGACGAACGCCAGCTTCCGGCTGTCGGGCGAGATTACCGGCAGTTTGTCATAGTGGTCGCCTTGAGTGAACCGACGAGGTTGGTTGCCGTCGAAACGGCACAGCCACAGATTGGCCCTGTAGGTCTTCTTGTTGCGGTCCATGCGCTCGACCGTGAACGCGGCGAACTCTTCGTTCGGAGCCATGGCCAGCTCTTTGGGAATACGGAGATTGTAGAGGTCTTCGGCTGTTATCGGGCGTTTTCGAGCCATCGTATTCTCCTTGGTATTGGCATTGTCTGTCCGGCCAAACTACTGCCGTAACGGCCGCGGCACAAGTCGATTCGTCTGACTCTGCTGCACTCGCCGCACTCACCAGGCATTGACACTTCCGATGACATTGCCTATCATGAGGTCGAAAGACATTTAATCACCGGGCCACGCGGCCCCGTCTCATGGAGTTGCGATGCGGAGAACTAATCATGCAGCCTTGTCCCTTGCGGTGGTCTGGCTGTTGGGCACGGGGGCGTTGGCCGCTACTATCAGCATAGAGATTTCCGGGGAGGGATCGGTAGATCAGAAGACGATCAGGGCCGGCAGGCCAGTCTCGGTCGATGTCTACTTCGAGAACGATCAGCGGCGTGCAGGTATGACGGTCGGCTTCAAACTCCACTCCGATGACATCTCGGAGATCGTTCACGTGAGTTCTCCCGGTGAGGGCCTGAACGACTCAGGCGATGTCAAGGGCTTCAACGGATTCGATGATGCCTCGGTCTGGGATCTGTTCGGCATGTTCGTGATCGAGCGCAGTTGGGACGGCAGGCTTCCGGATACGATCGGGTTCGGCGGGGTCTGTAATGAACAGTCTTATGAACCGCACGCACGCGAGAAGAAGCTGTCATTCGAAATCATCGTCCGCCAACCGGGGACACTTGTTGTCGATTCGAGTTACTATCCGCCGGCCGGGGCCTGGATGTTCTCCTCTCGTCCCAACACCATACCCTCGGAGCGTCCGGAGTGGGAGGGGCCCTACAAGTTTCGGGTTATCGAATGATGTGATGGAACTATGAGGAGAACCTACCGCTCGTCGGCCGCGGGTGTGGTCGTCATCCTGTCGTGCATTCTGTGCGGCCCCGGGGTTGCCGGGCCGGACGGCCGCGACGACTCACTGGCGCTTGACTCCGTTCCTCCGGACTCCGTCGTCGCCGATACGGTCGTCGCGTCGGATTCACAGCCGCCGGATACCCTGATCAACCTCGAATCCGAATTGCCGGACAGAGTGGTCCTGTCGATCGAGAGGGTTGAGACTGCAACCGGCCAGGTCTTCGATACTCTCGCCGTCAATCTCCAGGGCTTCGGTTATCCGGTTGCCGGTTTCGACATCAAACTAGCCGTCGATTCGCGTGTGGTGGACATCATGGATGTCCTGCCGGGCGAGGTCTACGATTCATGCAACTGGGCGTTCTTCGACTCTCGGCCCATGCCGAATACGGACCGGGAGGGACATCCCTCGCAGATCTGGCAGGCCATTGCTCTGGCCGAAACCGTTCCTGAAGATGACGGTCCGGTTTGTTTCGGTTTCGACCGCAAGGCTTCACTGCTCAGGGTCGTGGTGTCCTCCGGTCCGTCGGTCATGGTAGATGATACTTCTGTCGCCATCTATTTCTTCTGGGAGGACTGCACCGACAACAGCCTGTCCGATCGCAGCGGCAATATTCTCCTGTATTCAACCCAGGTTCATGACTACTTTCCGGTTGCGGATTACGGCGGCAAGGGAAGTTTCCCGACTCGACTGGGGGCGCCCAGGTCGTGCATCGATCCGGGTGTCGGCAACCCGCCGGTCCGTCGCGTCGAACTCCACAACGGGGGGGTTGAATTCAGGTTCAACCCGGATGCCGGGGGAGAGGATGCCACCGCCGAGGACAGCGCCCGGTAGGTTGGAGGTCAGGCCGCAGCGCGCGTCGGCTGCCGGTCCGCTGATACTACGGTATTGCGCATCGGTTCTCCAGATAGTGCTTGGCAACGGTATCGGAAGTCGTTATCATTAGCACAGAGGGATGGAAGCAGGTTTGGGTCAATACTGAGTCTGTCTTCCCTTCAGCAGCACACGCTCAGTTGGGACATCGCGGTTAGCGAGGGATACTTGTATCCATACAGGCATCTGGCCGATTGACGCCCGTGGCGGCCCGTGCGTCTTGGTGTAGGAGTATGCATCCGACCAAGTGCGGTGGGCCGATACCGGTGTCCGGGAATGAGATCCGGCATATTGATTGAAAATACAAAAGGATGCGAGAGGAGTGCAGAATGAAAAGCGAGCCAGTAGGGCAGGAGCCCTGTGCTCATGCCATCTCCCATGCACGAGAAACTCGTTTGCGGAAGCACGGGGCTTCCGCCCTACAATGCTATGTTAACTCCGGCGGTCCTGCGCCGCCGTGTATGGATGAGGGGGATGTTAACGATGACGGATCCGTTAACCAGGCGGACGTGGACTACCTGCAGGCCTGCATGTTCGGAGGCGGCCCCCGCACCGGTGGCGTGTGAGGATTGAAGGAGGTTTCTATGAGACAAGGAGCTACGATGCCCACGCGATTGCTATTCATACTCTTCGCTGCTTTAGCGTATTGCCCGGCCGCAGTAGTCGATGCTAGCGGCCCGGCAGATAGCGGAAGGGTCTCGAGAGTTGATGACCTGCTGGATCAGATCCCGGAAGAACGCCGAGGCGGAGGAGATCTACCCACTGAGTGGTACTATCGCTTTGGTGCCGAAATGAGGCCCGAGACTTGGGAGATGACGCCTGGCTTGGTAAGGCTCCAGGTTACCATCCGGTCATATGATATCAACGACTACACGAGTTTCCGGGTTGAGGTGGTCGAGCATGACGGCTTAAGGATACTTGGTCCATTGCTCAGGGTAGAGGAGATTCAACCTGGCGACAGTGACATTGTCATCATTCCTGTAGAGATTGCACCAAATGACACAGGTAGGGTGAAGGTACACGTATCCACGGAGAGGGCAACGGTGAATCAAGCGGCTACTCTTATAGCCGACACTCTTCGCGTAGCATACAGGAATCAGTGGGTGTACTACGAAGTATACCGTGATGCGTGGAAAGGTCTTCCCACGATGTCAGAGCTGGCCGACTCCATGAAAGCCGAGCAAGCCGAGCGTGAGCGGATATTCGAGGAGTTGAAGGACGGGCCGCGGGTTGTCCGGACAGTTATGGGCAAGGACGGCAAGTTGTACAACATAGACTCGCTGCCGCCCGATTTCGAGGTTTGGAGCGAGCCTGACGATACAGCGGGAATATGGTACAGCTATATGGATGACACCAGCCGTTGTTGGGCAAAGAACGAAGAAGACGAGTGGGTCCGGGCCGATCGGGATTCGCTGATGCGGGCGATTGAAGAGCAGAAGATCGAGAGGCAGTGGAGGAGGCTGAGAGCGAGAGAGCAGCAGCCGTGCATGGTTGGCGCGGAGGTGATGTCTGTCGATGGAAAGGACTTCGTGCGCCGTAAGGGTGAAGTGAAGTTCCACGAGGCACGGCCACTGCCTGACGGTAAGATCCCTGCGGACAGTATGAAGTACTACAGGGCGCCCAGCCGATTCCATGTGGTAGTCGATCTGTCCAAACCGGGCGATTCAGCGGTGATGGCAGGCATTGTCGATTCGCTGGCGCCGTTCGACTCGGCGCACTTGTATCACTTCGAGGTGGACCGAATGCAGATGCAGGAGATCGAGAATTCCGGCGTGCCTTACAACTTCTATCCCTACGTGCCGGTGAAGCGACAAGATAGTCTGGAATCATTGCCGACCGATGACGCGCAAGGGTCGGTTGGTGAGGCGACAGATGCCGCCCCCAGGGGGCAGTTAGTATCGATCTTCTCCTCAGACTTCGAGTCAGGTTTTCCGTTCCAATGGCAGGCTTACGACTCGGATACGCAGAGCGGGCTTGACTACTGGGGGGTTGCCTCGTCGAGCCCGGTTTGGGCACAATTGACAGGGGACTCCTCTCTATGGTGCGCTGCTGTTGGTGATCATAGCCCCGGCCAATATGACAATTCAATGAGTTCGGAATTCCGACCGGTGTCTCCCCTGCTTGTATCTGAATACAACCAAGTCACGTTCTGCTACGACTACTACGTATACACTTGGGATTTCCTGGATTACTTTGCTTGGACTCGATCGTGGGATGGGCTGACCTATTATCCGCCGGAAGGGACGGTGACGGGAATGTTTCCCGGCTGGGATTCGGTGTGCACGGTAATAGACTGCGTCAATCGAGACACTCTCTATCACTCGTTCTCGTGGGTAAGCGACAATGCGGACGTAGGGGGTTTTGGTGCCTATATCGATAACATAGCCATCTACGGCGAACGTCCGCCGCAACCTAATCTTAGATGCTGCGATCTGGCCTACTGCTCTCAGCCAATCTGCATTGATCCATGGGGTGGTGATACGATTTTCGTCGGCGAGCAGTTCACGATAAATTTCGCCGTAGCGAATGAGGGCGATACTGCCGCCTATGGGTTCTGGGTAGACGTGATTCTGGATGGCCAGAAGGTCGCTGACTGGTATTTCCCAGACGTAGATGCAGGCGAGTGTGACGAAGTAACTGGCTTGGTCTCCGGATCTGTGGCAGCTGACGAGTCCCACACAGTTCGGATCGAGATCGATCCTTCCGATGATGTGGATGAAGAATCCGAGGCCGACAATTGGTGCGAGACGAGTTTCTGGGCGTATGACAAGCCCGATCTGACGCCGGTAGGCAGCATCGTTGCCTCACCGAGGGTAGCGGGCGAACCTACCCAGTTCACTTACCGGTTCCGCAACTGGGCGGACGCTGAGCCAGACGCTCGCAAGGAGTTGTTCTAAAGAGCGAACATTGCCGGTGTGGCACTTCAGCTACATTCGGTGTAAGTTCGAGAATTGGGAGTAGAAGATGCGGAACATATTATCATCAGTCTTGATTCTGACCAGCGTTCTCGCGGGGGGCGCCTTCGGCAGTGAACCCAGTCCGCTGCCTTTCGATGTTATACGTGACGAGCCAACGCCAAGACCGACCGGGGCGGGCTCCGTAACGCTTACCTACGACATCGTACTGGACCCTAACCATGAGTGCGACGAAGTCACCATAAGGCTTCATCAGACCGAGAATATGACCTTGTTGAGTCCCGAGGTTACAACCTACCCGATGTTCGGGCACGGGCCGATTACGGTCAC